>NZ_JBHTHZ010000004.1:0-61972 GCF_042676805.1 Mucilaginibacter litoreus | reverse complement strand
ACTGGTCAGGATCATATTCCTTAAAGACTACCTTGCCTCCCATGCCTTTAAGTTACAAAAAATACACCTGAAACTAAAAGAAGCTGCCCTTTTGAGACAGCTTCTCTTTATAATAAATCAAGTACACTTTATGATGTCTGTTTGCCTAATACACTGTTTTTATACCCGTAGGTGAAATAAATCACCAGGCCTATTATAAGCCAGGCAAGAAAGCGGATCCAGCTTTGATACTCTAACTCTGCCATCAGGTAGAAGCAGCTTAAAAGGCCTAAAACGGGTATCAGGGAAAGTTTTTTAACAAATGATAACACGGTAAGGGTGGCTGATAGTATGATAAACAGGAAATATGGGAAGCGTTCATGAACGTTTTCGCCGCTTATCAGGTTCATAACTTTACCCCAAAAGATCACTATACCTGCAATAAAAAGTATTGGCACGATAAACTGCGAGTTGATATAAGGTAAGCGGAAGCGGCCCCTTACAGCTTCTTCCCGGGGTAATAGCAGTACCCCGCCACAAACCAAAACAAAGGCGAACAATGTGCCAATACTGGTCAGATTTGTCACCTCGGTAAGGTTAAGGAACAGCGCCGGTATGGCTACCACAAAGCCTGTAACAACAGTAGCAAATGATGGGGTATGAAACTTAGGGTGTATGCGCGAGAAAGCTTTTGGCAGCAAACCATCGCGGCTCATGCTCATCCATATACGTGGCTGTCCTAACTGGAATATCAACAGTACACTGGCTGTTGCCACAACAGCGCTTACAGATATTACATAACTGATATTGTTAAGGCCAACCTTAGCAAAAACGTACGCCAGCGGGTCACCCACCTGCAAATCTTTATAGTTTACCATACCTGTCAGTACCAAGGCGATCAAAATATACAGAACGGTACAAATGATCAGTGAATAGATCATACCCTTCGGCAGGTCGCGCTGAGGGTTCTGGCATTCTTCAGCTGTGGTTGATATAGCATCGAACCCGATATAAGCGAAGAACACGCCAGATACGCCCTTCATTACACCGCCGAAACCGTTTGGTAAAAAAGGGTGCCAGTTGGCAGGTGTTATATAGAAAAAGCCGATCAGGATAACAGCCAGCACCACACCTATTTTAAGGTATACCATTGCGTTAGTAGCCTTTTTGGTTTCGCGAATGCCTACATAAACCAGGTAAGTGATGATAATAACAATGAGCAGGGCAGGTATATTTGCAATAAACTTAAAACTGCCTGAGCCGGGGGCGGTTGCCCATGCCTCGGCAGCAAGGCGCATACGGTCGGTAATGTCGGCGGTATGGCCGCTTGCGGTAAGTTCCTGTATTTTTTCGTGCGCGGTAAATGCCGAAAAGTAATCGAGGGTTACCCAAGCGGGTAAATGTATCTTAAAGCCTTCCAGCAGGTTTACAAAGTATTCGCTCCATGATATGGCTACGGCGATGTTACCAATTGCATATTCCATCAACAGGTCCCATCCGATTATCCAGGCGATCAGTTCGCCAAAAGAGGCGTAAGCATAGGTGTAAGCACTGCCCGCCACAGGTATGCGCGATGCAAACTCCGCGTAGCACATGGCTGAAAAACCACATGTAATAGCTGTTAAAACGAACAGTAAAGTAACGCCCGGGCCTCCGTTAAAAGAAGCCTCGCCGATGGTAGAAAATATACCTGCGCCTACTACGGCGGCAATGCCCATGAGGGTGAGGTCTTTTACATTAAGTGCTTTTTGAAGTTGCGATGTTGAGCCGGGGTGCTCACTGTCGCTAAATCCGCTGGCGACGTCGGACAGTATCTTGGATACAGATTTTTTGCGAAATATGCTTTTCGACATGTAGCTTGGTCAGTTTTAAACTCAAACATAACCATTTTTTTGCATTGAAGAAGTATATGCATTACTTTGTACCGATGAATGCAGGCGCTAAAGACGTTTTTAAGAAAACCAAATACTTTCTGATTCCTTACCTTATAATTTTATTAGCCTGCATAATAATCAAGCTGCTTTACACCCGGTCTGAAATTTATTTTGCCGTAAACAGTTTCTATACAGATTTTCTTGATTTAACAGAACCTTATATCACCTACATAGGCGATGGGATAACCATTGCCATCATATCGGCATTGTTATTACTGGTTAACTTTCGCGCGTCTTTTTTGCTGATTACCAGTTATGCTTTGTCATCGCTGATAGCGCAGGTGCTTAAGCGAGGTTTTGATATGCCAAGGCCCCGGTTATACTTTAAAGATCAACTGGATAAGATACACTTTGTAAAAGGATTATATATACTTGCCCTGCACAGTTTCCCATCCGGGCATACGGTCACCGCTTTTTCTGCTGGGGTAGTAGCTACATATCTGGTAAAGAATAAAGCCTGGAGTAGCTTTTTCCTGTTCCTGGCATTAATGGTGGGCTACTCGCGGATGTATCTGAGCCAGCACTTTTTTGAAGATGTATTGGCCGGATCGGTTATCGGTATCCTGATAACTTTTATATGGATCACCTATATCGACCAGAAAAAGTTTATAAACAGCCCGGGTTGGAACCGCGGGCTGCTCAGTAAAAAGCATGTTAATTAATCTTCGCGTTTTTTGCGGCGAAAAAGAATAATAAGGCCAATAATTACTATCGCGATACCTGCATAAATAGCAATTTTTACCGGTGCAGACATTCCTTTAGCGTTGCTCAGGTACTGATCTGTACGGTTAAGTTCCGGCGAAACTTTAAGTGAAGCAGCAAATGCCTTGTATTCTCCTGCTGCAAGCTCTTTCCTCAAAGCTTCAAAATAATACTCTATGGTATAAGTAACATCCTGAGTATAAATAATAATGAAATTACGCGATTGTACTCCAGCACCTTCATCTACCTCAAGCGTAAAGGTTTTGGCTTTTAAATGCCCTACTGTAGTGTCGCGCAGGTTCATAACATCGCCGTTGCTTTGGCCTTTTATACCCTTAACATAATCTTTTAGTACCTTGTTAAGGTCATTCTCTTTTTTTAAAGGTTCCTGATTTGCATTCGGAGCTCTTATAATGGTCATAAAACCATAAGCGCCGTTAGCGTTATATATGGACTGGCCAAGGGTATCTTTTTTCTCAAATTTTTCGGGCAGGGAGATAGTTATCAGACTATCAATTTTGACCGGTTTCAGCGAAACCTGTGCAAAGCCCGCTGCAACAAGCAGCATAAGACCGATAAATACAATTAACTTTTTCATAGATGCATTAACCTGTAAAATACGTATAAGTTTTAACATCTATTAAATATTATAATAAATAACAATCTAAATTATTGATTTATTGATTTTTAAAATCCTTGCCTTGTTATATTGCTGGAGCAATAGCGGGCAAATGTTATAAATAATATTTGCAATAATTATAATAGCAGCTAAACCCTGCCTGTGATTTACTATGGCCAGGAGTGTTGTGATTATGAAAAAACTAAAACACAGCACATGAAAGCGTTCATACATGGCGATGGTTTGTTTATAGCTTACAGCATGAGTGCGGTTTTTGATGAGTTTATAATGCGGATTCTTGATTCGGGCTGAGCGATTGGCATATTCGCCGTTTTGTACAAACCTGCGAATGAATTTAATACCTATACTTTCATAAAATTTAGGGCGGTTGCTTAACTGTAAAGTTTTTGAGGGGATAAAAAGAAAAGCAGCACTTAAAGCAAGTGAGGCCATAAACCAGCCAGTATCAAACTGCTTTACCCAATAAGTAACCACCGGTGCAAAGCATATAATGCTCCAGAAGAAGTTGATAAACTGGTTCATAATTAAAAAACCCTCTCCAAAATGGAGAGGGTCGGTGCTTTAAATCTTATCAAGTTCGGCTTTTACAAATTCGGCCAGCTCTTTTACATACTCGGCGCTGAAATCAAATTTAATACCGGCTGTTTCATATATCTCCTTAATGGTTTTTGTATATCCTAATTTCAGGGCATCCAGGTATTGCTGAAGCCCCTTTTCAGGGTTTTCTTTGTAATTCTTCCAAACGGCTATTGCTCCAAGCTGCGCCATACCGTATTCAATGTAGTAAAACGGCACTTCAAATATATGCAGCTGTTTTTGCCACAGGTTTTGCTCTGCTTCCTGGTGTTCGCTCCAATCGGCAAAGCCTGCGCCAAATGGTTCATAAATTTTCAACCAGGCCTCGGTACGGTCGGCATCGGTATGATCCGGGTTAGTGTATATCCAGTGCTGAAACTGATCTATAACCGCTACCCATGGCAGAGTTTTCAATACATCGTACAACTGATCGCGTTTGGCACGCTTCAGGTCTTCCTCGTTATCAAAATAAACGTTCCAGTTATCCATGGAAATTAACTCCATCGACATGGAAGCCAGTTCGGCAACTTCGCTTGGGCAATGTTTAAAATCATTCAGTTCCAGGTCGGCAGTCAGGAAAGTATGTACCGCGTGGCCGCCTTCATGCACCATAGTGGTCAGGTCGCGAAAGGTATTGGCAGAATTCATGAAGATGAAAGGCGCGCCTGTTTCTGATAGCGGATAATTGTAGCCCCCCGGCGCCTTGCCTTTGCGGCTCTCTACATCAAACAGGTTATTATCTTTCATGATCTCCAGGCGCTCGCCCAGGTAACGGTTAATGTTGCTGAAGCACTGTATAGATTTTTCTATCAGTTCGGTACCGTTGTTAAAAGGTTTAAGTGCAGGCCTGCCAAGCGGGTCGACATCCATATCCCAAGGTTTAAGCGCTTCAACGCCCAGGGCTTCACGGCGTTTTTCAGCGAATTCTTGTAAGATTGGTACTACCTCAGTTTCAATGGCTGCATGAAAGGCATAACAGTCCTGCGGGGTGTAATCAAAACGGCCAAGCGCCTGGAACATATAATCGCGAAAGTTTTCAAAACCGGCATTCACAGCCACCTTATGGCGCAGGGCGCGCAGGTGATCAAATAAGGTATCCAGCACTTGTTTATCCTGCAGGCGGCGGGCAGTTATCTTTTCCCAAACCTCCTGGCGTTTACCGCGGTCAACATCTTTTAAAAAGACAGAGGCCTGCTCAAGCGTGTATTCCTTATCGCCAATATGGACAGACATAGAGCCGGTTATCGACTGATATTTTTGCTGCTCAACCTGTATCTCGGTTTGAAGCGGTATATTTTCCTCGCGGAAAAGTTCCAGTTGCTTGCGTACGCTGCGGAGCATGATGTAGTACTTTTCTTCGCTAAGTTGATCAACAAATTCGCTTGCAACCAGTTTTTTGTTTAGCTCGTTATTATACGGCGCTGTTTTTGGTTCAATTTCGGTAGCAAAATACTGAAAGCTTTGCAGCAGCTCTTCGCTTGCGGTATCGCAGGTCATGCGGATATAGCGCCAGGCAAAATCTTCTTCCAATGCAGCCTGTAGTTCGCTGGCATCTTTAAGCCATTGCTCCAGATCTTCTACTGAGTTTATTTGGCGATCAAGCAGTTCTTTATAAATGGGTTCCAAGTATTCCCATTTGATTTCAAGATCGGCAGGTATATAGGTTCTTGTTTTTTTATGTATCATGGTTAGTAATATGCAGATGTGCTTATGTGCAAATATGCATATTAGTTGGTAAGTTGTGAAGAGGGGTAGGTAGAAAAGACAGTTTGATGAATTTTTAATTAAGTGGATAATGCCTCTCCTAAATCCTCTCTTTTTGCTTGCGGCTTTTACTCACCCCGACTTCGCTTCGCTGGTCGACCCTCTCTGCTGCGCAAAGAGGGTGGGAAGGGAAGAAGAAAAAGTTTTAGCCCTCTTTCCGCTTGCGGGAGAGAGGGTGGTCGAGCGGAAGCGATGACCGGGTGAGTCGGCTTGCGGATTACTGCTCACGCGACTACGCATAATAGCCTCTCCTAAATCCTCTCCAACGGAGAGGACTTTAAAATGCTCCATCTTTTGAATGTGGGCTATTTGACTCAACCCCGACTACGCTTCGCCAGTCGACCCTATCTGCTGCGCAAAGAGGGTGGGAAGGGAAGAAGAAAAAGTTTTAGCCCTCTTTCCGCTTGCGGGAGAGAGGGTGGTCGAGCGGAAGCGATGACCGGGTGAGTCGGTTATTCCGGCTTGTAAATTGTACGGGCTACTTCTCTGATGCCGTCTTCATAACTCGTCGGTTTAAAGTTGAATGCCTTATTGAATTTGTCGCTGTTAAAATTATAGTCATTATCGTTTTGATAATACATTTCTACTGCGCCTGCAATAACTTTTACAAATAACCCCATCAGCCTCAGCATAAACTTGCGCACCCGCATATATTTAGGCTTAACACCGTAAATTTTTGCAGCCAGTTCTATGAATTGCTTACCAGGCATAGCGGGTGCGGTTGGCAGGTGCCATACCTGGTTGTCACTTTCCGGCGAGTGACCGAGCAGATACATGGCCTTGCCGGCATCAGGTATATAAATAAAGTTGTGCAACTTTTCAGGGTCGCCCATCCATTGCGCGCTTTGCTTTTTGGCAAACTTTGCCAAAACCATCATATCTAAAAAGGCATTGGTGCTGCTGGTGCCATAAAAATCGGGTGCACGGGCAATAGTAGCCTGTATGCTGCCGGCCTTAACTTCGGCCATCAGCATATTGGCAATTTCGGCACGTACCTTTCCCTTCTCGCTGTTTGGCTTATAAGGTGTCTCTTCAGTGATTGGGCCGTTTACAAGCCCGTACATGTAAATATTATCGAAGAAGATCAACCTTGCGTTGTTTTCTTTTGTAACGTTGATCACATTGCGCATAATGACGGGCCATTGCTCGCGCCAGATCTTAGCGTCATACACCAAACCCGCGCACAAATAGATAATGGTTGCCCCTTTAACTGCAGCCTGTAAACCGGCATAATCCAGCAGGTCTGCTTTTTGCCAGGTGAGGTTATCGCCCTTAATATCTACAGGCCGACGGCTAACAAGGCGGATAGTTTTATTGTTTTTTAAAAGCTCTTGCGTAAGGGCGTTTGCTACCGGCCCGCCGGCTCCTAATATGGTATGCATGTTGTTCCTTTATTAAGTATGGTACAAATCTCCGTAATGTTTATTAATCAAAACGTTATCTTAAGATAAGGAAATTCGATAGTGAATGGAGGAGTAGTGAATGGTGAATGGAGGTTTTATGTGGCTTATTACTTAACCCGGATACTGCCTCTTCTAAATCCTCTCCATGAGAGAGGACTTTAAAATGTTTTTTTGGCATGCGGGCTATTTTACTCACCCCGACAACGCTGACGCTGGTCGACCCTCTCTGCTGCGCAAAGAGGGTGGAAGGAAAGGAGAAAAAGTTTTAGACTCTCTTTTCTGCTCGCGGGAGAGAGGGTGGTCGAGCGGGAGCTATGACCGAGTGAGTTAGCTATACCAATATCCTTCTCCGTATTCGCGACAGCGAAACAGGTGTTATGCCCAAAAAGTTAGCTACATAATGCTGGGGGATACGCCGCAGAATATCGCGGCCGGTTTCCATTAGTTTAAGATAACGTTCTTCAGGGCTTTGGGTGATGAACGAGGTAACCCTGTCCTCGTAACAGATCAGGTAGTACTCGGCCAGTAGTCGCCCAAAACGTTCGATCTTATAAGCTAATATCGGGTTACTCAGCATTGCTTCCCAGTCTTTCTTACTTACTGTTATAATGGTTGTAGGTTCGAGCGCCTGTATGTAATTAATTGATGGTTCGCCTGTCAGGAAGCTTTTATACGAACTTACATAGTCGTTCTCAAAGCTGAAATAATTAGTGATGTCGTTACCGTCTATAAGGTGGTAATACCTTACCGAGCCGGATAGCACAAATCCAAGTGTTTTACACACTTCACCTGCTTCAATAAAATGTTCTTTCTTTTTTAGTTGCCAAACATTCAGGTATTGAATGCAGATGGCCCACTCGGCATCATCAAATTCAATAAAAGCAGCCATGTGCTTCCTGAACTGATTTAACTGTGCCGGACTTAACGCATCCATACCCTGTCTAACAAAAAGAAGGCGGCAAAAACCACGCTGGCAATACCATTGGTGGTCATGAAGGCCAGGTTAACCCGGCTTAAATCGTTTGGTTTTACCAGCAGGTGTTGGTAGATGAGCATCGCGCAGAAAAATACAATGCCTATGTAATACAAAAGGCCGACATTAGTATACACAACCGGCATTATTATAAATACCGCAGAAAAAACGTGCAACACGGTTGATAAGCGCAGCGCATTCACCTTGCCTAACCATGCCGGTATTGAATGAAGTTTTTCGCTGCGGTCAAAGTCCTCATCCTGCAGGGCATAAATAATATCGAATCCGCTTACCCAGCATAGTACCGATAATGAGAAAAATACAGGTGTCAGCGCGAAAGCGCCGGTAACAACCAGGTATGCACCTATGGGCGCGAGCGATAAGCCCAGTCCCAGCACCATGTGGCAAAGCGCTGTAAAACGTTTGGTTGCGCTGTAGCCTAAAACCACCAGCAAGGCCACCGGCGACAGGTAAAAACATAGTGGATTGATAAACCAGGTAGTTAATATAAACAGTGCGCAGTTTGATAGTGTAAAGGTTAAAGCTGCAGCAGGCGAAATGCGCCCTGCAGGTATGTCGCGCTGTTTGGTACGTGGGTTTTTGGCATCAATATTCCTGTCGAGGTAACGGTTAAATGCCATTGCCGAGTTGCGTGCGAAAACCATGCACAACAACATCATCACCAGCTTTTGCCACTCGAACCGATGATTGGTAGTGGTAACTGCCAGAAAAAAGCCTATAAAGGCAAATGGCATGGCAAATATGGTGTGCGAAAAAGTAACGAGGGAAAAGTATTTTTTCATCTTGTTTAGAACAACAAATATCGGCTTTTGAATGCTAAATAACTAACAGCCAACAAACAATCATTTATACCTTTCTTCATTAAATACCGGCGGCTCAAAGCTTTGGTTAATGTTGTCGATAAAGTTTAAAACCTCATCGCGGCCAAGCAGGTTTTCTGATGATGTAATGAAATGCTGCGGTGCTTCTTCGAACGAGGCAAGCAGCGCCTTGCGGAATTTAGCAATGTTCTGATCTGTTTTGATGCTGCTTTGTTTATCTGCCTTTGTAAAAACGGTAACAAATGGTAGTCCCTTTTCGCCAAGCCAGTTGCAAAATTCCAGATCTATCTTCTGCGGCTCCAGGCGGCTATCTATCAAAACCATTACACATTGCAGGCTTTCCCGTTTATCCAAATAAGTGCGGATAAACTTGTTCCAGTCTTCCTTTTTGCTTTTTGATATTCGGGCATAACCGTAACCAGGTAAATCAACAATATACCAGTTTTCATTTACAAGGAAGTGGTTAATAAGCTGTGTTTTACCTGGCGTTTGCGAGGTTTTAGCCAGTCCCTTTTTCTGCGTAAGCATATTGATCAGCGACGATTTACCTACGTTTGACCGGCCTATAAAGGCGTATTCGGGCTTTAACGGCGGTGGTAGCTTTGATATTTGTGTGTTGCTGCAAATAAAGTCGGCAGATTTGATGATCATCTTGCAAAGGTAGGGCTTTTATAATTAACACGATAAACCCTAATTCGATGTTTAAACATTTATTTACTTGCTGCTGATACATATCATCACTGTACTTGGTATCTTTACTTATTAAAAAAGGATTAAGAATGAGTGATTATAAAATACCTGCTCAAACGCGTATAGGTCATGTGCATTTAAAAGTGAGCGATCTGCAACGGTCTATGGCGTTTTATTGCGACCTGCTGGGTTTTGAGTTGATAACCATGTATGGCGATCAGGCCGCTTTTATTTCGGCAGGAGGGTACCATCATCATATCGGTTTGAACACCTGGCAAAGCAAAGGCGCGCCACCTGCGCCGCAGTACGCACCGGGTTTATTTCATACGGCTATATTATATCCGGAAAGGAAAGATCTGGCTGCCATATTGCAACGGCTGATAGATAAGCCATATCCGCTTACCGGCGCCTCAGACCATGGTGTATCTGAAGCAATATACTTAGATGATCCGGATGGCAATGGCGTTGAATTATACTGGGACCGCCCGCGCGACAAATGGCCCTTAGATGCACAAGGCAATTTAACCATGTTCACCCGGCAACTGGATGTAAGAGGATTGCTTAACGAATTAAATTAATCACAGACTATTGATAGAATGTCCAGGCAACGCCAAACTTCAGGAACCTGTCCATCTGCGGGTAACGGTTTACAGTGTAGTAGCCATTGCTGAATAGCCCCTGATTGGCGTAATCATATTGCAGGAATATATTGGTACGCTCAAGCGTTGCTTTGAAAAATACACTTGCAATAGGGTACGAGGTAAAGGTAACATCAGCACCGTTATAAAACTGCCCTATGCCCAGTGCATAAGACGGCGCCACATAGCGGGTATTATACCGTACGTTTATACCAAACTGCGAGGTAAGCGTAAACAGTTGCGCTTTATAATACAAGCTGCTGAAAGTGTAAAGCTCCGGTGTGCGCAGGATATTGGCATTGTCCGTTTTTTGATAAACTATGTAATTATCAAAATTAAGTTTATGCCAGTGCAGGTTTTTGCCCAGGCTAAGCTTCAGCATGTTTATAGATGAGCCATACTGCATAGGCGTAGCGTCAATACCCCCGGGCTGCGACGCAAAATACAGATAATCACTCACCAGGAAATACTCGGCCTTTAAATCAAGTTCAAGGGCGTCGTTTACATAGTTGAAAGATAGGTTAGTGATCTTTTGATTATCAAAATCGTTGTTAAATATCCAGTGGTTGGATATCCAGTTGGTATATACCAATCCCGGCGAGCTGCTTTGCTGGTAAGCGCCAAGCACAATGCGGCCTGTTTTTTTATTGCCTGCAAGCGTCAGTTTGGCATCATACAGGAAATCGCCAAAATTACGGCCCTGCGCTATCTGGTTAACGTTCAGGTCCAGGTTGATCCTGTCGCTGAAACGGTAGCCTAACCTGCCCTTAAGGGTAATATTCTGGAACGATTCCTTTTGCACCCTAACCTGCTTCATATCTTTACGGCCCACATTATTAATTATGGTATCGGCCACATACTGGCTCATGTTGTAATAATCCTGTGTAAGGCCAACATCCAGTTTTAGCTCGTTTTTAGACCTTGTTGTTGATTTGCCGCGCAGGTAAAAGCTGTACGAAAAATCGTTCTGCAGGTGAAATACATTAAGCGAATCGCGCGAGCGGCCGGCACTGTAATAGTAATCCGGGAAAGCCCCGTAAGTGTCAAGTCCGTTTTGCAGGTAGTTAAACTTGCGCTGATTGGCATAAAAAGTATAGCTTAAACGTTGGGTAGGCAGCACATTTTTAGTGCCTGTTTTGCCCTGGTTCAAACTATCTATATGCCCGATATAATAAAACTGTTTAACATATAAGCCGGTGTTTTTCCAGTTGGTATAGCTACTGGGCAACTTTACCGCTTCGCCGGTTTTATCAAATGACGAATTGGGGCTGTTAAAAATAGTGTCTTTTAAAATGGAACCCGTTTCGGGCGCTTTAAGGTTATTGACCAATAAATTAGCCAGGAGGTTGTAACGGTTATTTTTGCTATGGTACCAGCTGAAGATACCGGCGTTAAAGTCGCTTACGTTCTGGCTGATGATGTTACTGGTGCTGTAATAACCTCTTGAACCATTAAAATTAAGTATAAAGCCGATATTCCAGTTTGGCTTGATATTTTGAGTGTGCAGCGTTTTAAAAAGCTGCTCCTTTGTTCCGCCAAAGGTGCTATAAAGCGAGAGAAGAGTATAAGGTGCCCGGGCATTGAAGTAATTAAGGTCCTGCGGGTTGATCATATATGCATCCAGCGCATGCAGCCCCTCGTCAAAGCCAATAGTTTTACGGGGGTTGAACAGCAGGTCGCGCGCGGCCACACCAGGATAACCTAAGCTGATCTTAGGGTTACGCGGCTGGTTCAGCGGACTGTAGTTCTCAAAGTTCACCAAGCCTGTATCCAGCGGAAAAAGTTGTGTACTATCAGCCAGCAGGCGTTCGCTGGTTACCTTTATGTATTTAGAAGTAACTACTATCGAATCCTTTTTATTCTCCTCGCGCTTACGTAGCGAGTCGAGATTATCAGATGCGTTGGATTGCCTGCGGTATTTGGTGGTATCGCGGCTGTAAACAGGCTCGTCTGACGTAGGGTTTTGCCCCGGGAACCGCGGATTACTGATTTGGGCAAACGCGCCCTGAGCTGCAATGCAGATGAACAGAACCAGGATGTATTTTAGCTTATCTGCCATTAAAGCCCCGCAATAAGTTCTTTTAATATCAATGTTAGTTTTGGTTCGGCCTGGCTTGCAACTTCAATAATTTCTTCCACAGAAACGGGTTTCAGATCTTCTGGGAAACCCTCGTCTGTTAAAACTGAAATAGCAAATACGGGCAGCCCCATGTGGTTGGCAACAATCACCTCGGGCACGGTACTCATGCCCACGGCATCGCCGCCAATAATACGCAGATATTTATATTCGGCGCGTGTTTCCAGGTTTGGGCCTGTAACCGCAACATAAACTCCTTTATGGCATAAAATATTGTTTGCCTTGGCAATATCAAGCGCTTTATTTATTAAATGGCGTTTATAAGGTTCGCTCATATCCGGAAAACGCGGGCCCAGGTCGCTGTCGTTGCGGCCGGTAAGCGGGTTCATGGGCTGCAGGTTGATGTGATCCTCAATCACCATCAGTTCACCCTTTTTATAATCGGGATTTAAAGAGCCGCTGGCGTTAGATACAAACAATGTTTTTATGCCCAGCATTTTCATTACTCTTACCGGGAAGGTAATCTGCTGCATGCTATATCCCTCATAATAATGCAAACGGCCCTGCATGGCCACCACTTTTTTACCGCCCAGTATACCAAATATCAATTTGCCGGAGTGGAACTCAAGCGTTGAAATAGGAAAATTGGGAATATTGGAGTACATCAGCTGTTTTTCAACTTCAATCTCGTTCACCAGGCCGCCAAGCCCCGTGCCCAATATAATGCCTGCCTCCGGCTCAAAATCGCCGATCCTTTTTTTAATGTATTCAGTGGTGAGGTAGATGCTCTCTAACATAATTTTTTATTAATTGATCAAAACCTGCCGCGTTGTTTAAAAACTTAACTCCTATTGGCAATACCCAAACTGGCAGTTGCTGTATTACATTTCGCAGGCTGTGTACCCCTAAACGCTGCGCATCTTTTTCTGTTGTAACAATTATTTTTTTTTGCGATATACAGGACTCAAATTCCGTAGCAAGTTTACTGATATTTTTTAAGGTATACTGATGATGGTCGGGATAACTGTGATGTATAATGTTTTGAGTTGATCGTTTCAGTTCATCAACCAGCGGCCGGGAGTTGGCAATGCCTGTCAATAAAAACACAGTGGTATCAGCATCGATGAAATAGTTTACCATATTTCCCTGCAGATCCTGCAACGGCTGATAGGCTATACTGCAAAAAAACAATGGCTGGGTACTTAAAGGCGTAAGCTTATTGTAGCAGCGTGTCATATCGGCTTCCACAATATCTGCCGGGCATTTGGTAACCACTATTACATCCGAGCGCCAGCGGCCGCTGAAAGGTTCGCGCAGGTTGCCGGCAGGCAGTACAACCTGGGGCTGTTGCAGCCGGTTATAATCAAACAATAGTATGCTGAACCCCGGTTTAACCGCACGATGCTGAAAGGCATCATCTAAAATTATTACATCATGTTGTTGTTTCAGCTGATTAATGCCCTTTACCCGGTCTTCGCAAACGGCAACGGTAATATCAGGAAAATTATGCTTAAACTGCGCAGGCTCGTCGCCAATCTGGTCTGCATTGCTTGATGCATCTGCCAATACAAAACCTTGGGTTTGGCGCCCGTAACCGCGACTAAGCGTAGCCAGCCTTACATCCTGCTTAAGCAGGCGGATCAGGTATTCTGTCATGGGGCTTTTGCCGGCGCCGCCAATATCAAGGTTACCTACACAAATAACAGGCAAATCAAATTCGTGGCTTTTGAACAGGCCCGTATCATACAGCCAGTTGCGTATAACAACTACAAAGCTGTAAACAAGCGAAAAGGGTAACAAAAGCCAGCGCAGGTATTGCATAAAGCGGTAAAGATAGGTAATAAAGCCTCAATGTGCGGGCATCAGGTTTTTTGCTTTTTCTTTTTAGCCGCCGGGAACAACACATTGTTTAAAATAAGGCGATAACCCGGTGAGTTGGGGTGAAGTTTCAGGTCGGTTGGCGGGTCGCCTACGGCGTGCTGATAATCTTCAGGGTCGTGGCCGCCGTAAAAGGTCCACTGGCCTTTGCCGTATTCGCCATGTATGTAGCGGGCCTCGCCATTGGCTTTCATTTCGCCCATAATGGTAACGCCGGGTTTTAGTTTGTCTTTTTTATAAGCGGTGGTAAGGCCCATAAAACCTTTGATAACCTTATCATGGTCCTGCGTTAGCATGCTGGGCACCACATCCCACTTGGCCGAAAAATCAAACAGGGTAAAAAAATCACGTGTACGTTCTACCTGCCGGGTGGGGGTAACGTCGATATCGGCAAACTGGTGCGATAAGGGATTTTGGTCTATAGTGAAATTTTGGAAGGCGAATGTTTGTGAAAAATCAAGCTTTTGCTGTGCGTTAGGGTCGGCAGGGTCGCCATCAAACATGGCTTCGCAAATATCGGTATTGGCGGCAGCCAGGGCAATATCAAAGGTATCGGTACCGCTGCACATGGCAAACAGAAAGCCTCCGCCGGCGCAAAAATCGCGGATGCGCTGCGCTACTGCCAGTTTCATTTGCGATACTTTGTTGAACCCCGATTTAGCCGCCATAGCCTGTTGTGTTTTTACATCGTCATTATACCATTGCGCAAAACGGTAAGCGCTGTAAAACTTACTGAACTGCCCGGTAAAATCCTCGTGGTGCATGTGCAGCCAATCGTACTTGGGCAGGTCGCCGCGTATCACTTCTTCATCATAAACCACGTCATAAGGTATCTCGGCATATTTTAAAACAAGGGTTACGGCATCATCCCAGGGAAGCTTGTTTTTTGGTGAATAAACGGCCATTTTAGGTGCTTTCTCCAGCTTTACCATGTCCATATTTACAGACGGATCGCTTACCTCGTTCAATATCTCGTTGGCTTTTGCATCAGCAATAACCTCGTAGCTTACACCGCGTACTTTGCATTCGTCTTCCACCCGTTTATCATACTGCATCATAAAGCTGCCACCGCGATAGTTAAGCAGCCAGTCGACGGTTTGACCATTCTTCAACGTCCAGAAAGCAATACCGTACGATTTAAGATGGTCCTTCTGCTCATCATCCATAGGAATAAGGAGAGAGGAGGCCTTTAGTAAAAGGGGCAGGAAGCAGAAAGCTAAAAGCAGAAAGCTTTTGGGAGGAAAAAGATATTTTATTATATTAAGCATTGGGCGTTATCAAATGTAACGATTAATTGGTAATGGTATTATTATGTTATATTGGTGATTAGTATTTTCACTTATAGTATTATATCTATAAACTATGAATTTTGCTTTGACGTTAGAAGTAACTAAAGAGATAGTTGAGAATGGATTGGATGATCTCATTAATAGCACATCAATAAAGATATCAGAATTTTTAGAAGATAAAAGTTATGGACAAGGCTTGGAAACGCTTTATGTAGGGGTTGTTTGCGTAAACCCTAAATTTGACTTTTTTTTTAAAGAACGGAAGCCTAAGTACCGCAAAAAAGAAATAATCATTCAAGATGGTAGACCTTATGAATTAATAAATTGTTTAACATATGACATTAAACTCGACTATGTACAAGTTATACATTTTACCAAATCTGAATTTATCAAAAATCTGTTTCTTAAGCTTATAAATTCATTAGAATACCTTGATAGTATCAATATTGTTGACTTCAATAAAAACCTGTTTAAAACTGACCTTATTAAATTTTTAAATATTAAAAACGCAATTTTATAACTGCTGCTGGCACAGTTTGTAGCTCATGACAAGCATTGGCATTACTTTATACCTTTTACCTTTCACCTTTTACCTTTCCGCTCAAATACTTACCTTTGCCACCTGTTTAAATTTAAAACCATGAGCAAAGCAATAATTAAAACCGAAAAAGGCGACATGACCGTTCAATTTTTTGACAAGGATGCGCCAAATACTGTAGCTAACTTTTTAGGCTTGGCTAAGTCGGGTTTTTACGATAACGTTACCTTTCACCGTGTTATACCTAACTTTGTTATACAGGGCGGCGACCCAACCGGTACCGGTGCAGGTGGCTCTGGCAAACGCATCGACTGTGAACTGACCGGCGATAACCAATATCATGATCGTGGTGTGCTTTCTATGGCGCATGCAGGCCGCAACACCGGGAGTTCACAATTTTTTATCTGCCACAGCCGCGATAATACCGCGCATTTAGACCGCCATCACACCGTATTTGGTAAAGTGGTTGAAAATGTTGACGTTGTTGACGATATACGCCAGGGTGATAAAATTTTAGGAATAGAAATTATAGAAGAATAGTAATTAGTGAGTGGTTGATTAGGTGAGTAGTTGTTAAAAAAGAACCATTCACCCAATCAACTTAATCAACCATTAACCACAATATGAATTTACAGGGAATAGTAGCCGTATCGGGCAAGCCGGGATTATGGAAAGCATTGGCACAAAATAAAACCGGTTATGTGCTGGAAAGCCTCGATTATAAAAAAGCAAAATTAGTAGCTAACCTTTCTACCGCCAAACTGGCCGCGTTGAGTGAAATAACTGTTTTTGGATTGGAAAACGATATTAAGCTTACCGATATATTTGAGAACATGAAGTCGGCATCGGTGCCTGCTACCAAAGAGGATGAGAAGAAACTGCGTGAGTTTTTCTACGAAGTAGCGCCTGATCATGACGAAGAAAAGGTTTACTCATCTGATATTAAAAAGATCATCAGCTGGTTTTTGATATTGAAAGATATGCCGTTATTTGAGGAAGCCGACCCGGCTGCTGCACCTGCTACTGAAGAAGCGCCCGCAACAGAGGAAGCTGCAACTGCAGAACCCGTTGCTGCCCAAGCTACAGAAGAGGCCCCCAAAGCAAAAACAAAGAAAGCCGCTGCTAAAAAAGCATAAACTTTTTGTTTGATAATATTAAAGCCCCTGCAGCGATAAGCTGCAGGGGCTTTATGTTTTACATGAATGATACAAACGATGATATTGAAAAGCAGTATATTTATTTCCAACTGATTAACAGCCTAAGCCGATAAGTACCATCGCCTGTGATTAGGAACTGCTTGCAATAAACAAATTCATTTTCCCAGGTACATGTACGGCCTGCCCAACCTTCACCTGTATTTTGCTGATCAGTTTTTAATGTTAAATCAGCATCTACTATTTGCTTGTTGTCTTCAAAAAGTTTCTTTAATGATACTACGTCCGAGCTCTTACCTTGCCATGAATACTCAATAAGCCTGATTGTACTGTCGGGAATTGAATAAAAGTAGTCTGTTTCCATGTGTAATATTCCCTGATCTTGGCGATAAATTGCTGGATTTGCAAGGTTATACCCTTCTATACCTTCAACGTAGCCCTTCGCAAGCACAATCGGAAAGTTGAAGGCTTTAAAATCGCTTCCTTTTGCTTTTTCGAGCATTTTGACTTGAGAAAGAGAGGGGCGCTGGAAATTGAATGTGTTTGTTTGCTCTGGATATTTCTCAAGCATGGCATCGGCTGCAGGATTTTCTCCGGATTGTTTGGAGTTTAACCAGTCTTCTCGCGCTGCTGGTATGTTACCAAGAAGCAGCTTGCACATGCCCCGCTTAAAAAGGTTTTCTTTATCAGTTGGTGTATTTTGTAAAGCCTGGTCGTAGTAATATATGGCAAGTTCATAATCTTTACTCAAATAGGCTTCATTTGCTTTTTGACTGGCAAAATAAGCTGGTATCACAGTTGCGGAAGTTGAATATCTAAGTTCGACTGACATGCGCACGGAAACGGGCTTGCCGGCAAGCGTTGCAGGTTTCCAACTTTTTTTTGATTTGGAAAATACTTTAATAAATCTTTCATCAAACAAGTTGTCGATTCCTTTCAGTATTTTAACACTATCTGCCAAACCGCTTTTGTCTACTACAAAAGTTGCTAAAAAATGGCCCGCACGTCCGTCCATTTTAACTTTCTCACTGATGCCATCATAAATATACTGACGGAAACTTTCTCCCTTATAGGAGGCGTATATTTTTGCGCTTTGCTGGTAAATTGTATCCTTACCTTTTATTGAAAATATATCACTCGGTTTCAATGTAAGATTTTGCTGGTATACTGATTCTGGTACGAAGTAAAACTTCAGGGATGACGAATCATTTGCCTCG
This sequence comes from Mucilaginibacter litoreus, assembly GCF_042676805.1. Taxonomy (NCBI): domain Bacteria; kingdom Pseudomonadati; phylum Bacteroidota; class Sphingobacteriia; order Sphingobacteriales; family Sphingobacteriaceae; genus Mucilaginibacter; species Mucilaginibacter litoreus. The sequence goes on along the minus strand of NZ_JBHTHZ010000004.1, from coordinate 43,678 downwards.
AATGCATTTTGTAACAGTACAAGGGTGTCTTTGATTGATGTAATACGATAGCTGTTCATTAATCCGCCTTCAGGAGATTTTATTAAAAGTTTATCTGATTTAATTTCAAAGAGGTTTTCAACACCTTTTTCAAAATACACGGTTGCAATATGCATCCTGTCCGGCTTGCTGAATTGATATTTGATATAAGTATATTTAAGCGGATGTTCATCTGGAAGTGGGCTGCCATCGCTAAAGGTAACTTTGGCATTCACCCATGTATTATAAATATTTTTGTTGATTTGGGCGAATAATTGCGTACTAAGCAAAGTGAAAATTAATACAATAAAATATTTCATTGTGAAGGTTTGATAGGCTAAGATATAAAAGATAAGTTATATACCAGAGTACAACGGGCTCAAGTTCTGTTGAGGGCTAAATGCGCCATTGTCAAATTGCGGGTAGCACAGGCACTGCAACAGCACTAACTTACAAAGCAAGCTGGCGCGGCCGCAGAGTTTTTTCTTTGGTTCGTTTCTTTTTTGCGGAAAAAAAGAAATGAACATCCACTAACTATCATACAGCACACTCATTCCTAACGGAGAACGACTATTATCGTTAATGCTTTGATTAACGTTAGTCCGCTCATTGCCGCGGGGCTACTTCTTTTGTCTTGATACAAAAGGAAGCAAGACTAAGCGAAGCGTTCTCATGAGCGTAGCGAATAATTCAAGACGAAAAATTCTACCTCCGCACAACCCAGCCCATCGGCCCCGGTTTTTCGTCGGCCCAACGCTCGTGGATAAATTCGATGCTTACAGGAATTTTATGTCAATGATAGTAATGCCTGAGTTTGACGAACCCAACGCCACCGTTCCTCAATGCGGCATTGGCAGATTGCGGATAGTAAAGGCACTGCAACAGCACTGCCTTTCAAAGCAAGCTGGCGCAGCCGCAGAGTTTTCTTTTGGTTACTTTTCTTTGACGGCCAAAGAAAAGTAACATCCACTGCCGATATAAAAGCACACCCATTCCTCACGAAGAACTTTTAAACGTTTGTGCTTTGATTTAACGTTAGTATGCTCATTGCCGCGGGGGCTACTTCTTTTGTCTTGATACAAAAGGAAGCAAGACTAAGCGAAGCGTTCATGAGCGTAGCGAATAACTCAAGACGAAAAAATCCTGCCTCTGCACGACCAGCCCATCGGCCCCGGTTTTTCGTCGGCCCAACGCTCTTCAATAATAATTCAGCTGAATAGTTGCGACTGACAGTGCTGTGCCACCAATTTTATCATAGGACTGATTACCAGCATATTATGCATGTTCACTATGTTCACCTGTGTGTTCGTGAACATGATTACACGTCTATTGCATCATAAACTATTACCTTTTCCCAAAGGTGACTGCAGTTTTTAATGAATTCCTGGTGAATCGGGTGGCTTTGGTAAGTGGCCTGGCCAGCCAAATCTTCAAAAAACATCAGCTCCGATACGCCCCAGCTGTTATCAACTACGTCGCGCTTTTCGGTACTGGCTACTACGCCAATACGCAGTTCTTTGATGGTTTCGATCTTGCGCAGAGTTTTTAATCCGGCTATGATCTTATTGCGGTCATCAACCGAACCGGGATTTTTAAGCCAGAAGAATACATGGTGTACAACAGGATATTTACTCATGGTATTGGTTATTGGCATTGCAGATGCTACAGCAGTACCAGCAGCAACGGTAGCAGCAGTGGCTATAAATTTACGTCGGTTAGTAGTGCTCATGGATATAAAGGTTAAAGTTGACTAACAATTTGGTTGCTTACATTTCTTATTGCTAAACTCCGGCTCAAAAGTGCTGTGGCTGATGGACAGGTGCTCCAGCCTGTGTCGAAGGTCATGTTTAATGTCGTCAAACATGTTTATATGCTTCGGGCTGATAACCAGGTGGGCGGTAAGCGCGTTTTCGGTTGTGCTTAAAGCCCATACATGCATGTGATGTACATCTACTACGCCATCAGCTTTAAGCAATTCGGCTTTGATTTCTTTAAGGTCCATCTCCTTGGGTACGCCATCCATTTCCAGGCGCAGGCTGTCTTTAAGCAGGTTCCAGGTGCCCGTCAGGATAACAATGCCTATAATGATGCTCACTACGCTATCTATCCAGGCAAGGCCGGTAAAGTAAATCAACAGACCCGATATAACAACACCTAAAGATACAATGGCATCAACTGCCATGTGCAGGTAGGCGCCTTTTACGTTGAGATCGGTATCCTTATCTTTTACAAAAAGCCATGCTGTAAAACTATTTACTGCAATTCCTGCAAAAGCTACCCACGCAATAGTGCCGCCGGCAATAGGTTCAGGGTGTATAAAGCGCATAATAGCTTCATAAATAATAAAGCCTACGGCCACTACCAGTATCACCGCATTAAAAAAGGAAACAATGATGGTAGACCGTTTATAGCCGTACGTATAATTTTTGTTTGATTTAGCCTTTGCCAGTTTAAAGGCCAGCAAGGCTAATGCTAACGATGCCACATCGCTCAGGTTATGCCCAGCATCGGTAAGTAAAGCCAGCGAGCCGCTTATTAAACCTGCTATCACCTCAATGATCACAAAAGCAGAGTTAAGCACTATACCCCATATAAAGGCAGCGTTCAGATGGTCAAGCTTTGGTGTATGATCGTGGTGATGGCCGGAGTGTGGGTGGTCGTGACTGTGCATATTGTATTGATGTGCAGTTGTGCAGATACGCAAATGTGCAGATAATTTGTCTGAATGTGAATTTACAGCATTCAAGAATATTCAATCATGTCTAAATTTCAATATCTCCACACCTATTCATGATGATACGGCTCTCCTTTAATAATAGTATAAGCCCTGTATAATTGCTCGACAAAAAATAAGCGCACCATCTGGTGAGAAAATGTCATACGGCTCAGCGATAGCTTATCATTAGCACGCTGGTAAACCGACTCATGAAAACCATAAGGGCCACCTACAACAAACACCATATTGGCCGATGACAAAACCGATCGCTTATTAATGTAATTGGCAAACTTTACCGATGTATACTCGGTGCCGCCTTCATCAAGCAGTATTACATAATCCTGTGATGTTATTTTTTTAAGTATAAGTTCGGCTTCCCTGGCTTTTTGCTGGTCCTCAGTAAGGGCCTTGGTATTTTTTAGTTCAGGCAAATCTGCAAGTTCCAGTTTGGTATAGTGTTTAAGCCGTTTTACGTACTTTTCAATGCCTTCTTTAAGATATGCATCTTCGGTTTTGCCAACGGTAATAAACGTTATCTTCATACGCTGCTGTAACTATTTAAGTTAAAATGTTATCTTATTGTTGTAACATTGAAGCTGTAAAAATACCTATAATATCTGTGCAACAAACCATAATTGATAACTATACCCAAGCTGCGGCAAAGGCAAAGCAACAAGCCGAGGAATTTAAAAAACTTGCTAATAATTGTTCGTTACTTAGGCTGGCTGTATTTGGTGCGATGGTACTGGCCGTTTATTTCACTATTCAACAGGACGATTTTACCGTTTTGGCCGTAAGCGCTGTGGTATTACTTGGAGTGTTCGCCTGGCTGGTATCCCAACAAGGCCAATATGAGCGCAGGCGCGATTACTACCTGGATTTGGAGCGCATCAACCTGAATGAGATCAACAGCCTGCAAAGCAATATCAACCTTTATAATAACGGGCAACGATATTATAACGAAAAACATTTTTACAGCTCTGATCTGGATATTTTTGGCAATGCTTCATTATTTAACCTGATAAACCGTGCTGCTACTTCTGCCGGTAATGATGAACTTGCGGGATGGCTTAGTGCACCTGCAGATCAATCAATTATATTGCAAAGGCAGGAAGCTGTTAAAGAGATAGCGTCAAAAAAAGAGTGGAAAAAAGAGCTGCAGGCATTACTGCTTTTTAGTAATGACGGTGATGTTAACCACCTAAGTAACCTGTTTAAATACCTGCATACACCTTTAAACCTATCCGGCGAAGCCTGGCTTGTAAAGTATGCTAAAGTTGCCCCGTTGCTGTTAACTGCCGCAATTATTGCCGCATATTTTTTACCTGTCTTTAAAATAGCTGCGATTGTTATTGGCTTGCTTAACATGGGGCTCGTAACATCACGTGCGGCTTACATCAAAAAGGCTGATATGATTGCTGATAAAATAGGTAGCATGTTAGGCAATTATGCTGGTGTTTTTGCGAAAATAGAACAAGAAGAGTGGTCAGGAAAATACAGTAAATATCTTGCACAAACGCTAAAAAAGAATCAAACCTCGGCCAAAATCAAGGAACTTTCTGGGCTGATTAGTAAGCTTAACTACCACCTGAATGTTATCGTGGGCATCATCCTTAATTTATTTTTTTTGTGGGATATCAGGCAGATCATCGCCATTGAAGACTGGAAACGTAACAACAGCGGTAATTTTGAAGATGCGTTTGATGTAATTGCTCAATTTGAAGCGCTGATAAGCATTGCTGTACCGGCTATCAATTACCCGGATTGGACTTTCCCGGAGATTGCGGATACAAATGGCTATACCATAATGGCTAAAAATGTAGCTCACCCGCTTATCCGGAATAACAGGGTAGATAATGACTACGAACTGAACGATGCTTTTAAGGTAGATATCATCACCGGATCTAACATGGCGGGTAAGAGTACTTTTTTGCGTACCATAGGCATAAACACGGTGCTTGCTTTAAGTGGTGCGCCGGTTTGCGCATCGGTTATGAAGGTTTCGGTGGTGACAATAGTGAGCTATATGCGTATCAAAGATTCGCTGAATGAAAGCACATCTACCTTTAAAGCCGAACTTGACAGGCTGCAGATGTTGCTTGCGGCTGTGGAGCATGAACAACGGGTTTTCTTTTTAATAGACGAAATGTTGCGCGGTACTAACTCTATGGATAAATATTTGGGTAGCAAAGCCGTTATTGAGCAGTTGATAGCTAAAAAAGGCGTAGGCATGGTAGCCACGCACGATTTGCAAATTGCCCGGCTGGAAGATAAGTATCCCGGTTATGTACGCAATTACTATTTTGATATACAGGTACAAAACGGCGAAATGCTATTTGATTACAAGCTTAAGCACGGTGAGTGCAAAACATTCAATGCTTCACTGCTGCTCAAACAGATCGGTATAAATGTTGAAGGTGAATAATATGGAATTCACCGCCGTTTATTCCTTTAAAGAATAGTTTTACCGACATTTTGCATCTGTTTACCTAATTATTCTATTCCTGGAGGTGGTTTTAGTGCATTTTTGAATGTAATTAAAAACTCATCAACATGATAACTTTATTAACAATATCTGTATTCAACGCCATTTTTGCATTTATAGCCAGTGCGGTTTGCTTTATAGGATTATTAGGTAAAAACATTTTTTGATGTATGGTTTGGCAAACCTATTGCTGTCTTCATATAAAAATAATACTATGAAAAAGGGAGATACCGTTCACTGGAATTGGGGCAAGGGCGACGCCGAAGGAAAGATCGAAAAAAAACATACAGAGCCTGTTGAGAAAAAAATAAAAGGCACAAGTGTAAAGCGCAAAGCCAGCAAAGATGAGCCTGCGTATGAAATTAAAATGGACGAAGGTAAAAAGGTAATCAAATCAGAAAGCGAATTGAAAAAGGGCGGTAAGTAGCCGCCGGCATTAATGGTTTGCTGTATTGTGACTGTGAAAATCTAATTGTATTTTAATGCAATTTTGATGTTACGCTTGCCTTTATTAACCAAATACAGTGCATATTTACAGTATGGCAAACCAACCTATTATCACGATAAAAAACCTGGTTAAAAATTACGGCGATTTTCAGGCTGTAAAAGGTGTAAGCTTTGAAGTTTACGAAGGCGAGATATTCGGCTTGCTTGGGCCAAACGGCGCAGGTAAGACAACTACGCTTGAGATCATCGAAACCCTTCGCGACAAAACATCCGGTGAAGTAATTGTAGATGGGTTCAATATTGAAACTGATGCCTCCGAAATAAAAAAGCGTATCGGTGTGCAATTGCAGGCCGCAGGATATTATCCTAACCTGAACCTGTCCGAACTGATCGTTCTTTTCTCTGGTTTATACGGAGTTGATAAAACGCCTGCTGAAATGCTTGAAAAGGTGGCACTGACCGAAAAAGCTAAAGCGAAATTTAAGGACCTTTCCGGCGGGCAAAAGCAACGTTTTTCCATAGCCACTACCTTGATCAACAATCCACGCATTATATTTTTAGATGAACCTACCACAGGCCTCGACCCGCAGGCGCGCCGTAACCTGTGGGACCTGATACGCGAGATACGCGAAGCAGGTACAACGGTTGTAATCACCACACACTATATGGATGAAGCCGAGGTACTGTGCGACAGGGTAGCCTTTGTTGACGGCGGTCACATTATTGGCATAGACACGCCCGACCATTTTATTGATGAACTGGTATCTAAAGGTTTCGAGCGCAAAAAGCAGGTAAAAGCCGCCAATCTGGAAGATGTATTTATAAACCTGACCGGTAAGGAGTGGCGTGAAGCTTAATACCTGCGGCAGTTTGCAGTTTTAATTTAGCAGTTTGTAGTATTCAACCAATGAACTATTGAGCCAGTAAATAAATGAACCCCAAATACAATAATACCCGTGCAACGTTTGCTATAGCCAGGGCAAGTTTCCGTTCTATTTTACGCAGCCCTTCGGCTGTTGTTTTCAGCCTGGCTTTTCCATTGATATTTATTGTGGTATTTGCCAATATTGGTGGTGGCGGTATGTCTGTAGATGTAGGTGTAGCAAAAGGCTGCGATACCTTGAACCCGGTTTATAAAGCGTTGGCCCAAAATAAGATCATTCATTTGATAAAAGATCAGACAACCGGTGAAATGAGCAAGAACCTGGCAAAGGGATCAATTGATGCGATAATTGACCTAAAGCCTTTTGTGCCCATGAAACCCATTAGCCTAAGCGTACAATACAGTCATGCATCCGGTGATAAGGGTGCGGTTTTAAAATCAGCATTGAACAATATTTTTTACCGGATACAATCTGAACAGTTTAAGCGTATACAACAATTCTCTGGTATACCTATACCAAATGCTGTCGACCTGAAGGAAACCATTGTTACCGGCAGGGAATATAAATATATTGATTTTATATTACCCGGTCAGTTAGGTTTTTCGCTACTTAGTAGCGGGGTATTTGGCACAGCATTCGTATTTTTAAGTTTGCGTATAACATTGGTTATCAAACGCTTTTTTGCTACGCCTGTAAAACGTTCAAGTATAGTACTTGGCGAGGCTATAGCCCGTGTAGTATTTGCTTTGTTAGGTGCTCTGTTTATTATTATTGTGGGTCATTTTGTATTTGGCTTTACGCTGATACATGGCATTACCACCGTGCTGAACATGCTGGTGCTTTGTACCATCGGGCTGATCATATTTATGGGTTTTGGCTTTACCATATCGGGTATCGCAAAAAACGAAAGCTCGATACCCCCCATTTCCAATATTGTAACCATGCCTCAATTTCTATTGTCGGGCACATTCTTTTCTGTAAGTGCCTTTCCTGTTTGGCTGCAACATATTAGTAAGGTTTTACCTCTTACCCATTTAAACGATGCCATGCGCAAGGTAGCTTTCGAGGGTGCCGGCCTCGGCGATGTAACTCATCAATTATTTATACTGTTACTATGGGGAATAGGCGTTTATGCAGTAGCCGTAAAGACATTTAAGTGGGAATAGCTTTGAAAAAGAGTAAAAGATTTAAGATATAAGGATCTTAAATGTAGAACGTGTTCGCGTCTTTTATACAGGCTTTATAAAAATTATGTATTTTTTTGCTTTTCTGTTTTCAGCGGATTGTTCGGAAAAAGATTTTATATAATCGATTTTGTCAGCACTAAAAACGTTGCCTAAAATGGCTTCCGCATTTTTTAAATCATAAGTTTTATCATTTACCTGAAATTGAAATTTGTAGGAAGACCTTTTTAATTCTTTAAGATCAATAATAGGCTTCGATATATCAAATTTGAACGGCAGCGTGAATTTTTGTTCTACTTTTATCCCGTTTTGTATCGCCGGTAACCATCGTGTAGAATTACTTATAGCAGCAATCAGATTTTCTTCAAAACCTGTAGCGCTATCGCTAAAAGCTTTTACATCCTTAATATAACCGTCTTTGCCAACAGTAAAGCCTGCAACTATCCTACCATTAAAGCCAAACAAGCTTACTAACTCCGGTATCTTTATTTTATTGGCAATGTATCCGTAAAAACGTTCTATTCCTCCTGGGAACGAGGCACCTTGTTCAATAACCGAAAATGAATTGGTCTTTTCTAATGCTAAAGTAGCACTGTCTTTTTTAGGTTCAGGAATATTAAAAACCTCTTGCGCAGAGGATTTCAATGAAAATAATGAAAAACTTAATAAAAAGTAAAGAGGTTTAAGCATAAGCAAATATATTTAAAAGGTATTTGATCTTTTATATCCAATCATCCGGATTAACATAAAATTAACATTAAGCCTTCTAAAATTAACATCCTGGTAATATTAACTAAATACTTTTGTATTAAAATCATATTACTAAAATGTTAAAAAACATATCAAGGCTGCTTGTTCTATCGGCCTTTTTTATTGCCTTAACTTTAGCTGCCAAAGCGCAGGATTCCAAATTAGGCACCTGGGGAATCGCCACAGTGTTAATGCCGGGCGATAGCGTCCATCGCTGGGGCGGTTATACTGAATTACAGATACGGAGCAATGGTGCGGGCTTCAGCCAGTTTCAGTACTATGAATATAAAGCGGGCCTAAGTTATGATCTGGACAAAAACTTTATAGCGCTTTTAGGTTCGGGAACGTACCACACATATGATTATGCTGATGTAAGTGCCGGCCCTCATACAAACGAGTTCAGGGTATGGGAACAGATGACCGTTAATCAGTTTCTGACACCACTAAAATTTGAGCACCGTTACCGGGTGGAGCAACGTTGGGTAAACGGCGATTACCGTAACCGGTTCAGATACCGGTTAAACATGTTCATCCCGCTAAATAACACCAAAATTGTAGCCAAAACCTGGTTTCTGTCTGTTTTTGATGAGGTGTTTTTCAACAACAAAGCCCCTAACTTTGAACGTAACCGCGTTTCAGCAGCTTTAGGATATCAGTTTGATAAAAAATGGATATTACAAGCCGGTTGGATCAATCAGCGAAATTATTCAGCCGTTACAAGCAGTGCGAAAAATAACTTGTTATTAATGCTGATGTATCGCATAAACCGTAAAAATAGTGCGGAGCGTGAGCATCTGCCTACTACAAGCGACTAATAACATTAATTAATTGTTACAAATACAAATTAAGGTTGTTATTTCTTGATTTTGCGCTTAACTTAGCCGACCATATTAGTATAGTAAACACTCACAAAACAATACGAAAGATACTATGAGCTTGATAATTGATGTTCATGCGCGCCAGATACTTGATTCGCGCGGTAACCCTACGATAGAGGTAGATGTTTTAACCGAAAATGGTGCCCTTGGCCGCGCTGCTGTTCCTTCTGGCGCATCTACAGGTGTGCATGAGGCTGTTGAGCTTCGCGATAATGATAAAGCCGTTTACATGGGCAAGGGCGTTTTAAAAGCCGTTGAGAATGTAAACGAAAAAATAGCTCCTGAATTGAGAGGCGTTGATGTGTTTGAACAAAATGCTATTGATAGCCTGATGATCAAATTAGATGGATCTGAAAACAAAGGCAACCTTGGCGCTAACGCTATACTTGGTGTTTCTTTAGCTGTAGCTAAGGCTGCCGCACAGGAAAGCCGCCAGCCTTTGTACCGTTATATTGGCGGTGTAAACGCAAATACCCTACCTATCCCGATGATGAACATTGTAAACGGTGGTTCGCATTCTGATGCGCCTATAGCTTTCCAGGAGTTCATGATCATGCCGGCAGGCGCTTCATCATTTTCTGAAGCTTTGCGCTGGGGTACCGAAGTATTTCATAACCTTAAAAAAATCCTTCATGACCGTGGCCTTTCAACCGCAGTAGGCGACGAAGGTGGTTTTGCCCCAACTTTTGAAGGTACCGAAGATGGTGTTGAAACTATCCTTCAGGCTATTGAAAAGGCAGGTTACAAACCAGGTGTAGATATCTTCCTTGCGTTTGATTGTGCTGCTTCTGAGTTTTACAAAGACGGAAAATACGACTATACAAAATTTGAAGGTGAAAAGGGTGCTATCCGTACCAGCGAAGAGCAGGCGGATTATCTTGCCCAGTTAGCTGAAAAATATCCTATCATCTCTATTGAAGATGGCATGGCCGAAGATGATTGGGATGGCTGGAAACTGCTTACCGAAAAAATTGGCAACAAAGTACAGTTGGTAGGTGATGATTTGTTTGTAACTAACGTTAAACGCTTACAACAAGGTATTGATAACGATACTGCCAACTCAATACTGGTGAAAGTAAACCAGATCGGATCGTTAACAGAAACTATTAACGCGGTTAGCCTGGCGCAAACCCACAGCTACACTTCGGTAATGAGCCATCGCTCTGGCGAAACTGAGGACGCCACCATTGCCGACCTTGCGGTAGCCCTTAACTGCGGTCAGATCAAAACCGGTTCTGCTTCACGTTCAGACAGGATCGCGAAATACAACCAGTTGCTGCGTATTGAAGAAGAACTTGGCGAGAACGCCCGCTTTATTGGTAAAAACTTAAAGTACGTTAAAAACAGAGGTTAATCAGCTCTGAAAATAATATTAAGCCCCGGGCAATTGCCCGGGGCTTTTTTGTTGAATAGGATTTTGACAATAAACAATTCTATGATTATGATAAGGAAAGCAAAAAGTATAAGCATTTGTAGCGACGGGGCCTTGTTTGCTTGTGCAATCAGCTGCCTGTAATAATGAATAACAGGCTATAACAAAAAAGCCCTGGATAAGAATCCAGGGCTTATATATGATAAATCTAAGTTACTGACGAGCCGGTGTGCCGCCTCCGGCACCGCCGCCCATGCCGCCTTGGTCACCGCCTTGTATCAAGTCGTCGTTGTTAACGCCTTTCTTTTTCTGGGTAGGTGCTTTAAAGCTTATTTTACCAAAGCTATAGCTAAATGTTATACCAAATGATTGGAAAGGGACCTTGGTATGTGATATCTGGCTAAAGCCTGGGCTTGATATATCCTGGTTAAAGGATTTATTAACCGCGAATGGTTGTACAGTATTAAAGCCAATTGAAGCTTTTTTATTCATGAACTGTTTTTTAACACCAAAAACATAGATACCGAATGACGGGCTGCTGCCTTGTATTGTGCGGCGTGGCGAGTTTACAAAACCAAAGGCTTCAACAATAAAGTCTTTAGGCAGGTTATATTGCGCGCTGCCAAACATGGTATACTGAACGCGGGTTTTAAGCGCATCTTCATTTACAGAACCGGCATATTCATCATAAACGGTAGGATTATATGTAAATACGTTTACACTACCACGGATAGTAAGGGGTTTGATTGGGGTTATTGAACCAAAGAAACTTGCACCCAATGAATTATTTAACGCTACGTTGTTTTGTACTGTACGGGTACCTATTACATTTTTGCCATCAACAATTTCATTAATTGGTACCGCAATGCCCTCAATCAAATCATTAGTTCTTTTGTAATAAACAGAAAAGTTAAGCACCGAAGAGCTGATGAATGTGTTATAATTCAACTCAACTGTTTGAGATACCTCTGGTGCCAGGTTAGGGTTACCTACACTTTGTGCCTGTATGTTGGTACGGTTTATAAAAGGATTCAATACCTGCAGGCTTGGCCTTTGTATACGCTTGCTGTAAGATAATTTAAGCGTGTTTGCACCAAAGGTTTTTTGTAAGGTTAAGCTTGGTATATACGTGTTATAGCTGGCCGTAAACGGATTTAATTGCTGCTGGTTATCGCCACTGGCAAAAGGCGTTTGCGGATCGCCTTTTATCTGCGTATTCTCATAACGGAAACCGGCTAATAACGAATAACTTTTAGGCAATGTAAAAGTGAATACACTGTACCCTGCATAAACGTTTTGGTTATAATCGTAAAGATTAGAATTTTCGGGATCTAAAATTGGGTTTTTGCCATCAGCGTCTAAAGAAAATATGTCGTAAGTACTGCTTATACGTCTTTGGATCGTTTTTCCGCCTGCCTCAAGCTTTAACACTTTACTAATAGGATTGGTATAATCAGCCTGAACGGTGTATTCATTGTTCTTGCCATCGTTATTACCCTGTTGGTTAGGTTGTGGAATTGCCGGAGTAGTTTGTTTACTTGTAAAAATACTGGAGTAATCTGTTTTGATGATACTATGGCTCCACTGGCCAGAAACAGTAACCTCATGACCTTCTTTTTTAAATTTGTGTGTATAGTCAAGGTTCCAGTCAAATCCGCTGAACTTATTGTGATTTAAAGTATTGCCAGCATAAATCAAATTTTTAGAAGGATCATTAAAGTCCTCTATACTATAATCGCCACCCCCTTTTGTATTAAAACCACCATCGTTTATGGCAATAGTGCTGTTGATACTGTTATAGCCATTAAACTCATAACCTGCGCTAACTGTACCTCGTGCGCCATGGCGTTTCATTTCGTTATAGGTATCATTATGGTTGTGCTGATTTATGGTACCGTTATTAATAGTTTGATCAAACACAGTAGTTATTGTTTGCGGCCAGGTAAGGTTACCACCCAGATTAGCCGAAAAATTGAAACGGTTTTTATTGTAGTTAAAGTTAACGTTACCATTGTTTTGGCGTGTACCTACGCCACCGCTTACCGAGCCGCTGATGCCGGAGGCATTTTTGGTTTTTGTAACGATGTTGATGATACCACCAGAACCTTCTGCATCATATTTAGCAGATGGAGAAGTAATTACTTCGACGTTTTTGATCTGATCGGCGGGTATGGTTTTCAACACATCGCTTAAGCTTGCTGATGTAGCGCCTGATGGCTTGCCGTTGATCAACACCCTTACATTTTGATCGCCCCGAATGGCAACGTTACCATTCATGTCTACCGATACCAAAGGAACTTTCTGTAATACGTCGGTAGCGTTACCGCCAGCTGCGGTAAGGTCTTTTTCGGCGTTATAAACAATCTTGTCTATCTTGTTTTCAACCAGGGCCGCCTGGCCAACTACCTGCACCTCTTTCAAAGTTTTAGCGCTTGGGGCCAATACTACGTCACCCATGTTGTAATCCGGTTTAGAAAGCGTAGTTTCTACCGGATCAAATGTTTTTGTAGGGTAACCAATGAAAGATACAGTGATTTTATACTTACCTGCTTTTAAATTATTGATCTGGAAGTTACCCTTATCATCTGTAAGGACACCATTCAACGGCGATTTTGCGCCGCTGCGGTATATTGTTACAGTAGCATAGTCTACCGGTTTTTTAGTAAGCGAGTCGATAACCGTACCCGAAATTTTACCGACTATACTTGAGCCGCCACCACCCGTGGGAAACTGGGCTTTGGCCGTCATACAGCCGAGAATAATTATCAATAGTAATAGTATACGTTTCATGTTTTGAGCGTTTTCGTAATTTGAGGCGAAAATGCCAAAAATGTTACAGTCATAAATCTCTAATTTGTAAAATATTTGTGCCTGTAATGTATATGTTACACTAAGCGGTTTAATGCCAGTGTTTTCAATAACAAAGGCCGCTGTTGGCGGCCTTTGTATGATGGTTATTTAAAAAAGATTTATATCACCACATTTACAATTCTTCCCTTTACTACAATCACCTTTTTAGGTGTTTTTCCATCAAGGTGTTTTTGTACATCTGCATGGCCCAGTACGGTCGCTTCAATATCTTTTGGGTCCATGGTTAAGGGTAAGCTGATGTTGGTACGTACCTTACCGTTAAAAGATATCGGGTAACTGAATTCGTCTTCAACCAGGTAAGCGGCATTGAAGGTAGGATAAGCAGCGGTTGACAAAGAACCGGCCGGGTTGCCTAATAACGCCCAAAGCTCCTCGCAGATGTGCGGCGCATAAGGTGCAAGCACAATCACCAGGTTTTCCAGGATAGCCCGCTTATTACATTTAAGATCAGTAAGCTCATTAACGGCTATCATAAAGCTGGATACAGAGGTATTGAACGAAAAGCGCTCTATGTCTTCCTCTACTTTTTTGATGATCTTGTGCAAAGCTTTCAGCTCGGCTTTGGTTGGCGCTTCATTGGTAACGGTAAAATTCCAGTTGGCATCATGGAACAGCCTCCAGAATTTTCGTAGAAACTTAAATACCCCCTCAATACCATTGGTATTCCATGGTTTGCTTTGCTCGAGCGGACCAAGGAACATCTCGTACATACGCAAAGTATCGGCACCGTAACGCTCAATCAGGTCATCAGGGTTCACTACGTTGAACTTTGATTTCGACATTTTTTCGATTTCCCAGTCACAAGTAAACACACCATTTTCTGATATAAATTCTACATCGAAATTATTATTAGAGAATTTTTCTTTAAATTTTTCAATACTTAAAATATCATTACTTACTATGTTCACATCAACATGCCAACGGGTGATCGATGCAGATTCCAAAGATATTTTACGTTTTAATTTAGAAAGTTTTTCTTCGTATTTCTTATTCAACAGATTCTCTAAATCTTTAACAAACGTATTGTCATTTTTATATTTTTTAACAGTATCAGCGGAAATGTAAACAATAACCACATTATCACCACTGATGTTTGATATGATTTTTTCGCCAGATTCACTGAGTAATTCAATGTTAATTTTATTGATAAAATTACTTCTGCCCTGTATCATCCCCTGGTTGACCAGCTTTTTAAATGGCTCTTCCTCAACAACCTTACCTATATCTTTCAAAAACTTGTTCCAGAAACGGCTGTACAATAAATGCCCGGTAGCATGCTCGCTGCCGCCAATGTACAGGTCTACATCTTTCCAGTATTCAATTACCTGCTTTGATGCAAACTCGCTGTCGTTATGCGCGTCCATGTAGCGGTACCAGTACCAGCTGCTGCCAGCCCAGCCCGGCATGGTGCTTAACTCGTACTCATAACCGTTATACTTCCAGTCTGTTGCCCGGCCGAGAGGCGGTTCGCCGGTTTCGGTTGGCAGGTATTTATCAATCTCAGGCAGTATTAACGGCAAATCCTGCTCATCAAGAAGATAAGGCAGGCCATCTTTAAAGTATACCGGCACAGGCTCGCCCCAGTAACGTTGCCGGCCGAAGATAGCATCGCGCATGCGGTAGTTTATCTTTGCTTTACCTGCGCCAATAGCTTCAAGTTTGGCAACAACAGCAGCGGTAGCTTCTTTATAACCTAATCCGTTTATGAAATCACTATTGATGTATTTACCTTCCTTTGTAGGGTCGGCCTCGGTTTCAATATTTTGTATGTCAATGATAGGGATGATAGGCAAATTAAAATGCTTGGCGAAAAGATAGTCACGCTGATCTCCCGATGGTACAGCCATAACAGCACCGGTACCATAACCAGCCAAAACATAATCGGCAATCCAAACCGGTATTTTCTCGCCGTTAAGCGGGTTAACTACATAGCTGCCTGTAAAGGCACCGGATACGGTTTTTGTATCGGCCATGCGGTCAAGCTCACTTTTCTTCTTAGTTTGGGTGATATAGGCATAAATGGCGGCCTTTTGTTCGGGTGTTGTTAGTTGTTCAACCAGTTCATGCTCGGGCGCTATAACTAAAAAGCTAACACCAAATATCGTATCAACACGGGTAGTGAAAACTTCGATAAAAGGAGCTGGTTGAGAGCTGCCGTTTCCCGGAGAACTGTCCGCTCCGGTTGCACCCTCTAATGGAAACTTTACACTTGCACCAACGCTTTTGCCTATCCAGTTGCGTTGCATTTCTTTTAGTGGCTCGGGCCAGTCAATGGTATCCAGGCCTTGTAAGAGGCGCTCGGCATAAGCAGTGATGCGCATGCTCCACTGCATCATTTTCTTTTGCTCAACAGGATAACCGCCGCGCTCGCTAAAACCGTCTTTCACCTCATCGTTAGCCAAAACGGTACCCAGGGCAGCACACCAGTTTACGGTACTTTCGCGCAGGTAGGTAAGGCGGTATTTTAACAATTCCTGCTGCTGGATTTTTTCAGGCAGCGCCTGCCATTCATCGGCAGTAAAAATTAAGGTATCTTCATCGCAAACCGCGTTAATGCCATCAGAGCCTTTGGTTTCAAAGTGATTAACCAGTTTGTCAATGCCTTCGGCTTTATCCGCATCCTTACTATACCAGCTGTTAAACAACTGCATAAATATCCACTGGGTCCATTTATAATACTCCGGCGAACTGGTGCGCACCTCGCGGCTCCAATCGAAAGAAAACCCTATCTGGTCCAGTTGGCGGCGGTAGGTAGCAATGTTAGCTTCGGTAGTAACAAATGGGTGCTGGCCGGTTTGTATAGCATATTGCTCTGCCGGGAGCCCAAAGCTGTCATATCCCATTGGGTGCAGCACGTTAAACCCTTTAAGGCGTTTGTAACGTGCAAAAATATCAGAGGCGATATAGCCCAGCGGATGCCCAACATGCAAACCCGCGCCAGATGGATATGGAAACATATCCAGCACATAGTACTTGGGTTTATTGGTTATATTTTCGGCTTTAAAGGTGTTGTTCTCGGCCCAAAATTGCTGCCACTTTTTCTCGATATCTTTATATTGATAGTCCATTTGCTTAGTTACACGGTATAAGGTTGCGAAAATACTAAAAACTGCTTACAGATAAACCTTTTACATGCAGAATACACAAAGTCTATATATCCCGTAGTTTAACATTAAAGTTGGCCGGTAGCATATTAAGGCTTATTTTCGGCCTTACCGGCAATGCCGGCAACCAATTAAGAATGGTAAATAAAACATTTAAGGATAAGGATATGCAGGCGGTAATAGGATGGGTATTACGCGCCGGGGTATTGATATCTATGCTTATGGTATTAATTGGCGGCGCTTTTTACATACTCAGGCATGGGCATGCCATTGCAGATTACCATGAGTTTAAAGGTGTGCCGGACTTTGTTGGCACCTTAAGCGGCATCATAAACGGTATCATTACACTGCGCGGACGCGCTATTATACAGTTTGGTATTATGTTGCTGATTGCCACACCGGTAATAAGGGTGCTGTTCTCTGCCATAGGTTTTTTTTTAGAGCGCGATTATCTTTATACTGCTATAACACTTGTAGTACTGCTTATTATTTTGATAAGTGCACTTAGCGGGCACGCAGGTTAAATTTTTGCAAACCTTTTTTATTTTCAGATGCTATATCAATATGCAAAGGCATAGGGTACAGTCATCGGCATTACAAAGTGTGGGTTACGATCCTCAAAAGAAAATACTTGAACTTGAGTTCAGGGAAAATAGCGGTGTATGGCAATACTTCGGCTTTAAACCTTCCTCCTATAAAAAATTCATAAGCAGCGAATCATTAGGACATTTTTTTGTGACACGGATAAAAGGCAAATACCCTGAGCTCAAAATGATGTAATTACACTTAATCTTCGTCAGGCATTAATTACCCATCCTGCGCTGCTCATCTTCGCTGCCTGTAGTGTGTTGCGAAGCTTTTTTAACGGTCTTTTTACCAAAGCGGTAACTAAAGCTTAAGGTTACAACCTGGTATTCACGCCTGTCCAGCGTGCGCATATCCAGGTTTTGATAATTGGTATAAGCCCTGTCCCTGTTGGTTTTAAAAATATCCCTGCCTGTTAAGCTTAATTTTCCAAGTTTGTTCAGTATTTGCATACTAATACCTGCGTTGAGGTAGTAGTTGGCTTTAAATTTATTAATGCCATACCATACCGGCGTTTCATAATGCCCGGTAAGTTCGGCGCCAAACCGGCTGCTGATAGTGAAGCTTTGTTTGGTATTGATGATTACATCCCCTGTACCCTTGTTCAAATTGCCATACTGCGGATCGGCAACATAGCGCTGGTAAGAGGCGTCGATGTCATACCGGCTGGTCCACCAGGATGTAAATTTGATAGGTGCATTAACGCTGATGCCATATACATACGTTTTACCAAGATTCACCTGTGTATTCAGGATAACCTTACTCGCGTCATTTTGCTGGTAAAAGGCAAAAGACGTCCCCTTCATGAAAGATGCATAAAGTTTGGTTGTTATATCCTGGTTATAAGTGTGCGATAAACTGATGTTATTAGTGTACTCCGGGCGCAGGTAAGGATTTCCTGATTGGTAAGTATACAGATCAACAAAGTATAAGAAAGGATTTAAACGATCATAAAGCGGCCTCAGTATTCCCCTTGTAAATGTAAGCGCGTACTCGTTTTTATCGTTATAGCGGTAATTGAATAATACCGTAGGGAACAGATTAAAGTAGTTTCTGTTTGTGATGCTATCTTGTGTTACAGAGTTGCCTTTGGAACGGGTGTATTCGCCTCTTATGCCTGCGTTAACATCCAGTTTGCCAAATTTGCCAATATAATTTACATAACCGGCGGTTATGTTTTCATCAAAAATGAAGTGATTGCTAAAAGTTGGGTCGCTTGTATAAACATTATCTACCATTGGGCCAAATACCAGGTTGTTATCTGTTTTTGTGCTGCTGAACTTAAAGCCGGCCTCTATCCGACCGTCTTTAGGCAATGGGTTAGCATAATCTAAAAGCGCCGACCAGTTATGCATCTTAGTGGGCGAAAGGTTCTGTAATAAAAGCGGGTCGCGATATATATTACCTGATCCGTTAGAAAAATTGTTGGTTATATACTCGTCAGAATGCCGGCTGTTGGTAGTATAAGTAAGGTTGGCAGCAAGCGTTTTGCCTTTTTTATCCAGCTGGCCGGTATAATTGAGGTTGTAATTAAGTGTATGTATATCCCTCTCGAGCAAAGAATTTGCCTTTATTGCAGAATCAAGCCTGCCCTTATTATAAATATCAAGGTTATTATGTTTCTGGTAATCGGCGCCACTTAAGTTACCGCTTACCAAAAAACCTAAAGTATGATTTGCCGACAAGTAATAATCTGTACCGATGCTGAAATTATGGGTAAGGGTTTTATAAACGCTTGTATAATCGGTATTATAGCTGCTGATAACACCTTGATAGGTGATATTGCGGTCGGTATAAAAATCCTTGTACGTTTTGTTGGCCGAAAGATTATAGCTACCAAAAACATTATATTTAACAGTGCGGTTGTTAAACGATATACCTGTACTACCCTTTGCATACCTGCCATAGCCCGCAGATGCGGTAAAAGTTCCGTTAGTACCTATGTTTTTGCCTTTTTTATATATAATATTGATGATGCCCCCGGCTGCAGCATCATATTTGGGTGAGCCGCCGGTGATAACTTCCATCCGTTCAACATTACTGCCTTGGGCACCTTTAAGCAATGAAGCGAGGTCGGCCCCCGAAAGGTTAGTGGCTTTGCCATCAATAAGTATCAGGGCCTGCTGCCGGCCGGTAATGCTGATATTGTCATTGTTATCAACTCTTACTCCGGGCGATTGGCTTAAGATATCTAATACCGACTGCCCATCGGCAATGATACTGGCTGCAGGGTTGATGATCAGTTTACCGGGCCTCACTTCTACGTAAGGTTTTTTGGCAATTATTGATACTTCTTTAAGCCCGTTGTCACGTGCAGGCAAACTAATATCCGGAACAGTTATATCTGCATCCCTGGTTACATTTACCCAACCGGAATAAGTTTGCTTATAACCCAGCATGGTAGCTAAAACTGTATATGTGCCTTGTTTAATGTTAAAAAAACGGTAGGCGCCTTTCGCGTCAACAAGTGCGGATTTGATTATTGAAGAGTCGGGAAGGCTAATTAATATAGCTGTAGCGGCAGCGGCAGGCTGATTAGTATTAACCATTACCTTCCCATGTAATGAAGAACCCTTTTGGGCGAAACAAAAATTAAATAAACTTACCAGGATTGCTGTTAAGACGCCACCAAATTTAATAGTCATTAATATGTAGTAGAAGTTTGCCTTATAGTTATCCTCTTAATGGATTTTAAATATAACAACAATATTACAAAGGTTAACAGTATTATAACATTTTATGCATCTTAATAATAAATGTTGACTTTAGTTGCAGGTATGAAACCGCTGCTATATGATAAATTATTATTTTAGCAGCTATTGAGTATTCAGTACTGTTATTATGAGAAAGTTTTACCTCTTAGGATTTTTAATTTCTTTCGTTTTACGTTCGGGAGCGCAAACGCCTCCTGCCGGATATGTAACTGCGGTTAATAAATTCAAACAGTTTTATAACGCAGGTCAGCCTGATAGCATTTTCAATATGTTTAGCCCCGAAATGAAGGCCAGCCTGCCCCTTGAAAAATTTAAACCTACAACCATACAGTTAAAATCGCAGTTAGGAAATTTAAAGAAAGCCGATTTTGTAAAATACAGCCAACCACTCGTGGTTTACAAGGCCTCGTTTGAGAATGCAGTTTTCCTGCTGAACCTATCATTGAATAGCCAAAACAAATTGACAGGCTTACTGCTAAGCCCTTAT
The DNA here is from genome assembly GCF_042676805.1 of Mucilaginibacter litoreus. NCBI lineage: Bacteria > Pseudomonadati > Bacteroidota > Sphingobacteriia > Sphingobacteriales > Sphingobacteriaceae > Mucilaginibacter > Mucilaginibacter litoreus. The sequence continues at coordinate 23,183 of NZ_JBHTHZ010000004.1, read as the reverse complement.
GTAGAGCAAAGCCCGGTGAGTTTTCAGATGGATGCTTCTCTGAAAGAATCGCCCATATTGCTTAAAACCTTTACCGGTAATATCTCGGGTACGCTAACTACGCCTAAAGATGCCAGCGGTAAGATACCTGTTGTTTTAATTATAGCCGGCTCTGGGCCAACAGACCGTGACGGTAACAGTTCAAAGCTGGGCTTAAATACCAATGCTTATAAAATGCTGGCGAACGATCTGGGTAAAGCAGGTATTGCATCACTGCGTTACGATAAACGCATGGTGGGTGAAAGCACTACTGCTGCCAAAGAAAAAGACCTGCGTTTTGAAGATTATGTAGATGATGCGATAGGCCTTATCAATATGCTGGCTAAAGATGAGCGTTTCTCAAAGGTTATAGTGCTGGGCCATAGCGAAGGCTCGTTAGTGGGTATTTTGGCTTTACGCGGGCAGCCTGCCGATGCATTTATATCTGTAGCAGGTGCCGGCCGCCAGGCAGATGCCATTGTTACAGAGCAGCTGAAATCGCAGCCTAAGTTTGTGCAGGATAATTTTAAAACCATGCTCGACAGTTTGAAGAAAGGCAAGTTTACCGATAATATTGACCCTAAAATATATGCGGTAGCACGGCCAGACATACAACCTTACCTGATGTCGTGGTTCAGATATGTTCCGGGCAAGGAGTTGAAGAAGGCTAAAGTGCCTGTGTTGTTGCTGCAGGGCGCAACAGATCTGCAAGTGCCGGTATCTGATGCCGAAGCGCTGAAAAAAGCGAAATCAGATGCCCAACTGGTTATCATACCTAATATGAACCATGTTTTAAAAGAAGCGCCTGCAGACCGCGACCAAAACCTGGCTACGTATACCAAACCAGACCTACCCCTTAAACCCGAGCTGGTTACCAGTATTGTGACATTTGTAAAGGGGTTGAAGTAATCTGAACTCGAATTTAAGAAGCAGCCTATTGCAATGTGGAATTATTAAAAATGCTATAAGCGCTTAAATTATTCAATAAATTCCTTAATTCTTTAAATTCGAGTTCAGATATCAACATCTTATTTCCAAATTCCGAGCAATCTTCTCAGCAATATAATTTCTGCTGTGTGATAAGCATTATGGTCGGCAATTTGTAATGCCTCACGAAGGATGTTTTGCCCATCGCCATGTGGTATCTTTTCGTAAATATCTCCACTTTTAATTAAGGAGATAAACTCACTTCTGTCGGTATTTATTTGTGCAACTGTTTTTTCCCATGCAGCATCATCGGCAGGTGCAGCATCTTTTGGCCAGTAATCATCCGGCCATTTGGGCGATTGATGGCTGCCATCCTTGCTAAATTGCAGCATATCCCATTGTGCTATACGTATATGTTCGGCCAGTTGCCATATACTATAAGGCAGGCCGTTTGGTTTGATACCTCGTGCATTTGCAGGAATGCCATCGAGGGCGTCTTTAAGTGTAGCATGTGCGCCGCCACCTTCAATCACCTTAATCAATTCAGCTATTAAAATATCGTGTTGATTGCTCATAAAAAATGTTTTATTGTTAACAATTGTGCTACGTGTTTGATTTATCTCAATCAAAGTTTTAAGTTTAACCACAAAAGCAAACTTACCACCGTGATCAAAAAAATATTGCTACTTGCCCTGTATGTTACGGCTTTTTCAGCCTGTAAAAAGGATGGCGAATTTAGTGCCGATAACTCGCTTAAAGACGACCCCGGCTTTACCCGCTATGAAGAGCATTTTTTGGATGAACTATGGAAGCTTAACCCCGACTGGGCTACCGGAGTAGGTTATCATAAATATGATAGCTTGTTATTGGTGCCGAATGAAAAGCTGCGCCAGCAGCAGATAAAATTTGCCAAGGTACAGCTCGATTCGCTTAGCCGTTATGTGCCAGGCACGCTTTCTGAGGGTAACCAGATTGATCACCACATGATGCAAAATCAACTGGAATCTTTGCAGTGGGGCATTAATCAGCTTAAGTCTTATCAATGGGACCCCTCATCATACAATGTTACGGGCAGTTTTGCCTTTATCCTGAACGAGCATTACGCGCCTTTGGAAAAAAGGCTTCGCAGTTTCTATCAAAAGATGGAAAATATACCTGCATATTACAAAGAAGCAGAAAAGCAATTGAAAAACCCGGTGGCTGAGCTGACGCAATTGGCTATCGACCAAAACCTTGGCGGGGTAAGTGTTATTGAAACTGATTTTGCTGATTCTCTTAAGAAGACAAAAATTCCGGAGGCCGAACAAAAAACCATGTTGGCAAGGGCAAAGCTTTCTGCCGATGCCATAAAAGCGTATGCAGTCTTTTTAAAGGGCATGAAGAATGACAAACCCCGTAATTTCAGGTTAGGAAAGGAACTTTATGAGGCAAAGTTTAAATATGACATACAGGCCGAGGGTACCGCGCAGCAAACTTTTAATGCGGCTGTAGAGCGTAAGAAATACCTTCATCGCGAAATGGCTAAACTAAGCCGCCAGCTTTGGCCAAAATATTTTTCATCGCAAACAATGCCAAAAGATTCGCTTGAACTGATAAGCCGTGTTATAGATACTTTATCGGCAAAGCATGTGAAAGCCGATGAGTTCCAGTCTGCCATAGAAAAGGAAATACCTAAATTAACGGCCTTTATAAAAGAGAAAGACCTGATAACACTGGATCCAACCAAGCCTTTGGTAGTACGTAAAGAGCCTGCTTATATGGCCGGGGTTGCAGGTGCATCTATAAGTGCACCGGGCCCATATGATAAAACAGGAAATACTTATTACAATGTTGGCAGCCTGGCTGGCTGGCCGGCAGAAAAAGCAGAAAGCTATCTGCGAGAGTACAATGATTATATTTTACAGATATTGTGCATACATGAGGCTATTCCAGGCCATTATACGCAATTGGTATACGCCAACAAGGCACCAAGCATTATCAAGTCTGTATTAGGTAACGGCGCCATGGTTGAAGGCTGGGCGGTATTCAGCGAGCAGTTGATGATGAACGCTGGTTTTGGCAACAATGCGCCAGAGATGTGGCTGATGTGGTATAAATGGCACCTGCGCTCGGTATGTAATACCATATTAGATTATAGTGTACACGCTGGCAACATGTCTAAAGAACAGGCAATAACCATGCTTACCAAAGAAGCTTTTCAGCAACAGGCTGAAGCAGAAGGTAAATGGAAACGGGTAAGTGTTACCAGCGTACAATTAACCAGTTACTATACAGGTTATAAAGAGATCAACTCGTTATTTGAGGAATGGAAAAAGAAACAACCGGAAGGTTATAAGGTAAAAGACTTTAACGAAAAGTTTTTAAGTTACGGCAGCGCCCCTGTTAAATTTATTAAAGAGGCCATGTTTGCAAAGCCTAAAACAGACGATAAAAAGTAGCAAATGTGCTACTTTTTATTTTCGTGAATGATGACAAAAACATCCTCGTTATCTTTTTTCATCAGGTACTTCTCGCGGGCAAACTTTTCAAGCTTAGCTTTGTCTGAGGTTAGCTCGTCAAGGTCTTTGTTAACTTTTTCAGTTTCAATTTTATAAAAAGCTTCCTCTTGTTTTAACTTATCAAGTTGCTGGTGGTACTCGTACTGCGAAAAAAGGTCATTTTTATCAAAAAAGATCATCCATACAACAAAAGCCAGGGTTACCAGGAAGTATTTGTTCTTGATCAGATCAATAAGACGTTTCATTTGTGCAGTCTCAAATTTCATTTAAAGCTATTAAGTTTTTTTTAGGGATGCAAATGTTTTTAGTGAGTAGTGAATGGTGAATATAAAATAAATTCTTTGTCTCTTTTTTGCGGATCGTTCACTACTAACTATTCATCATTTACAACTCACCGTTATCTACTCACCATTTACCCTTCACAGTTCACTACCCTCGCCTGCCGCTCATATTTCCTTCACCTTTACCGGCGGCACTACGATGGTTAGATGGCCTGCCGCCTGTGGCCGGCCTTTTGTTACGGCGATTATTTCTGTTTCCGTTTGTGCTGTTGCGCTGCTGGCCGGCAGGTGCATTGCCTTTTATGGCTACGCTAACCGCTTTTCCGGTCATCTTTGCGTTCATCAGTTGTATGCTTAACGGGTAAGGATGTCCTTCTTCAATAGGTACCTGCTTACCTATTAGTTTATTAATGTCTTTCAGATATTCGATCTCATCTTCACCATCGCAAAAAGAAAGGGCTATGCCACTGGCACCGGCACGGCCTGTACGGCCAATACGGTGAACATAAGTTTCTGGTATGTTAGGTAATTCGTAATTCACTACGTGGGTTAGTTCATCTATATCTATACCGCGTGCGGCAATGTCTGTTGCTATCAATACGCGTGTTGTACGGTTCTTGAAGTTGGTAAGCGCACGCTGCCTTGCGTTTTGGGATTTATTACCGTGGATAGCCTCAGCAGTAATACCCGCTTTGTGCAGGTCTTTCACTACTTTATCAGCGCCATGTTTGGTACGGGTAAATACCAGCAGCGTTTTAATATCTTTATCTTTAAGTATATGTATCAGCAGGTTTTTTTTATCGCCTTTACCTACAAAGTAAACCGCCTGTTGTATCGTATCAGCCGTTGATGAAACCGGTGCCACTTCTACGCGCGCGGGGTTATTTAGTATTGAGTCGGCAAGTGCCTGTATCTCCTTTGGCATAGTTGCCGAAAAGAAAAGCGTTTGCCTTTTAGCGGGTACCTTGGCAATAATCTTTTTTACATCGTTAACAAAACCCATATCAAGCATGCGGTCGGCTTCGTCAAGCACCAGTATTTTAATATGGTTCAGATGAATATAGCCCTGGCTCACCAGGTCAAGCAAACGGCCTGGCGTAGCCACCAAAATATCAATGCCTCTTTTTAAAGCATTAACTTGCGGGTTTTGAGATACGCCACCAAATATCACCAGGTTTTTTAGGCCCGTGTTTTTGCCGTAAGCCGTAAAGCTGTCGCTAATTTGGATAGCCAGCTCGCGGGTAGGGGTTAAAACAAGCGCCTTAATGGTTTTTTGCTCGCGGTGCTGCTGCCTGTCTGCATGTAATAATTGCAGGGTGGGTATAGCGAATGCTGCCGTTTTGCCGGTACCTGTTTGTGCACAACCTAATAGATCGCGGTGCTGTAATATATAAGGAATAGCTTGTTGCTGTATAGGGGTAGGGCTGATATAACCCTCTGTTTGTAAAGCCTTTAAAATAGGCTCAATTAATTTAAGATCTGTAAATAACATTAAATGAAATATGCGGTGCGTTTAAGACCGACTTGTATATGAGAAGTTTATAGACAATTTTAATTGGCGCAAAGATACGCTTTTTTATTGGCAATATATGAGGAGCCATTAGGCAAGGCAAGGCCAGGACTTAATTTGTATGTTTTTTTGACCTGCTATTTAAAATTCCATCAAGTAATATCATACCAAGCCCAACCATAATAGAAACATCTGCAGCGTTGAAAATGCCCGTTTGTAAAGCACCGAATTTAACATGCAGGAAATCGGTGACAGAACCATGAACAATGCGGTCATACAAATTGCCAATCCCCCCGCCTATGCAAAATATGATGCCTGCTGCCATCAGTGGCGACATATCTTTTTTACGGATAACATATACCAAACCTGCAATAAGCGCCAAGACCGGCAGCAGGGTTAATAATATAAAACGGAAAGGCTGAACCAGTTTGGCGCCAAGGCTAAGGAAAGCGCCGGTGTTTTCTACATGGAGTAAGGTAACATGGCCATCAAAAAAATAGTATTGATCATATAAATTGATATGATCGCGCATCATCATTTTGGTTACCTGATCGCAACTGATATTGAAGGCCAGCAACGCCAGGATGGCAACGGTACGGTAAACGCCTTTTAATTTCATTGGCTGCGAAGGTAAAAAGAGTAGGTGGAATAGTTATAAAAAAAGCCTTCCAAAAAATTGAAAGGCCATGTATAATTTATAAATCTGCAGTTAAATTATTTTTTCATCAGATTGATAAAGTCATCGAACAGGTAACGGCTATCATGCGGGCCTGGAGATGACTCAGGGTGATACTGCACCGAAAACGCATTTTTACCTTTTACACGTATACCTTCTACCGAGTTATCGTTTAGGTTTACGTGGGTCACTTCAACCTTGTCCGAAGCTTTTACTGCTTCCTGCACCACGCCAAAGCCATGATTTTGTGAAGTAACTTCGCAATGGTCGATAATTACATTTTTTACAGGGTGGTTTAAACCGCGGTGGCCGTTGAACATTTTTTTGGTAGGGATATCATTAGCCAAAGCCAACAACTGGTGGCCAAGGCAAATACCGAATAACGGCTTATCTGTTTCCAGGATTTTTTTTACCGTATCTATGGCGTAAGGCATAGCTGCAGGATCGCCGGGGCCGTTAGAAATAAAGTAACCTGATGGTGCAAAATCCTTCTCCATTTCTTCAAAAGAAGTTTTTGCTGGATATACCTTGGCGTAAACATCACGATCATCAAAGTTGCGCAGGATGTTTTTCTTAACGCCAAGGTCAAGCACTGCTACACGATAGGTCGCATTTTCGTTACCAAACGTGTAAGTTTCTTTGGTAGATACCTGCGATGAAAGTTCAAGGCCGTCCATTGAAGGTACTTCAGCAAGTTTAGCTTTTAACTCCTCAATATCTAATATCTCTGATGAGATAATAGCGTTCATAGCACCTTTATCGCGTATGTGGCGCACTAACTGACGGGTATCAACATCGGATATGCCTACAATATTTTGCTCCTGAAAATAATCCTGTATCGATTCATCCGCCTGTTTGCGGCTGTAAGCAATGTTATAGTTTTTACAAACCAGGCCGGCTATCTGTATCTGTTCAGATTCAATTTCCTCGTTATTGATACCATAATTACCAATGTGCGCGTTGGTAGCAACCATTATCTGACCAAAGTAAGAAGGGTCGGTAAAGATTTCCTGGTAGCCGGTCATGCCGGTGTTAAAGCAGATCTCGCCTGTGGTAGTACCAATTTTTCCGGCGGCTTTACCGTAAAATACGGTACCATCTTCCAGTAACAAAACAGCAGGCAACTTGGTGAAATGATTCATCATTTAGCAAAAAAATTGAAAGGGTTAAAAATTCGGATTTTCTGGCTCGAAGCTCCGTGAAAAGAAACCAAAAGGCTGAAGTAAGATACCTCTTTATTCACGGCGCAAAAGTAGGGAAAAAATTAAGATTTTAAGCGTAAGATTTTAGATTTTTTGATATTATCTATTTTAAAGCTGTAAGCTTACATTATTGTTACACTATATAACAGGGCAATCGTAATTCGTAAATATAAATTCTAAAATCAAAACCTACCTTTGCCTTTACAAAAACTAATTATACCATGTCGGTAAACAAGGAAGTTAAACGCATTACCACGCATATACTGCAGGAAATGAAGAATAGAGGCGAGAAGATCGCCATGCTTACAGCTTACGATTACTCGATGGCTGCTATTGTTGATAATGCCGGTATGGATGTAATACTGGTTGGCGACTCGGCCAGTAACGTTATGGCCGGGCATGAAACCACCTTGCCTATTACTCTGGATCAAATGATATACCACGCGTCATCGGTTGTTAGGGCTGCTAAACGTGCGCTGGTAATTGTTGATCTTCCTTTCGGTTCTTACCAGGGAAACTCAAAAGAAGCGCTTTCATCAGCCATACGCATCATGAAAGAGTCGGGCGCGCATGGTGTTAAAATTGAAGGCGGTATAGAAATAGCGGAATCTGTAAGCAGGATACTAACCGCAGGCATACCTGTTATGGGGCATTTAGGGTTAACACCACAGTCGATATATAAATTTGGTACTTATACGGTGCGCGCCAAAGAAGAGGCCGAAGCCGCCAAACTGAAAGAAGATGCACTAAAACTGCAGGAGTTGGGCTGTTTTGCTGTAGTGCTCGAAAAAATACCTGCTAAGCTGGCAAAAGAGGTAAGTGAAAGCCTTAACATTCCAACTATAGGTATAGGTGCCGGGCAGCACTGTGATGGCCAGGTATTGGTAATACATGATATGCTTGGCATTAACAAAGGGTTTAAACCGCGCTTTTTACGGCAGTATGCTAATTTATACGACGCAATGAACAATGCCATTGGCAACTATGTTAATGATGTAAAAGCAAAAAATTTCCCTAACGAAAAGGAAGAATATTAATAGTCCATAGAAGATAGTTAATAGATTCAATTATATACTATCACCTATGAGCCAGGACTTCAATATGCGCCCCGAACATACCTACATAAACAAAGATATTACTGATGCCGACGTGCTTTATGAGGATAATCACCTCATTGCGGTTAACAAGCGTGCAGGCGATATTGTACAGGTAGATGAAACCGGCGACGAGCCGCTTGACGAAAAAGTTAAACGTTATATTGCCCATAAATACAACAAGCCAAATGGTGCTTTTTTGGGCGTGGTACACCGGTTAGACAGGCCCGTTAGCGGGGTTATTCTTTTTGCAAAAACCAGCAAGGCTTTGGACAGGATAAATAAAATGTTTAAAAACCGCGAGATGCATAAAACTTATTATGCAATCACCCGGCAAAAACCTCAGCCGGAAACCGGCAACCTGATACACTGGCTTCTGAAAAACCCACAGAAAAATGTAACTAAGGCACACAACAAAGAGGTGCAGGGCAGTCAGCGGTCTGAGTTAAATTATAAGCTTGCAGGGCAATTAGATGGGTACTACGTAATAGAGGTAGATCCGATAACCGGCCGGCCGCACCAGATACGTGTACAGCTTTCTAACCTGGGCTGCCCAATTGTAGGCGACAATAAATACGGCTATCCCCGCGGCAGTTTACGCAAAAGTATATGTCTGCACGCACGCAGGTTGAAATTTATCCACCCGGTGAAAAACGAGCCGGTTGAAATTATAGCGCCATTACCCAAAGATGGCTTTTGGGAAAAGTTTGAAGGGCTGATTGAGTGAGCTGAACTCATGAAATTTGAATGTTCACGAACACACAGGTGAACATCGTGAACATGTATAATCTGCTAATAATCAGTCCTATGGTAAAATTGGTGGCACAGCACTGTCAGTCGCAACTTTTCAGCTCAATTATTATCCACGAGCGGTGGGCCGACGAAAAACCGGGGCCGATGGGTGAGGCTGTGCGGAGGTAGAATTTTTTCGTCTTGAGTTATTCGCTACGCTCATGAGAACGCTTCGCTTAGTCTTGCTTCCTTTTGTATCAAGACAAAAGAAGTAGCTTCCGCGGCAATGAGCGGACTAACGTTAATCAAAGCATTAACGATAATAGTCGTTCTCCGTTAGGAATGGTTGTGCAGTATCATCGTTGGTGGATGTTCTTTTTCTTTTGCCGGAAAAGAAAAAGAACGAAAAAGAAACCTCGCGGCCGCGCCAGCTTGCTTTGAAAGGCAGTGCTGTTGCAGTGCCTTTACTATCCGCAATCTGTCAATGCCGCATTTAAGGACGGGAGCGTTGGGGCTGTCAGGCTCTTTTTAACCCGTCATTGCGAGAAGGTACGACGAAGCAATCTCTTTATATGCTTGTTTTACATGATTGCCGCGCTATCGCTCGCATGACACTTTATCAAAGAGCAGTAAGCTTAAAACCTGGAGGCGATTGGACCTGGCAACTTCCTCACATTCCCTTCACCTTTTCCCATATCTCTTCATCAACCCAAACACCCTCTTTTAAGCTTTGGTCGCGCGTGCGCATCATGTTTTCGCCCGGGTATGATATTTCTTGTCCGCTGTTGTCACTTTTTGTATAGGTCAATATCTCATTAATTAAACTACGGTTCCTGTCGGCATCTGTTTTTATAGCTATAAATACCTGCGATACGCCGCTTTCTGCCTTGCCTGCATTGGTAATAGCCGCGGTTGATTGCCCGCCGCTTAATAATGTTGCCAGCATATCAAGCACTAATGAAAGGCCTGATCCTTTCCAGAAGCCGATTGGCAGCGCTCTTTGGCTTTCTAATATTGCTGAAGCATCTGTTGTTAAATTACCTTCATTATCATACCCGCCAGGTTGGGGCAGGGGTTTGTTTTGCGCTTTATATAATTGCAGTTTACCCATTGCGTATTGCGACATGGCCATGTCCAGCAAAACCGGCTCATCATTGTGCGGAACAGCAATTACCAGCGGATTGTTACCTAACCGGGGTTGGGTACCTCCCCAGGGCGGCAGGTTGGCAATGGTATTGGTAAAACATATTCCAATGTAACCAGCTTCTGCAGCCTGTAAACCGTAAGTGCCCCCGCGCATCCAGTGGTTGGTATTTTTAATGGCTACACAACCTATGCCATTTATTTCGGCAAGCTGCATTGCCCTGCTCATACAAAAGCGGGCGTTAAGCATACCCGGCCCAAAGTTTCCGTTCCATTGTTCTACAGCGCCAAACGTGTTTAACAGTGATGGCTCCGCATCAGGCTTTACAAAGCCTTTCTTAATATATTCCACAAAGGTAGGGAAACGGTTAAGGCCATGGCTGTAAACGCCGTCGCGGCTGTTGGCGGCAAAAATATCAGCGCAAGCCTCTGCTTTGTTAGGGTTAAAGTTTAAGGCGGTAAGCACACGTTTAAAATGTTGCTTTAATTCGTCAAACGGTATTCGCATATTGCAAATATGCGCGCATTAACAAATGGGTTAAAATATTTTAAAAGATATATAGTTATTATCAAGCAGGGTTTTGATATTGTTTAAGTAGCTATCTTTGCGTTAAAATGAATAACAATTACAACCGGTTTTTAGGTATCATATTACTTTTAACAGCAGTTGCATTAAACTCATGTAAAAAAGAAAAGCAGGATTACTTATCAGACCTGCTGATAAAAGACCAATGGCAATTAGGATCTGTACTGGAATACCATTACCTGGGCGACTCGCAGTTGTCTGTTGATACCATTCAGTGCGACGCTACCCAGATATTTAAATTTAATAAGGACAAAACCTGCGCTTATACCAATTTCGGTTGTAATGCAGGCACAATCTCTGGTAACTGGTCAATATCTGGTAACCGTTTATATCTGATATCCGATCTGACCGTGCCCGATGCTACAGCTTCTGGCACATCGCAGCCTTTTATAAATGCCCGCATTAATAACCTGGGCGATTTTTCGCTGGTGTTGGAAACAGGTGATATACAAACTTATTATACGGCAACAGATTACCGCGACATCAGGCGTTATGGCTTTGTAAGGGTACGAACGGTGAGTGCTGAATAATTTGATAAAAATTTATATTTTGCAATATAAAATCTGCCAGAAATTTGAAAAAGAGAATAGCCATTTTCGCTTCAGGATCAGGGTCAAACGCCCAAAAAATAATGGAGCACTTTAAACGCAGTGCCGATGCCGAAGTTGTACTGATACTGACCAACAACCCGCAGGCTTATGTTTTACAGCGTGCCGATAATTTTGAGATCCCCTCGCATATATTTAACCGGCATGAATTTTACGAAACTGAAGAGGTTATCAGCTTATTAAAAAATCTTCAGGTTGATTTGATAGTGCTTGCCGGTTTTTTATGGCTTGTGCCGCAATCACTGCTTGCCGCTTTTCCAAACAAGATCATCAACCTTCATCCGGCATTATTACCAAAATACGGTGGTAAGGGCATGTACGGAGACCATGTACATAAAGCCATATTGGCCGCGGGCGAAGAGGAATCGGGCATTACCATACATTTTGTAAATGCCGAGTTTGATGAGGGCGAGATCATTCATCAGTCGCGCTTTAAGATTGAACCGGGTGATACGCTGGAAATGGTGAAATTTAAAGGCCAGCAACTGGAGCATCACCATTTCCCGAAGGTGATCGAAGGTCTGTTGAAGAAGATGAAATCCTGATCTGGCGTTCCTGGCTTTGCTTCCACTGATCAGTTAGCAGGCTGTATAATTCTTCAAAATCATATATAAGCGCTTTTGCAGCTATAACAACCGGAGAGCCGCAACTGCGATTATTTGTTGAGGCCGTTCGGCGTGCAAGTGCATTGGGTTGCCGCCTTATATATCCGTTAATATCCGTAACCATTACCACTATTATTTCGCCGGAGCTTAATTGTTTTTTGTTGATGCCGGTTACGTCTTCCCACGGCACAAACCCCACCGCAAATACGCTGGAGTTATCGGTAATTCCGTCAGCGTCTATCATCAGGCCCGGGCCGGCTTCCAGGATCTTATTTAATATATAAAGCCCTATAAGTGCAAAAATGATAATATCAGCATATTCCGCAATGCTTATCAGCAAAGAAGCGGACTGATGCGTGCCCGGCTTATTAACAAGCCATATACCTAATAACACTAATAGGGCGGCACCGGTAAGCGCCAAGATCAGCCTTGTTTTACGTAATGGTATTTCTATAATATCAAGCGGACTGGTGATTTTTTGCATGATGCCGGGTTAATGCTGTGTCCGGATAAACACAACCTGATTTGATAAACAACAAGTTAATGGTTTTGATTTGGCTTCCTGAACAAAATAAACAATCAATATTAATATCTTCATTAGGCTAAAAGCTGCTTTTTTATTATTATCGGCATAAATTATGAAGCCCCGCTTTATAAACCTAAGTTTATCATAACAGGAATTTGCAGAGGACGAATTTACGATGAGTAGCGTTGACGAGAAATTATTTAATCTGCTGGTAAGCAGTGTTAAGGATTACGCCATTTTTATGGTTGACATCAACGGCTACATATTAAGCTGGAACCAGGGGGCTGAAAACATCAAAGGTTATAAAGCAGATGAAGTGATAGGTAGGCATTTATCAATATTTTATCAACCTAATGATAACGAACGTTTGCAGTTGCGCCATAATTTAAACCAGGCACTTAAAAACGGAACTTATAAATGCGAAGGTTGGCGGGTACGTAAAGATGGGACCGCTTTTTGGGCAAGCGTTGTATTTACCACTATTTATAACGAAGCAGGGCTGCTTACCGGATTTGCTAAAGTTACACGTGATATTACCCTGCAAAAAGAGCAAGAAATTAAATCGGCACAACTAAACGCCGAACTTGAAAAGCGGGTTAAAGAAAATACCAGTAAAATAATAGCAAATGAAGTACGTTTCAGGCACCTGATAGAAAACAGTTATGACGGCTATACCCTGTTTGACGAAAACTTAAAAGTAGTTTATAGAAGCAGGTCGTCTGAGCGTATCAACGGCTGGACTTATACCGACCGCGAGGCCGAAGATATCTGGAACATTTTGCACCCGGATGATATTGCTATGATGCGAATGCAACTGCCTCAATTATTAAGTAGTTATGGTAAGCCATTTATAGCCGTATGCCGCGTTAAACATAAAGAAGGGCATTATATATGGCTGGAGTGTGTATTTACCAACATGCTTAATGATGAGCATATCAGGGGTGTTATCTGTAATTTCAGAGATATTACATCGCAAAAAGAAGTTGAGGCAGAAAGAGAAAAGATAACCTCAGACCTTGTGCAACGTAACCAGGACCTTGAACAGTTTGCCTACATGATATCTCATAACCTGAGGGCCCCTGTAGCTAACATATTAGGTTTAACCCAGATACTGGATTATACCGGGACACAGGAAGAAGATACCCGCCCTGCCTTGCAAGCCCTTACTCAATCGGTAAAGCATCTGGACCAGGTAATTATTGATATGAATAATATCCTACAGGTAGGAAGCATTGCCAATGAAAAATACGAGCCCGTGTACTTGTCTGAGGTAGTTAGTAGTATTCTTGAGAGCATACCGCACATGGTTGAAAAAAACCAGGTTGCTTTGCATCATGATCTGGATGCGCTTGAAGATATATTTACCATTAAAAGTTATATATACAGTATTTTTCAAAACCTGATTGTGAACAGCATTAAATACCGTAAAGAAAACTTAAACCCTGTTATTCATATCAACAGCCAGATAGCCGGAGCGTATGTTAACCTGTGCTTTAAGGATAACGGGAAAGGCATTGATATGGGTAAATATGGCGCACAAATATTCGGGCCTTACAAACGATTCGACCAAAGCGTAGAAGGCAAAGGCTTAGGCCTGTTTATGGTAAAAATGCAAACCGAAAGGTTGGGCGGCAAAATAAGTGTTGAAAGTGAGATAGGCAAAGGTGCCCGGTTTAAAATAACACTGCCATTGAACAAGCGTACGGTCAGCTGATAATCAGGCATGGTAATACCTGAGCTTACTTGTTGCTTTTATAAAAAAATACACATAACTTCAACCTAAATCAAAAAAATTTATGAGAGGTTAGATAGAAGCAAGTGGGGCCGATAATGATTATCCTACAATATATTCCAATTTTGCACATAATTCATGAATGAATATTGAGTTTTTGAAATAAAAACAAAATTTTTTAGCCTCATAAGAAATACATGTACAAGGTTGGCTCTAAGTTTCAGAAAACTGTGGATAGATTCAAAAATAGAATTGAAAAGTCTATATAACCTACTATCAGCTGGTTCAGATAAATTTTGTCAACCGGCTATTCATTTTTTTACTAAAATACCTCATAACTAATGGGAAACTACCTTATAATCGCCGGGCTTATATCTGCCTTAATAGCTATACTTATACTTTTAGGTTATATTCCACATAGTCCTGAAACTCATACCTCATTTATAGCACTTTTCACCGGCTTGAGTGTTGCTTTCATCATGTTTGGGCTTTACAAGAAAAGGTAGTTAAGATTCCAACAAACGCAGCCGGATTATCAGCTGAGTCCCCTTACTTATTCTCCTTTAAATAAAATCAACTATCTCGTAATAAACGGTTTTAAACCTATATGCGCAGCAAGATAAAGTGTGAATGATTTCCTTTACCTATTTGCTAAATAAGTAATAACTATATTTTTTATAATAAACCCATCTGAATGGAAATGGCAACATTTAGCCTGGGTACACTATCGTAGGTACTTGTGCTATGTAGTGTCCTGGATAACTTTGGTTGCAGGAAAAGTCAAAGGTTTGTGAGGGACCGCTTATTGAGCCGCTATTCAGGCGAATTTAAATTTGGTGCAGCTGGTTCCAATTATATTTATACTCCTTCCTCAGGTCATCCAACTTATAATTCTGGTACAGTATTGATTTGCAAAGCAATCATATTAATTTTTAGTGAGTGCGTTGATGTCAGTAATCCCAGCCCGTAATGGATATTGTTTACTTAGCAACTATAAAACGTTAAAACCGTGTTATTAACATTTTATATAATTATAAAAAAGTTATTAAAAAAAATAAAAAGTATTGGATTATTATAAAAATTAATTCTAAGTTTGAGTTGCCCAATTGATCCTAATTAATGACTATTGTTAAAAAGCACGATCTTTTACGAAAAGAGCTGATCAAGCATTTTTACTATAATAAAAGGCTAACCCTTACCGAGTTAAGTAAGCTTACACATAAAAGCCTGCCTTTGGTAACCAATGCAGTTAATAATTTAATTGATGATGGTTATATACAAGAGCATGGCCTTGCCCCGTCTACCGGGGGCAGGAGGGCGTTATCATTCCTTTTAAATCATCAAAAGCAGCGTTATGTTATTGCAGTAGCAGTAGACCAGATGCTTACCCAGGTTGTTATTTATGATTTAATGAATAACATAAGGGTAGCCCCTGAAACTAAAGAGATAATTCTGGATAAAGAGGATGCAACATTAGTAGATAAGTTTGCTGATTTTTTAAAGGGATATATTCAGCGTTCGGGGATACCCATCGGGCAGATATTAGGGGTAGGTATAGGCATGCCCGGGTTTGTTAATGCCATTGAAGGCATAAATTATACTTTTTTTAAACCCCAGAGCAATATCAGTTTACGCAGATATTTAAGTAATGAGTTTGGCCTGCCGGTTTTTATAGATAACGACTCGAGTTTGATTGCCCTTGCCGAGTTAAAATTTGGCGCGGGTAAAAATTTGAAAGATGTACTGGTAGTTAATATTAGCTGGGGTATAGGTTTGGGCATGGTAGTAAATGGCAGCCTTTTTAGGGGGCACACGGGTTATGCCGGTGAGTTTAGCCATATCCCCTTGTCGCAAACCAACAAAATGTGTTCGTGCGGGAAAAGGGGATGCCTGGAGGTAGATACCTCTTTGATGGTAATGATAGAGCGCGCTAAAACCGAAATGGCTGCGGGTGCAAGCTCCAGCATGGAAAAAGTGTTTAAAGAGACTGGTGATCTGCCTGCAGATCATTTTTTACATGCGGCAAGGTCTGGCGATCCGCTGGCGGTTTCCATTATATCCGATGCTGCATTTTTAATAGGAAAGGGGATATCAACCCTTATACATATCATGAACCCCGGGC
This sequence comes from Mucilaginibacter litoreus, assembly GCF_042676805.1. NCBI lineage: Bacteria > Pseudomonadati > Bacteroidota > Sphingobacteriia > Sphingobacteriales > Sphingobacteriaceae > Mucilaginibacter > Mucilaginibacter litoreus. The sequence goes on along the minus strand of NZ_JBHTHZ010000004.1, from coordinate 6,923 downwards.
TGATTGTATTAAGCGGAAGCGGGGCAATTGCCGGTAAGGTGTTAATGGCCCCTATACAGCAGGCCATCAATGAATTTTGCATACCCTGGCTGGCCGAGCAAACAGAGATTGAGGTTTCGCGGCTGGCCTCGGATGCTAAACTTTTAGGTGCCGCGACCCTGGTGATTGAAAATTGCAGCTTTAATTAAACATATATAAACTAAAAACCACCCATTAATCAATAAACAACTAAATCCAACAACATGAAACAAATGTACTTGAGGTGTGCAGCCGTTTTGTTATTCAGTTTGATGACAATAGCTGCGTATGCACAAAAAGTAGTTACCGGTACGGTAACTGAAAAATCCGGGCAGGTTGCTCCCGGTGTTAATGTTACCGAGAAAGGTACAACCAATGGTACCGCTACTGATGCAAATGGTAAGTTTACGCTTACTGTTAAGCCAGGCGCGGTATTAACGTTTTCTTTTATCGGCTACAAAACACAGGAAGTTACCGTGGGCCAAAATGCTACCATTAATATTACAATGGAAAGCGGCGACAATGCACTTAACGAGGTTGTGGTAACGGCTTTGGGCATTAAGCGCGAAAAGAAATCATTAGGTTACGCCGTGCAGGAAGTAAAGGGCCAAACCCTAACCGACCGTAAAGAGCCTAACGTTGTTAATGCTCTATCTGGCCAGGTTGCAGGTTTGCAAATTACGCGTTCTGGTAACGGCCCGGGTGGTTCTTCAAGGATTACATTGCGTGGTAATAACTCGTTAACAGGTGATAACCAGCCACTGATTGTTGTTGATGGTGTACCTATCGATAACTTTATTGGCGGCGACATAGGTAGCGATGGCAAGCGTAATAACGACTATTACAACCCAAGTCGCGATATGGGTAACGGTTTGTCAGATATCAACCCTGAAGATATCGAAAGTATCAGCGTTTTGAAAGGCCCTTCTGCAGCAGCATTGTATGGTTCAAGAGCAGGTAATGGCGCAATCTTGATAACTACCAAGACAGGTAAATTACAAAACGGCTTAGGTATTACGCTTACATCATCATTTGGTTTTGAAAGTATTTTTGCTAAACCTGATATGCAAACCGAATTTGGCCAGGGTACTAATGGCGGTTTTAGTGCAAACTCTGCACTTAGCTGGGGTGAAAGAAACAGTGGGCAGACACAAACCCGTTTGGATGAAACTACATTTCAGCAAAATTATCACAATAACGTAGATAATTATTTTAAAACAGGTTTGCAATCACTGCAAGGTATATCATTTCAGCAGCAGTATAAATCTACATCGGTATATACATCTTACAATCGCTTAGATGACAAGAGCTATATCCCGGGCGCTAAATTAATACGTAACAACCTGTTGGCCCGTACTGTAAGTAAATTTGGCAAAGATGATAAATGGACGGTAGATACCAAAGTACAATACATCAACTCTACAGCTCAAAATCGTCCCCAAAATGGTTATAATCCAAATAACTATTTTTATTTCTTGCAAACGCTGCCTACATCAATCAACCTGACTGATTACAGCAATCCGCTCAGGCCAGATGGTACCATGAACTGGTGGCGTACCGGCCAAGAGCTAAACCCATACTGGGCAGCAAAATATAACCTAAACGAAGATGTACGTGACAGGTTTCTGTTAAATGCATCTATCAAATACCAGTTTAATAGCTGGTTAAATTTTGAAGGCCGTGGCGGTGCGGATATCTACAATACAACTACTGTAAGTAAGACTTATGCTGGCGGTTCATCAAACCCTTCTGGCTCGTATGGCGAAAGAAGAGGTGATTTTACCGAAACCAATTACAGTGGTTTACTTACCGCTAAAAAAGATAACTTGTTTGGCAAATGGGGTGGTACAGCAACATTTGGTGGTAACTTAATGAACCAGCGACGCTCTTTTTTAAGTGCAAGTGCCGGCTCCTTAACAGTACCTAATTTCTTTGCTATTGCAAATGCTTCTGGTAATCCGTCTTTTGAACAGGGGCTATTTTTGCATAATATTTATTCGGTTTATGGATCGTTAGGTATCAACTACGATCAGGTTTTCTTTGTTGACGGAACATTCAGGAATGACTGGAGTTCTGCCTTGAGCAAAGATAACCGGTCATATTTTTATCCGTCTATAAGCACGTCATTCGTTTTTTCCGAAGCGCTTAACAAAAATGGAAGTCTTCCGTCTTGGATCACCTATGGTAAAATCAGAGGTTCATTTGCTTCAGTAGGTAACGATATGGACCCTTACCAGTTATATAATGTTTATACCGTTGGTAAAGATCCTAACTCAAACATCAATGCTGGCCGTGGCAATACACTATATGATCCAAATGTGCAAAGCGAGTTAATCAAATCATACGAAGCAGGATTGGAGATGCGTTTCTTTGACAGCAGATTAGGTTTAGACTTTGCAGTTTACAAGACAAACGCTACACGCCAGTTGCTTGATTTACCTATGGATCCCTTGAGCGGTTACAGCTTCAGAAAAATCAATGCAGGTAACATTCAGAACAAAGGTTTGGAATTAATGGTTGATGGAAAAATATTAAGAAGCAATGAAGGCTTTAACTGGAACGCGATGGTGAATTTTTCATTGAACCGAAACTTAGTTAAAGAACTTACACCAGATGTCAACATCTATACTTTAGGTGGTTACGATAACGTGGCTATCGTAGGGCAAACTGGTCAGCTTTATGGTGCTATTTATGGTACATCATTCCAAAGAGTAAATGATGCAAGCAGTCCTTATAATGGCCAAATAATTGTTTCAGATGCTGGTTTACCATTAATTGATAATAACAAAAAGTTATTAGGCAATCAGCAAGCAACAAGCCTTCTTGGTGTAACTAACTCTTTCTCATATAAAGACTTTAACTTTTCATTCCTGGTTGATGCACGCTTTGGCGGTAAAATCTTCTCAAGTACATTAGCCCACATGGAAGCAGCTGGTACTTCTGCAAACACAGTTGTTAATGGTAATCGCGATAACATGACAGTTGATGGTGTAGTGCTTAATGCAACCACCAATCAATATGAAAAAAATACCGTTGCTGTTACTCCGCAGCAGTACTGGTCAGCAGTTACAACCGGTAATCAGGGTGTAACCGAAGCAAATCTTTATGATGCTTCAAATATCCGTTTAAGAAACGTACAATTAAGCTACAATCTTTCCAAAAATTTGCTGTCAGGTACAGGCATTCAAAGGGCTCGTGTAGGTATATCTGCAAACAATGTATGGTTGATAAAAAGCCACATGATGGGTATAGACCCTGAATCTGTTTTTGCAGCAGGCAGCAATGCAACCGGTTACGAGAGCGGAAGTGCGCCAACTACACGCACTATTTTACTTAACCTGACCATCGGGTTCTAATAACTAAAAAAGACAATTCATTAGATATGAAATCAATATTAAAAAAATCATGCCTTGTGCTTACAGCTACAATGATGCTGGCATCGTGCAAAAAATTTGATGAAATAAATCAAAATCCTTTTGCCGCCAGCCCAAGCCAGGTGGAAACAGAATATTTCTTAAATAATTCAATTATTGGTGCCCAGCAAGACCCCGGTCTTTCCGAGCGTATGTTCATTTTATACTGGGTGGTTGGCGGTCGTGCCTTTCAGGACGAGGACGGTGAAACTTTTTCACAGGGCGATTTTGTTGATGATTGGGCAGGTGAATACTATCGTCAATCATCTCAGTGGCAGAATAATGCTAACACTGCTATACAGATCGCTAATGACCAGATTGCAAACGGCACATCAAAACCATATACTCAGAACCTGATACAGGTCGCCCGTATCTGGAGAGCTTATTTAATGAGCGAATTTGCCGATACATTTGGCCCAATGCCAATCAACGCTTTTCAGGGCACTAACCCGGAGTTTAAGGACGTAAAATCGGTATATTACTACATATTTGACGAGTTAAAAGATGCGTCTTCAAAACTTGACCTTACTGTTACGAACACTGACGCAGTTAAGAAAGAGGATCCGGCTTATAGTTATGATTATGCCAAGTGGCGCAAATATGCCAACTCGCTGCGCATGCGTTTAGCTATGAGGTTATCTGAAGTTGACGCTCAGAAAGCACAGTCGGAGTTTGAAGATGCTGCGAAAGGCAGCGACTTTATTAAGGATGCTTCAGAAATGTTTAGCGTGGCTGAAAGACCTAACGAGTACAATCCTTTAGCCAGCGTATTCCGCAAGGAATCGTCATGGATGGGTTTACCTATCTCTGCAACTTATAATAACCTGGTCGTAAATTTAGGGAGTATAAAGTCTGCCGATCAGTTAAGTTCTGCCGATTTAAAAGCAGCAGTTGTTCCTAAAGACTGGATGGGGCAACAATATACCGAGTATTTTCCTACTAAAACCAACGACCCTATGAAAGGCTTTTGGTTAAACGGTTTGCCTTACAGTATTGATCCTCGTGCCTACAAAATTTTTAGTATACCAGGCAATTTAACTGATCCTAATTACCCGGCTCTTGGCGACTCATTTGTGAAATTTGATGGGCCGCTTCAGGATGCTGATAAAAAGAAAGTAAAAACGCTTAATGCCAAATACACCTGGAATGCAAAGGCTGATGGAGAATGGGCTGGAATAGTTACACGAAACCAACCTATTGTAACTAATGGTTGCAAACCGCTGTTAAACTTGGTTTACCGTACTGGTAATAAGCGCAGAATATTTTTTGCGCCGTGGGAAACGTACTTTTTATTAGCCGAAGCTGCTGAGCGAGGCTGGTCATCTCCAGTTTCAGCCAAAACTGCCTATGAAACAGGTATTGAGAAAAGCTTTGAGTATTTCGATGTAACCAATAATTTAACTACTTACCTTGCATCTACAGATTACAACCGTGCAGGTACATCTGTTAACTGGGATGACGTTACTGAGCCTGGTGCATCACACAAAATGAATTACGAAGATGGCATTACAGGCAAGGCCGGTACAGTTGATGTTGCTTATCCTAAAAATGATTTGTACAAATCAGGTACTGTACGTAATGACCATATGACCAAGATCATTACTCAGAAATACCTGGCGCAGTTGCCATGGTTACCACTGGAAACCTGGAGCGATCATAGGAGGTTAGGTTTACCTTTCTTTGAAAATCCTGTTGTTGAACAGGCAATGTCAAACCTACCGGCTTTAAATGCCGGTAATGTTAATACCAGCAGCATACAGTTTTTACCACAGCGTGTTAGATATCCATCGGATTTAAAGAACAGCAACGCGACTGGCTATAACGCAGCAGTATCTGCGCTTGGCGGTGCTGATGCCGTATTGACACCGCTTTGGTGGGCTAAACACTAATATTTTTTTGATTTGAGATTAGTTGAGCCGCTCCTGTATGGGAGCGGCTTTTTTATTTCAGTATCTTATTTCTGTTAGTGGTTGTTATTTCATTGCATTTGTAGTAGACAAATTACTTAAACAGATAGTATTGCAGCAACCTCAAAGCCGTAAACTATCACTTCGTCTATAAACCCGGCAAACCGGCCTGCAGCTCAATTTATTGGCGCAGTACTTAATACAATGATGCCGTAAAGTTGCGGTCGCCAAGCTTCTCATTTGCGTTCTTCCAATCTGATATGGTACATTAACCCCAGCCCTACCATACGCCTATAATAAACCAGTAGCCGGCAGTAGTAAGTATGCATATCAAATGCAGTTTGCGCGTTGGTTTCCAAATCCGTCCCAATAATTTGAAGCCTGGTATAATAAGAAACAACAGTTAATATCACATTATATAGTGGCTAAACCGTATCTTACTATAATTAATTTACTGTAAAGTAAAAAATCATGATTTAATTGATATTTTGTAGCAATAAATCTTTTAACCGTAAACAGCATTTTAGTTAGTTATTAAAATATAAAAGCGCAAATATCATATGAAGCGCTAACCCCCTAAAAAGCAAGTATGTTCAAAAAATATCATTTTATATTGCTGTTTATTTTCGTTATCGGGCTGACCTGGTTAGCAGTAAGTGATGTTTTAATAATTGAGGTAAGCAATAAATTACAGCCAGCATCTTTAAAAGTTTTGCGCATAGGCAATGATGCAACCTGGCTTTCCCTTACAATTTATATATTATACCGTCAGATGCGTAAGCAGCAACAGGCACTAAACCGGTCTGAAGAACAATACCGTAAATTGTTTGCAGCTCACCCAACTCCTATGTGGGTATATCATACAGAAAACCTGAATTTCCTGGCTGTAAATGATGCTGCAATTGCCCAGTACGGCTATTCGGCAAAAGAGTTTTATAGCATGTCAATCAAACAGATCAGGCCGGCTAATGAAGTGAAACTGCTGGAAGAAATTGTAAAAGTAAACCAAATGGGTTTAAGGAATTTAGGCGTTTGGCACCACATGCGCAAAAACGGTGAAATATTTCCGGTATCCATTGTTTCGCACGGTGTAAATTTTAACGGTTTGCCCGGCAAACTCGTGCAGGCGACAAACATTACTGATATCATTCAAAAAGAAATAAAGCTACAGGAAGCTTATCAGCATGAAAAAGAACTTAAAGAACAGCTAAGCGGCCAGTATGACTTACTGTTGGTACAGCACAAGATCTTTCATGAGATTGCCTGGTCAAACTCACACGAACTCAGGCCACCCGTTTGTTCTATCATCGGGTTGACGGAAGTTCTGAAAGATGCGGAAACCGAGGACGAAAGGCAGCATTGTATTAATTTGATCCTTAAAACCGGGCAGGAGCTTGATAACATTATAAAAAGAACCGATGAAAAAATCAGCCGGATGGAGCCTCTAAAACCAAATAGTTAAGGGCATTATTACAAAATCAAGAGGCCGTCTCATAAGTCATTATGAGGCGGCCTCTTTTTGTTTGGATTGGGTTAGTTAACAGTAAGGCTGGACCGTGTCAGCTTGCTTTATTCTTTTCGGGAT
>NZ_JBHTHZ010000003.1:0-438694 GCF_042676805.1 Mucilaginibacter litoreus | reverse complement strand
CATCCCGAAAAGAATAAAGCAAGCTGACACGGTCCAGCCTTACTGTTAACTAACCCAATCCAAACAAAAAGAGGCCACCTCATAATGACTTATGAGACGGCCTCTCTTTATAATAAATTGTTTTAATCCTTAAACCGGACAAGGTTCTTTCTGCCAATATCATACACCAGCCTGAAGGCTTCCTGGTTACTGCTTTTACCCGGTGTTTGATGGAAGCTTAGTACGAACTGACCGCGCAGGCCTTTTGCAATAAAAGGCGTGTAAATAATATCAAGGCGGTTGTAGGTTTTATACTGGTAATAAGCATCTCCATAAATAATGTGGTGGCCATCGCCTTTGTAAAATTCATCAAACAAGGCAAATCGTTTATAGCTTAAGTAAGCGTTTGCTACAAAACCAGCCGGCTTTTTAAAGCCATCCACTCCCCTCACACGCTCAAATGACATCATGCCGCCTGCTTCAACATTCAGCGAATCGAAAACGGTTTTATGGCTAAAATTCGCGCCAAGTTTAATCTGAGCAGCCCCATTGTCAGTTATATGATCGTCCGGGACCAGTACAGCCGCCCCTGCATCATGAAGCATGAAGGCATAATGTGCCAAATATAATGGCCCGTTTGACCAAGGTTGATATTTACCGGAAAAGCCAAACAGGAATTGCTCCCTGTCGGTAGCCGTTTGGCGGCTTAGCCAGTCTATCCAAACCGTTTCGGTTACCTTACTGCTTTTAAATCGTGTCAGTAAACCCTCTACGTTGGGGCGGTAATACCTTAGAGTATCGTTGAGCATAGCTCGCGGATAATCGGTTAATAGCCCTTCCCGCGAAAAAGCGCCCGCGTTGAACAGCCATTGCTTGCCGGTAAAGCTGTAATAAATTACCGGATCAACCTTAACAAAGAAAGGCTTTCCCCCAAACTCATGCAGCATATTAGCCCCTGCCACAAAATGGTTATTGCTATCGATGTTAAAACCTACATCCACTGTTGTACGGATACCCGAGTAGGTACGCGAACGGGCTGTAAATTCTTTGTACTCGCGGTTATCAAAAAAACCCATACCGTTGACGTGCAGATCAACATTCTGAGCTTTTACCATAACCACGCTAAGCGATAAAACTAATATACTTAAGTATAATTTTTTGATCATGTAATTTATTATTCAACTATCAATTTTATAAAGTGGCTGTTACGGCTGCCGTTGAAAGGATGCGTACGGATAGAGAAAAACAAGTCATACGTCCCCTTTTTAAAAGGCGCCTTAGCCGTAACTTTAAAATGAGTACTACCGCCGCTTTTCAGCACAATATTATTAAATGAGTTATCTGTGGCTTGTATATCAACAGCATCCCTGCGCTCAAAAAAACAGGTCTCAAGCACAACCGCATGCTTTACATTCTGGTTGGTAAAATTAACGGTATAAGGGTAAGGATTAGTTATCAGCAAGTCAAATTGCAAAGTTTGCTCGGGTTTAGCTGTGACCTGCTTTATCCCCGCATCTATCTTTATTTTTTGATAAGTACGGAAATCCTCGATCCAGCCACCATACCAGGTACCTGCGGTGCAGGTAATGGTATCCGTGGTGAAATTGGTGTTCCACACACCCGATAACAGATATACGCGTTTATGCTGCATCCGTTCTTCTAAGGGCAACAGATCAAATTGCGTAAGGCGATAATCACGCGCATCGTAGCTGAAGCCCTTGGTAGTGTTATTATAAAAATCGTATTTACTCGGGTTCTGAAAACCTTCGCTCATTACCACATAGCTATTGCCTGCTTTTTGTTTGACCAGGTGCGCCCATTCCTTAAACCCAAAGTAGCTTTTTATCTGTTCAAACTTTTTTATCGGCTCAAAACCTATCATCACCGCAAAACGTACCAGCAGAATAAAACCTACGTTAACGATGGCTAATACCTTCAGCCACTTAAAGTTTTTGTGAGATGTATTGATATAAATGAGCGATAGTAACAGCAGCGGAACATATCCTATAAGCGGCCAGTGTGCCTCTACCTTTCCCTTTAGTGTATTTAATAAGAAGAAAAGAAATATCCCGGCAGCGTTTACTACCAGTGTACGTTTAAAGCTATCGGTTATGCGGTTTTTAAAGGCGGAATAAAAAATAAACCACCCCATGAAAGGGCCACTCATGGCTAACTGCAGCAGCGGATAATCTGTTGTATAATGCAGCTTATATCTTGCGGCAGACCGGTCGAAAAGATGGAAATTTAACGATGGATAACCATTACTGACTTGCCACCATATATGTGGTATAAACAATATCAGCGAAAGTATAGCAATCAACCAGAAGCTTTTACGCTTAAACAAAGCTGGGTTTGCCAGTACGGTAAAGATCACCAGTAAAAGCCCATGATATTTGCTGTACAATAAACAAGCGATGATGATAGCCAGCAAAAAAGCCAGCTTAATGCCATCGGCTTCAAGATACTGCTTAACTATGTAATAAAACAGTATAGTAAAAAACAGCAGCGGTACATCAGGCGTCGAGGTAAACCCGTAAATATGTAAGATAAATAAACAGGAGGTTATCAGTATAAACCATATTGGCTTTATTGCGTACTGCCGTGCTATCAGCCACAAAATATAAAGCCCTGCGCTGCTGCAAATGATAGTTAGCAGCCGGGCGCCAAACTCATTTTGGAAAAGTGCATAACCGGCTTTTATAAAAAGCGCGGCCATAGGCGGGTGATCAAAGTAACCCCAATCTAAAAAGCGCGAGTATAGCCAGTAGTATGCCTCGTCGGCATGTATTTCAAGCGTGCATGCCTGCAAAATGTTTAATAATGTCCAGCAGGCGATGAAATACCAAATGGGTTTATTATTATATGCCGGTTGATTTTTAACGCCTGTCATCTACTCAAATAAGTGCAGCAAAGGTAAAACAAATGCACTAAGCGCAATAACGTTAATTATGCAGATTATTATACTTTTGCCGCTAAGACAAATAGATTATGCTCGAAAAACAACTGGATATCATCAGGCACCCTCGTAAAACAATTATTGAAACCTTAAACGCGTTTACACTTGATCAGCTTAATCAAATACCGGCTGGTTATAACAACAACATCATCTGGAACCTTGGCCACATGATAGCTGCACAGCAAGGCGTTTGCTATAAACGCGCCGGACTGGACACTTGGGTAGATGATGCCTTTTTCCAGCGATACAAACCGGATAGCAAGCCTGAAGGTCCTGTAACCGAACAGAAATTTGAACAGATCAAGACCTTGATGGTGACCAGTATAAACCAATTAGAGCAAGATTACAAAGCAGGCATTTTTACCAACTACCCCACCTGGACCACCCGCTATGGCGTATCAATCAGTAATATTGATGAAGCCATAGCTTTCTTGCCTTTTCATGAGGGTTTGCATATAGGGTATATAATGGCGATGAGGAAGTTGGTGTAACTATTACGAAGAGGCGATCTCAGCACTTCGGCTTGTCCTCTGAAATTGCTTCACTATTGTTTGCAATGACATGCTTGTTCATTCTTTGTTAGGAATGGGTTTGCTTTGTTGATTGTCAGTGGATGTCACTTTCTTTTTCCGCAAAAAAAAGTAACCAAAGAACCGAGCGTTAGCGAGCTCATTAATACCATTAGGAAACAACTACATGTTAATAAAACTCGCGGCTACGCCAGCTTGCTATGAAAGTCAATGGTATTGCAACGCCTTTGCTACCCGCAATCTGACAATGCCGCATGCTAAGAAGGTGGCGTTGGGTTTGTCAGATTCTTTAACCTGTCCGTCATTGCGAGGAACGAAGCAATCTCACTGGGAAAGCGACCTCACTAAGATCATTTCTCTACCGTTCCCAGTGAAAAAATCTATAAACAGTAAAGCCCCGACAAGTCGGGGCTTTACTGTTTAATATGTATAAAATCTTAAACTCCTAAAAGTAACCTTGCAGGGTCTTCCAGCAGTTGTTTAACACGTACCAGGAAGCTTACTGATTCGCGGCCGTCAATGATACGGTGATCGTAAGATAATGCCAGGTACATCATCGGACGGATTACCACCTGGCCGTTTACCGCTACCGGGCGCTCAACAATGTTGTGCATACCCAAAATAGCTGATTGCGGCGCGTTGATGATCGGCGTAGACATCATTGAGCCGAACACGCCCCCATTAGTGATGGTAAATGTACCGCCGGTCATTTCATCGATGGTCAGTTTGTTTTCGCGGGCTTTGCCGGCCAGCACCACGATAGCCTTTTCAATTTCGGCAAGGCTCATGCTTTCGGCATTGCGGATAACAGGAACCACCAGACCTTTAGGGGCCGATACCGCGATTGATATATCAGCAAAGTTGCTGTACACCACTTCTTCACCTTCTATACGCGCACCTACCGCAGGCCACTCTTTAAGGGCTTCGGTAACCGCTTTGGTAAAGAACGACATAAAGCCAAGTCCAACGCCGTGTTTCTCTTTAAATTTATCTTTGTATTTGCCGCGCAGTTCCATTATCGGCGACATATCCACTTCGTTAAAGGTGGTCAGCATCGCTGTTTCATTTTTAACGGCCACTAAGCGTTTAGCAACTGTTTTGCGCAATGACGACATCTTCTCGCGGCGGTCACTTCGCGGGCCTTGCGGCGTAGGAGTAGCAGGAGCAGGAGCAGCCGGTTTTTGTCCTTCTGCTTTTGGCTTTTGAGCAGCGGCCTGTGCGTTAAGCGCATCACCTTTGGTAATGCGGCCGTCAACACCTGTTCCATTTACTGCATTAGGATCAACGCCTTTTTCGGCTAATATTTTCGCGGCAGCAGGAGATGGTGTGCCCGATGCATAAGTAGTTCCTTTAGATGGTGAAGTCTGCGGCGACTCATTAACCTGGTCGGCCATGCTTGGCGTAACCTGGGTAGGAGTTGCAGATGAAGCTGCTGATGCGCCGCCTTCAATTTTACAAACCACAGCGCCAATAGGCAAGGTATCACCTTCGTTTGCCAGTGTTTTTAATGTTCCGGCTTTCTCGGCAGTTAATTCAAAAGTTGCTTTATCAGATTCCAGTTCGGCAATAGCCTCGTCCATTTCTACCGCTTCGCCATCTTTTTTGATCCAGCGGGAAAGGGTTACCTCCGTAATAGATTCGCCTACAGGTGGCACTTTTATTTCAATAGCATCGCCGCCACCTTGCGCAGGTGCAGGCGCGTAGCCGTTAGCGGGTACTTCAGGGCTTTCGGCTTTGGCCGGCTCGTTACCTGCCGAAGCAGATGCAGACGCGGCAGGCGCTTTCTCTTCTGATGATGCCCCTCCTTCTTCGATAGTTGCTACTACAGCGCCAATGGCTAAAGTATCGCCTTCTGCAGCGGCGGTTTTTAAAGTTCCTGCTTTTTCGGCAGTAAGCTCAAATGTTGCCTTATCAGATTCCAACTCGGCAATCACTTCGTCCATTTCTACATGGTCGCCATCCTTTTTTTTCCAGGATGCCAGAGTTACTTCTGTAATTGATTCGCCTACCGGCGGAACTTTTATTTCTAAACTCATATTTTAAGTAAGTTGTAAGTTTTTATAGTGAGTTGTTAGTGGTAAATAGTCAGTATACCCCCCTATTCACCAATCCCTAATCTCCAGCGTTAATCCGCACCGGCATCAGCCATTTTAGCAGTGGTTTTTTTTACCGTTTCTTTAACCTTTTTACCTGCAGGTGCTTCAAAAGCTTTTGATATAATATGCAGTTGTTGTGCAGCATGCTGCTTGGCATAACCTGTTGCGGTACTGCTACCTTCTAAACGGGAAATTACTTTGATACTCAGGTATTTCTCATCATGGAATTTGCGGCAAATGTACGGCCACGCACCCATATTTTCGGGTTCTTCCTGTACCCAGTAAAACTCTGTCGCTTTCTCGTATCTGAGTTTAACTTTTAGTATCTGCTGTACCGGGGTTGGGTAAAGCTGTTCTATACGCACTATAGCAACATCTTTACGTTTATCTGCCTGTTGTTTTTCCAGCAGATCGTAATATATTTTTCCGGTGCAAAGTAAAACACGTTTTACTTTTTTCGGATCAGCATAGTTATCATCAATCAACTCGTGGAACTTACCATTTGTAAATTCTTCAAGCGGCGACATGCAGTTAGGGCTACGCAATAAACTCTTTGGCGTAAAAATAATCAGAGGTTTACGGAAACTGCGGTGCATCTGCCTTCTTAAAATATGGAAGAAGTTTGCAGGAGTTGTACAGTTAGCAATCTGTATGTTATCGTCGGCGCAAAGCTCTAAAAACCTTTCAACACGTGCCGATGAGTGCTCAGGCCCCTGCCCCTCGTAGCCGTGCGGCAGCAGCATTACCAAACCATTGCCACGCTGCCATTTGGTTTCGGCACTGGCAATATATTGATCAACTATAATTTGCGCGCCATTAAAAAAGTCACCAAACTGCGCTTCCCAAATGGTTAAGGCATTGGGGTTAGCCAAAGCGTAACCATATTCAAAGCCTAAAACGCCATACTCGGAAAGTAAAGAGTTGTATATACTTAATTTTGCCTTAGTGTCAATAGTTTCAAGAGGGGTATATTCCTCCTCAGAATCAACCAGGGTTAGTACCGCATGGCGATGCGAGAATGTACCGCGTTTTACGTCCTCACCGCTCAGCCTTACCGGGAAACCATCTTTAAGCAAAGTGCCGTAAGCTAATTGTTCGCCCATTGCCCAGTCAAAAACCTTGGTATTGTTAACCATAGCTTTACGGTCCTCAAAAAGTTTTTCAATCTTTTTAAAGAAAGCCTTTTCCTTAGGCAGGGTAGTAATTGCGTTACCTATCTCATTGATAACTTCTTCGCTTACTGATGTATCTGGCGTGCTGATGAATTCGCTGTGATTTGCCAGGTGTAAACCCTTCCAGGCGCCTTCAAACATCGGGATGGTATCGGTAAACCTGTCAGAAGCTTTAGCTTCATCCAGCATTTTCTGCAGTTCGGCACGGAAATCTTTTTCCAATGCTTTAACATATTGCTCGTCAACAGTACCCTCCGCTATAAGCTTCTTACTGTATATCTGCAGCGGGTTAGGATGGCCCTCAATTGCTTTATATAGTAAAGGCTGAGTAAACTTAGGTTCATCAGCTTCATTATGGCCATAACGGCGATAGCAAAGTATATCTATAAATACATCCTCGTTAAACACCTGGCGATATTCCATTGCAAAGTTAATTACGTATACCAGGGCCTCAACATCATCACCGTTAACATGAAAAACGGGAGATAGAACGGTTTTAGCCACATCTGTACAGTAAGTGCTTGAACGTGCGTCTTTATAATTTGTGGTAAAACCTATCTGGTTGTTAATTACCAGGTGTATGGTACCGCCGGTACTGTAACCGTCCAGCTTTTCCATTTGTAATACCTCGTACACTATGCCCTGGCCTGCAATCGAAGCATCGCCATGTATCAGTATAGGTGCTATCTTAGAGTGATCGCCCTTGTATTTAAAATCAATTTTCGAGCGGGTTATACCTTCAACTACGGGGTCTACCGCCTCGAGGTGCGAAGGGTTAGGGCAAAGGCTAAGGTGAACCTTTTTGCCTTGTTTGGTTTCAATATCTGTAGAGTAACCCAGGTGATATTTTACGTCGCCGCCAAACGGTGATGATGAATCATAAGTTTTACCTTCAAATTCAGAGAACACCTCTTTATAGGTTTTCTCCATGATATTGGTAAGTACATTTAAACGGCCGCGATGGGCCATACCAATAGTAAACTCTTCTATACCCAGTTCAGATCCTTTTTTTATAACCGAATCAAGGGCTGGTATAAGCGCTTCCGCACCCTCGAGCGAAAACCGTTTCTGGCCTAAAAATTTGGTACCTAAAAAGTTTTCAAAAGCAACAGCCTCATTCAGTTTTGCCAGCATAAGTTTTTTCTCGTTGGCGTTGAATTGAGGGGTATTCCTATTTTTCTCCATCCGGTCCTCAAACCATTTTATTTTTATGGGATTGCGGATATAACGATACTCGGCACCTATTGCCTGGCAATAAGTATCTTCTAATAACTGCCGGATATCCTTAAGCTTTGCAGGGCCAAGGCCAACTTCAACACCTGCGTTAAAAACGGTATCCAAGTCAGCATTGCTTAAACCAAAAGTTTCAAGCTCTTTACCCGGATAATATTTGCGGCGCTCGCGAACGGGGTTGGTTTTAGTAAACAAATGGCCACGTGTGCGGTAGCCATTTATCATATTCATTACGTTAATTTCTTTTAAAAAGTGCTCGGGAGTGGCGGTAGCGGTACCGGCATCAGGAGCTGCATTATCCTGCCCAAACTGAAAACCTTCAAAAAACTTTTGCCAGCCGTAATCTACCGATTCCGGGTCTTGTTGATAAGCTTCGTATAATGAGTTTATGTAGGCAGCGTTTCCGCTATTTATATAATTGAGGCGATCCATGAGAATACCAATGTTGTAAACGGTGCAAAACTAAGCATAATAGTACAATATGCCGAATATATATCTTATAACTTTTTACTTATTGCTTAGGTTTGATAAAAGATCAGATTGATGGTTTAGTTTAACCAAGAATAATTTACCTGGGCAATAATTATTAGTGATATAACACGCTATACATTTAATATTCGCCTGTACAGTTCAAAATAATCCGCCACCATTTTTTCTTTAGAAAACCTGGAAGATGCCCAATTGGTACAGTACTGCCTGTCGATGCTGCTCAGTTGACCTATGGTTTCAACGGCCTCTTCAACATCATTCACCAGAAAACCCGTCTTTTCATGCTGTATCAACTCCGGCATAGATCCTTTGTTAAAAGCAATAACCGGTGTACCGCATAACATAGATTCGGCTACACTCATGCCAAATGGTTCGGCAAAATTGATGGGATGCAGCAAAGCGGCTGCATTGCCCAAAAGCTCGTTGCGCTTGTCAGGCCCGGCAGCACCTACATAAATTATCTGCTCGTTAAGGTGCGGCTCAACCTTTTCTTTCCAGTAATTCTGATCTTGTATAATACCTGCAATAAGCAGTTTTTTATTCGCTTTTTTGGCAATCTCAATAGCTTCTGCCGCTCCCTTATCATGATGTATCCGGCCGAAGTAAAGCAGGTAGTCCTGCGGATGAGCGTTGAATTTGAAATCGGCAGTATCCAGCCCGTTATAAACAGTGGCCAAGTATTCAAGTTCGGCACTTCGGTCGGCATTACTTATCGATACGTAATGGCCGCGCGTGTTATACTTTTTGTAAACAGGTATAATTTTAGGAGATGAGAAGCCATGTATAGTAGTAATTACCGGCGTATTGATCAGCCCGGAGTAAGTGAGCGGCAAAAAATCGAAATTATTATGAATAATATCAAACTCATGCGCTTTCTCCATCAGGTTACTGATGTGCAGGCACTCCAAAACTTTTGCATCCTGTGTGCGGTCTTCTTCATATCC
This sequence comes from Mucilaginibacter litoreus, assembly GCF_042676805.1. Taxonomy (NCBI): domain Bacteria; kingdom Pseudomonadati; phylum Bacteroidota; class Sphingobacteriia; order Sphingobacteriales; family Sphingobacteriaceae; genus Mucilaginibacter; species Mucilaginibacter litoreus. The sequence continues at coordinate 429,295 of NZ_JBHTHZ010000003.1, read as the reverse complement.
CTGCTCACAAATAGCATCAAGCTTACCGGCGGTTATAGAATCTCCGGTGGCAAACAAAGTAACATCTACCCCCAGTTTAATCAAACCTTCGGCAATGTTAGAGGCTACCTGTTCCCACGGCCCGTAGTGCCTGGGCGGTGTGCGCCAGGCAACGGGGGCTAATATAGCAGCCTTCATGGTTAGCAGATCTTTACCTTCTGGTTTATTTTATTATACTCGTATTCAAGTTCGAAGGCTTTAAGCACAGTTAAGTGAGATATTAAGTAAGCTAATGTACTTTCTGCGCCCTGGTTACGGTTAATGCCTGTGGGCAATAAACCATCGCAGCAGCCTTTGGTTTCATGATCATATAGCGGTGCACGCAAGGTATTTTCTCCGAGGAACCATTTATAGCTCAGGAACATTTTTTCTATATACTCTGGTTTGCGGAATATCTGGTAAGCCTGGAAGTGCATCAATACCATCGCCATTGTTTCAATAGCCTGCTGATCAAACGTTGGGAAGGTACCACCACGGTAATACCAGCCATCATTACCTACAGGGCTCAGGTATCCGTTAGACAAGGTTAGTTTATCCAGGAAAGCCATTGTTTTAAGCGCAACCTTTTTTGCTTTTTGGTTGCCTGTAATCTCGCAAGAGTGTAATAAGGCAAGCGGCAGTATAGCGTTATCATAGGTCATGCCCTCTTCAAACCATTCCCAATCATCAGAGCGGGTGTTCTCGTAAGCGTCTATCAGTGGCTGTGTAAGGCGCACCAATTCGGCAAGCATACCTTCATCTGTTGGGTAAACCTGAAGGTAAAGCGAGATACCAATGATGGTATTGGCCATTCCTCTCAGGTATCTGAGATTTTGAAAGTGCGGATATGATTTATGGAATATCTCCATTGCAAACTCGCGGTATGAGTTACTTGCAGCGCAACTGATCAGATGCCCTAAAGCCCATATTGTACGCCCAAATGAATCTTCAGAACCAACTTCATCCAGGTAACGGCGATCAAAACTCAGGAAATTACGGAAGTTACCATCATCGGTTTGCATATAATGTATATAGCTTAGATAGATAGGTAATAACCTAAAGGCATCATTACTTTTGTTACGCTGGTAGGCCATCAGGGCCATGATCAGCGCACGGGAGTTATCATCAAGGCAGTACCCTTCTTTAAGGTTGGGAATGCCGTATTTGGCGTGCTGCACAATACCGGTATCATCGGTTAAACGCAGCACATGTGAAAGACTGAATTTTGGTAATATCTCCGGGTCAACAATGCTGTTCTTTAATATTTTGTCGCTAAAGTCGTGCCTTGCCGATGACTCCTGGGCTACTTTAATATATTCTGCTCCTATTACCGGCCAGCGCAAATGCAAGCCATATTCGTAAGCGTTTTGTTTAAGTTCTTTTAGCGCTGCGTTGTTAGACAGCAATTCGTTAACTGTAGCGGCCAGTTCATCAGCATCTTTAAAATCAAACAATCTGCCGCGCTCATCAGCCAATAGTTCGGTAGCATGCCAGTACGGTGTTGAAACTACAGCTGCGCCCGCACCTACCGCGTAAGATAAGGTACCGCTGGTTATTTGCGCTTCGTTAAGATAAGGTGTAACATAAACCTCACATGCTGATAAATAATTGATCAATTCATCCTCGGCAACAAACTTATTGATAAATGCAAGATGATCAGAAACCTTTAATTGTGCCGCCAGGTTTTTTAAATGATCACGATACTCTTCGCCTGAGTTTTTAAGCACACCCGGGTGCGTATTGCCTAACACCACGTACATTACATCCGGATGTTTTTCAACTATTTTAGGCAGTGCCTTTACTACGGTTTCCAAGCCTTTGTTACGGCTTATTAAACCAAAAGTGAGCATAACCCTGCGGTTTTTAAACTGACTTAAATTTTTAACCGGGTTAATTTGCGGTGCTTCCAGATCTGGCACACCATGCTCAATGATCTGTATTTTTTCTGCAGGGATATCGTAAATAGTAGTTAAAAATTCAACAGCCCGTTTGCTCATTACTATAATTTTGGAAGACTGCTCGGCAATCTCCCTGATCACTATACGCTGTACATAGCTTGGGTCTTTAAGTACAGTGTGTAATATAGATATCAACGGTTTTTCCAGACGGTTAATTAGCGGCAATACATAAATGCCGCTTTCGCCCCCATAAATACCAAACTCATGCTCAAGTATACAAGCGTCAACATCGCTTGTATTAATAAAAGATGCAGCACGTATATAATCCTTCTGATGATTTTGCCTTACCACAAACTTTACATGTGCAGGATATTCATACTCCTGCAGGTTCTCAGAATCATTCAGTGCAACTACAAATCCACCTTCAAGCTCGGTTTTCCGGTCTGGAAAATTAGCATTAATGGCATTCATTAAATTGTGGTTAAAGGTAGCGATACCGCACTCGCGCGGAGGATAGGTTGATATATATGCAATTTTCATAGTGTGAAATGTCCTGTTAGTTTCTTTTATAAGTACAGGAGAACGATTTTGAATACACTCCCTGACCCGAAAACTATCCACTTTAGCGTACACCACTTAGCTATAAACTCTATAAAGCCAATAAATTTACCGGGCAGGTACGTATATGCACAAACTATACCATAAATGGCGCTTAATAGCCCTGCAAGCAAGTTTTTACAAAGAAAGTATGCTTTTAAATGTATGCAGTTTCTGATGTAAATATAAACACTTATATTCCTGCATGTTGTGAGATCGCACACATAATTACATCGCACGCATCATTAAGCTGCTTATAAGAAATTATTAAAGGGGGGGCTAACCGCATCGAATTGCTGCAATGTAAAAACCAGTCGGTAATTACACCATTTTCAATACAGGTATCAATTATTTTTTTGTTCAGCTCAAAACTTTCAAACTCAACAGCCAGCATAAGGCCTTTTCCCCTGATTTGTTTGATGGATGGATGAATAAGCTTTTCCCTGATGATGGCTTCCTTTTGTGCTACGTTGTCAATTAATCTATCTTCCAGCAATACTTCTAATGCTGCAAGGCCGGCTGCACAGCATACCGGGTGGCCCCCAAAAGTAGTAATGTGCCCAAGTATGGGATTTTCTTTTAAAGCCGACATAATTTTTACTGATGCAATAAAGGCTCCTATGGGCATACCACCGCCAAGCGCCTTGGCAAGCAGTAATATATCAGGCACTATGTTGTAATGATCAAAGGCAAACAGTTTGCCTGACCGCCCGAATGCCGCCTGTATTTCGTCTAAAATAAGCAGGGTACCAGTTTCATCGCAACGGCTGCGTAAAGCTTGCATATACCCATAATCGGGCACACGTATACCCGCCTCGCCTTGTATAGTCTCTAAAATAACGCAAGCTGTTTGTTCTGTAATCAGTTCGAGTCCGCCAGCATCATTCAGTTCAATAAAATTTACACCGGGCAGCAAAGGCCTGTAGGCTTGCTTATACTCCTCGTTACCCATAACGCTTAGCGCCCCATGGGTACTACCATGATAAGAGCTTTTAAAGGCGATTACATTGCCCCTGCCAGTATAACGCTTTGCAAGCTTTATAGCCCCCTCAACAGCTTCAGCTCCGGAGTTAGTAAAGTAAACAGAACTTAAATTGGGGGGTAAAACGCCTGTCAGCTTTTCGGCAAAACGCACCTGCGGAGTTTGTACATACTCGCCATACACCATCAGGTGCATATATTTTTCAGCCTGATCTTTAACAGCCTGCACAACCTTTGGGTGGCCATGCCCTAAATTGCTTACCCCAATACCTGATATCAGATCAATATATGCTTTACCACTTTCTTCATAAATATAAGCCCCTTCAGCCCTGTCAAACTCCAGCAAAAGCGGAAAATGAGTAGTTTGTGCGTTGTTGTTTAAAAAAAGTTGGCGAAGGGTAAGCATGAGGGTTTTTGAAGGATTGAATGAGTAAAGGATTGAATTACTGAATACTGCAAAAATGGTATTTAATTCTATAATTCAGTAATTCGACAATTAATGAATCAGTATTAAATTAACTCATTAATTCAATCCTTCAATACTTAATTAATTCCCCGCCCTTACGCTGCGTTCGCTTAGTTGCTTGATGAGTTCATGATTAAACTCACTTTCGCTTTTATAAAGCTCGCTTACTTTTTCGGGAGATAGTATTTTCAGGAACTCATCACGATACTTTTTCCGGATCTCTACCAATTGCCTGTCGTATTCAATTTCTTTATCAATCTGCTCGGTACCATTTGTAGAGGCGCTTGAATTATTAAGGCGTTTAAGTATTTTCACTGCTGTAAGCTCTTCCTGATACCTGTTATAAACAGGCCAAAATTTACGTGATTCATCATCAGTTAAAGATAATTGCTGACTGATAAAACGGTTACGTGCCGCAACCAGCTTTTTTTGAACTTTAACGCGCCTTGCCCGGGCCTCTGGTGTTAACTGGCTTTTGGTTGTGCTACGAAAGTTACTTACCTGCGCAAAGCTTTCATAGCCGGTTGTAGCCAGCACAGTAAATAATAAAAATATATATTTTAACAGTTTGCTCATTTTAATTTATATCAATATAGTCATCCAGATCTTCTGTAAGGGCGTCTGTATTGATCTCCTGTCCATTTTCCATTAATTCGCGGTTATCAGTAGCATCTAAGTGCAGGTCAAGATAATCTTTTATCTCGTCTGTTGGTATCTGTGATAACTGCGTATGTAATAAGGTTTGCGAATGCGTTACCGGCTTTTGTGACGGCATTAAAAAGGCTCCTGCACCTATTATTAAAGCCAAACATGCGGCAGTAGCGTATTTAAATGTATTTGATGCCCAAAGTTTACGTACAATCGTTTTACGTATTACATCCTGGCGGGCAACGGTTTTGTTGAGGATGTTTTTATTTAACTGTTCAAAGTAATTCTCTGGCACCGCAAAAGCAGGCTTTTTCTGCAAAATCTCTTCTACGGCAATGCGGCTGTTTATCTGCTGTTGCAGGTTATCAAAATACGCTTCGGGCACCGCAAAGCCTGTTTCGGCATTATTGATAGCAGCTTCAATGTTAATGCGGCTTTGGATATTTTCACTAAGTTGATCAAAATACCCCGGCGGCACTGTAAAACCAGGTTCATCGGCTGCCGCAATCGCCTCAATGTTTATCCTGCTCTGAATATCAGCGCTTAAGTTTTCAAAATAGCCTTCAGGCACGGCAAAACCTTGTCCCGTGTCATCCTGCTTTAAACCCTCGATATTTACTGCGGACAGTATGCGCTGACCGGCCTCTTCAAAATAGCCGGATGGCACCGTAAACGGGTTTTCTTTTGAAAACCGTTTAAGTGACATTTCATCGTCCGTCCATTCTTTATTCTCCATATCGCTTTTCATACACTCGTATAGATGAATAATATTTCAAAAGGTTTAATGCTAATTTAAAAATTAATCATTTGATAGTATAAAGCTCTCTATCTTTTTCACAGCAAGATGATAAGATGCTTTTAAAGCACCTACGCTGGTGCCCAATACCTCGCTCATATCCTCGTACTTCATGTCGTCAAAATACTTCATGTTAAACACAAGGCGCTGTTTATCTGGCAGGGTCAGTATGGCCTGCTGTAATTTCATTTGTATCCTGTCTCCGCTAAACTGGTCAGATCCTGATAAGGTATCAGCCAGTTCATAGTCCACATCATCCAGCGAAACGTTGTTCTTTTGCTTCTTTTTATTCAGAAAAGTGATGCATTCGTTGGTTGCAATGCGGTACATCCAGGTATAAAGCTGTGCATCATTACGAAAGCCAGGCAGGTTTTTCCATATTTTTACAAACACATCCTGCGTAATATCATCTGCATCGTCATGATCAATTACCATGCGGCGCACATGCCAGTATATTTTTTGCTGATATTTTTTAAGTAATAGGTTAAACGCCTCGTTACGGGTTTTCTCATCCCTAAACTTACTGAGTATCTCTTCGTCGTCTGCCTGTATGGCCATCTATTAAAATTTATTTCTTAAATAAATATAAAGCGTTTTTGTTTGAGATATGTTTCATCGTTGGTTAGCCCAACAAATCCAATACCTGCTGTGATGAAGCTTTAGTATCTACCTTTTCAATGATATGCTTTATCAGTCCGTCGCCGTTGATCACAAATGTGGTGCGTGCAGTACCCATGTATTTTTTGCCATACATGTTTTTTTCAACCCAAACGCCATAAGCTTCAACAATGCTATGCTCTGTATCGGCTATCAGGGTAAATGGCAGTTGATATTTGGTCTCAAATTTTTTGTGCGATTTTTCATCATCCACACTTACACCAATAACTTCGAAACCCTCACCCAATAACGACTGGTAGTTGTCGCGAAAATCGCATGACTCGGCCGTACAGCCCGGGGTATCGTCTTTTGGATAAAAATATAATATCACATTTTTACCTTTATAATCTGATAGCGAAACTGGTTCACCGTTCTGGTTATTTGCTGTAAAGTCGGGAGCTTTATCGCCCTCTTTTAAATGTGTGGCCATAGTTTTTATCGGTTAAATTCTGCCTTGAATACAGATATATTGTTTTTCATATCGGTAACCGTAAACTCAAAAGTATGTTTGCCGGGTGCTATTCTATCGTCAAAGGTATAACTTAAAATTTTAGTTTTGTAATCCCATTCAATCAGCACCCACTTACCGTCTATCTTACCCACATAACTTTTTATGCCCGAAAGATTATCGCTCATACGCAGCCTGATAGACTTTACCGATTGCAGATTGCTTCCATCTTTAATATTTAAAGGACGTATCACCGGCGGAACGGTATCTACCTTAATATAATAATCGCCAAAAGTGTGGGCAAGGCCCTTTACCCAGCCATCATCCCAGGTACTGTTTATTGCTCCGGTTGCAGCGTTTACTATCACCGCTTTTTCGGCATAAGCGCCAAGGCTTTTATCGGGCTTTATCCAAAGATCATAACTGTCATGAACAGGCGTCAGTTTGTTGTGTATATGATGCGTGGCTGAGTAAGCGCCTGGCTTTGCGGATAATACCGAATAATTAAAATCAAGATCATCATACAAGTTGCCCGGGCTGACCGTCACTTTAACCTTATCATTCTTAAACTCGCTTTTTTTATCGTAGCGAAATAAGGTACCCTGTATGGCAGAAGGCTCGTTATTAGCCGCTTTACTATTTGATTGTACCTTTAACTTCAATGTGGATGTATTGCCCGCTACATCTTTTACTACAAACTCAACATCGTGCAGGCTATCATCGTTAAACGCCATAATACCGCGGTTAACAGATTGCGGATAAAGCGTAATGCGGCTGCCGGGTAAAATAAAACATTTTTGCATCCAGCTGCGGGCAGTTACAAACGCCGGATAATCAATATAGGCGTTTATGGCATGGGTTTGATCGAACGCAAAGCGCTCAACCGAAAAAGTGTACATGGTCATGCCGTCCAGTTTCAGCTCCAATGAGTATATACCATTGCGGTTAGCAGATGCGCTGTTCCTATCGATAACTGAGATACCAAAACCGGTGTTTCCACTTAAATTTAAAATCTGGGGCTTTAGTAAGTGATAGTTACCATTAGCACCAGTTACTGCTAAAACTTCTTTTTGTGTTTTCTCGCTGAAAGGATTACCATTTAAATGATAGATGCCTATCGCCGAAATCGCAGGCGGTATATTATCTGGTATGGTTAAGCCAAACAACTGTGGATTAACGGTTTCCTGGGTTGCGGCATCCCGTAATTCAAAATGGAGGTGCGGCCCGGCAGAAGCTCCCTGGTTGCCAGATATGGCTACCAAATCTCCTTTTTTAACACGGAACATATCAGTAGGCACATCTATGTCCGCATCAAAGATCTGGTTTTTATACTGATAGTCGTGGATGTACTTATCTACTTCAGGCGTAAAATCGTCAATATGCCCATATACCGAAGTATATCCGTTAGGATGAGTGATGTATAATGCCTTGCCAAAACCGCCAAACTGTATACGCACGCGCGAGATATAACCATCTGCCACTGCATGTACCGGATAGCCTGTGCGCTGGTTTGTACGAAAATCTAATCCTGAATGAAAATGGTTTGCCCTAAGCTCACCAAATGAACCGGCTGTTGCCGGAGGTAGGTCAAGCGGGTATCTGAATACTGTATCCGGATAGGCTTTGCTTTTAATGATATCCTGGGCGTTAACAGATATAGAAGTGAGCAACGTTAATAACAAAAACAGTAATTTGTTATTTGGAACCACAGTGATAAATCTTGTTTGAGTTGAATTGCCTCTTTTGCATATAGAGCAGAATTCATCTTCGGCCCTCGTTCGGAATGACATTATATCTCGGGAAATTTTATAAGTGGAAGTAGCGATGTAACTATTTAACATAAAAATCTATAAGCTTTTCGCCCTCCAAAAATCCTTCCAATCTGTCGCCAACGGCAACTTTTCCAACTCCCTCAGGTGTGCCTGTAAAAATCAGATCACCTTTCTTTAGAGTAATATACTGAGATACGAAGGCTATGATACGTTCAAAAGAAAACAACAGATCTTTGGTATTGCCCTGCTGCCGGGTTTCGCCGTTGATGTTTAAATTGAAGTTTATATTATACAAGTCCGTAAACTGTAATTTTGGCAAAAAACTGCTTACCGGTGCAGAGTTATCAAATGCTTTAGCTAACTCCCAGGGCAAACCCTTTTCTTTATGTTTAGCCTGTATATCCCTGGCGGTAAAATCAACGCCCAGCGCAATCTCTTCAAAATAATTTGAAGCAAACTTTTCGCTGATATGCTTGCCCTCTTTACTAATCTTAAGCACAATTTCAATTTCATGGTGGATATCTTCTGAAAAATCCGGATGATAAAACGGCTTATTATCCTTAAGCAGGGCGGTATCCGGTTTCATGAATATCACCGGAGTAGTTGGTACAGGGTTATTTAATTCTTTAGCATGTTCGGCATAGTTGCGCCCAATTGCAATTATTTTCATAGTTGTGGAATATCACCAAAACTAAAAATTATATAAACCGCAGGAAAAAAAGATTGATAAAAAAGATATAGGGTATATTTACAATACCACGGATATCCGCTTGTTCACAGACTCGTTACCTACCACTATACGAACAAAGTAAAAGCCACGTGCCAGTTTATTGCTAACGTTATAGCTTACACTTTGATCGCCAAAATCTACACGTTGCGATACCAGTGTAAGTACATCATTACCTAATACATCCATAATCTTAACGTTTACGTAAGCATTGCGGGAAAGGCTGTACTTTACGTTAATAATATCGGTAACCGGGTTAGGATATACCTGTACATTGTAAAGCAGTTTATCATCAGGCCGGTTAAGGTTTAGCTTTGTGTTAGATGTAGCTGCCGGTTTTAAAGGCGGCAGGGCCAGATGTAAGCCGTTTTTAAGATAAGAGCCTTTAGCCGACTTTGCCCTCATGGCACGTATATATGACGAATCACTTTTTTGCGCGTTAACTCCCCTTGCAAGTGCAAAGTTAACTGCTATTGCAAGCACAATTACAGTAACCCAGGAATTAACATAAGTAAATTTTCGACCCATATTATTATACGTTTTGCAAAAGTATAAATAAAGTGCTCACTAAATTAAAACTAACATGATTTAAGTATTACTTTTAACAAATTTTAACAAAATAAAGTTTTGTTAGTTAATTTGATATATGACTTATACGCTTACTAATAGTTTAAGTTATAATAGTTTTTTTAATAGTTTTGTACCGTATTTTATAAAATATAGTGTCAAGTCATAAAGATCTGCAAAAACTATCGGCCGCTGGGCTACTTATTAGTTTAGGAATAATCTACGGTGATATAGGTACATCGCCATTGTATGTGTTTAAAGCCATCGTTGGTTTAGAACATTCATCAAATTCACAACCTCTTTCTCAAGCATTGGTACTGGGTGGGGTGTCCCTCATTTTTTGGACACTTACCTTACAAACAACGCTTAAGTATGTGGTGATCACCCTACGGGCAGATAACAAAGGTGAGGGTGGCATATTCTCGCTTTTTTCTTTAGTACGCCGCAAAGCCCGCTGGCTTATTGTCCCGGCCGTTGTAGGTGGCTGCGCCCTGCTGGCAGATGGTATCATTACACCGCCAATTACCATATCATCAGCAATTGAAGGCTTAACGGTTTACTACCCTAACCTGCCAACTGTTCAAATTGTAATTATTATAATAGCCATACTTTTTATCATTCAGCAGTTTGGCACCTCGCTGGTTGGTAAGGCCTTTGGGCCGTTGATGTTTATATGGTTTACCATGATGGGCGTTTTAGGAATATCATACATTGTGCAGATGCCAATGGTTATTAAAGCGCTTAACCCTTACTATGCCTTTGAGCTGCTTACATCAGATACCTATGATGCCTTTATGATATTAGGCGCGGTTTTTTTGTGTACAACAGGTGCCGAGGCGCTGTATTCAGACCTTGGGCATTGCGGCCGTGATAATATCCGCATTAGTTGGATTTATGTAAAAACCTGTTTGGTTCTTAACTATCTTGGCCAGGCCGTGTGGCTGTTGCAGCGCGAAGGGAAAGTGATAGACCTGAGTACCAATAACCCTTTCTATAGGATAATGCCCGACTGGTTTCTGATATACGGAATAGGCATTGCAACCATTGCCGCTATTATTGCCAGCCAGGCGCTTATATCAGGGTCATTCACATTGATTGCCGAGGCTGTCAGGCTTAACCTTTGGCCTAAGGTTAAAATCAACTATCCATCTGAGCAAAAGGGCCAATTATACGTACCCAGCATCAACTGGCTGCTTTGCGCGGGTTGTATAGGCGTTGTATTGCTGTTTCAGCACTCCAGTAAAATGGAAGCGGCTTACGGGTTAAGTATAACTGTTGCCATGCTGATGACTACCATATTGGTTAGTAAATTTTTGCAGCGCAGAAAATTGCCTGCGTATATTATTGGTGCGTTTTTTATTATTTACCTACTTATTGAAGGTACCTTTTTACTTGGTAATCTTGTAAAATTTGTTCATGGCGGCTGGTTTACGCTTTCTATAGGCCTGGTTTTGTTTGTTATAATGTGGACCTGGCACACCGCCCGCAAAATTAAGAACAGGTATGTTAAGTTTATAGAGATAGACGATTACTACAACATTATAAAAGAATTAAGCGAGGACGAAAGCGTACCCAAATATGCTTCGCAACTGGTTTATTTAACCAGCGCTAATTTTAATTCGGAGATAGAATCAAAGATCATCTATTCTATACTTCAAAAGCAACCAAAACGGGCAGATGTTTACTGGCTGGTACACGTAGATGTAGTGGATGAACCTTACAAACGCGAATACGAGGTTGACGTCCTGGTACCTGGGAAATTAATACGTATAGATTTTAAACTCGGGTTCAGGGTTGAGCAACAGATCAACCTGCTTTTCCGCAAGGTAGTGGAAGACCTGGTTAAAAATGGCGAAATTGATATTACCAGCAAGTATAAATCATTAAATAAACATAAAATTGTCGGCGACTTCCGCTTTGTGGTGATAGAGAAAGTTTTATCCCGTTCGCATAACCTGTCGTTCTATGAAAAGTTTATCATGTTTATTTACGTACAACTAAAAAAAATCAGCCTTTCAGAAGAACGGAACTTCGGGCTGGATCTTAGCTTTGTTACGGTTGAAAAAGTACCGTTAATGCTTACGTCTCCTGATAGTGTAAAGATAACAAGGGTAATGCCTAATCATTAATAAAAAGGGTGCGTTTGCACCCTTTTTATTAATGATACTTTTCTTGCATTTCACACCCAAACAGAGATATATACCTTTTGATACTTCTCATAGTTTTTTATCTTCGCCCGTACACATTATTTATCCCCCTATGAAAAAGTCAGTTCAGCTAATTTTACTTATTGCCCTTTTAACACCATTTAAGTTATTAGCCCAGGAGAACCGTATTTCGGGTTGGGCAGCATTGTTTCATACTCAGCGCTTCTCTCCAAAATGGGGCATGTCTTTCGACGCACAATTTCGCTCAGCAGATCAGCTCGATTACTTACAGAACATTCTGCTTCGCCCTTCTGTAAATTATTATTTTGATGGCAATAAAATGGCGGCTTTAGGATACGCCTATATAACTGCAAATGGCCGCACTGCCACCGGCGAAAAAACATTCAGGCCCGAAAGCCGTATATGGGAACAATTGATAATAAATCAGAAACTATCCAAAACCACAACACTGCAACACCGCTTTAGGTTAGAGCAACGTTTTTTAGGTAATACCACTAACAAAAACGACCATTACTTTGCCCAGCGCTTCCGCTATTTTGCACGTGCAGTAGTACCGTTTAAAAAAGATTCGGTATTTAACAAAGGGGCTTACATTGGCCTGCAAAACGAAGTTTTTTTAAACGTGCATAACAAGAAAAAAGTAAATACCCATTTTTTTGACCAGAACCGCGCTTATGTTGCCTTAGGATATCGCCTGCATAAAAAAGCAGATATAGAGTTTGGTTATCTTAACCAATATATTAAACAAGCCGAAGCTTATGTACTTAACCACGTAGTTCAGGCTGCTATTTATACCCGTTTTTAAATGCTGCAGTAAGCATTTAAAGCAAACGTTTATAAGCGAAACCGGCTTATGCCCCAACTCAGTAACGATCAGCATATACGTCAACTGGCCAACCTGGAACTGCTTGCCCGGCAAGTGGTTGAAGGTTTTATTACCGGCCTGCACCAAAGCCCGTTCCATGGCTTTTCTGTAGAATTTGCAGAGCACCGCCTTTATAACAACGGAGAATCGGTAAAAAATATCGATTGGAAATTGCTGGCCCGTACAGATAAGCTTTTTGTGAAACAGTTTGAAGAGGAAACCAACCTGCGCTGTTATTTATTGCTGGATACTTCATCATCTATGAACTTCCCGGTAGCGGGTACAAGTAAACTGCAATTTTCTGTTTATGCTATTGCCTCGCTGATGTATTTATTTAAAAGGCAGCGTGACGCTTTTGGTTTATGCCTGTTTTCTGATAAGCTTGACTGGTTAAGCCCTGCACGCTCAACATCTGCTCATTTGTTTTATTTGTATGCAGAACTGGAGAAGGCTTATAATTCACACAGGCAGAACACTACTACCAGTATTAGCCCTGTATTGCATCACCTGGCTAATGAGATACATCAGCGATCAATGATAATTATATTCAGCGATATGCTGGAGAACAGTATCAGCGCCGAAAAAACACAGGCATTATTTGCTGCCATACAACACTTAAAATATCGCAAGCATGAAGTAATCATATTTAATGTTAGCGACAGCCAAAAAGAACGGAATTTTAACTTTGATAATAAACCGCATCACTTTATAGATATGGAAACCGGCGCCGAAGTGCGTATTCATCCGGGCAAAGTGCGTGAGAGCTATCAGGAAGCAATAGAACAGTATCGTTACCACCTGATGCTTAAGTGCGCCCAATATAATATTCAATTAATTGATGCCGATATTGATAAAGGGTATAATGATATCTTAAAAACTTATCTGATAAAAAGAAACAGTATGCTTTAATTCACCGTAAAACAACCGGTTTGTACTAATTTACTTTAGCAATACGCTCATAACTGTAAAATTCACACTATTAATTACAGCTTTGTTAAATTGCTTAAATCAATTTAGTAAGGCTTGTGTTATTGAGGGTAAATGCATTTATTTAAAATATGAGACTTTCTGTAGAACGAAAACCAATAAGAGTAAATCCGGATCCGAAACGAGTAATTGCAAGATTCTTTTTTAATGGGAATGACCGTGCTAAGGAAGTTATACAAAGGGTAATGAGCATTAGCGAAGAAAGTGCATTTGGCATCATTTCACCGTTATTGCAGGAATATTCTAAAAGGCACCGTAATATTACACGCGTATTAAACCGTCACTGCAGCAAATTAAAACCATTGTTTGTAGACCTTGGAATTGATTTTGATTCGTTAACCGTTTACAGGAAATTGCTTATCGGCTCCTACTTCACCCATGAGTATTCAATTGAGTCGGCAGCATTTTTTAATCCCTCTATAGTTGAAGACCCCGACCAGAGCGAAATGGAAGAAGGGCAACGGCGTGTGATCATCAGTTTCAGGGCGGTGGGCGAGGGCCACATCTCATCTATCACTTTCAGGCGCGCTATGATAGATAAAGATAACCAGATCACCGTACAACCTGCCGGCAGTTATATAGACGAAGCCGAAATTGTGCGTAACGCGGTTTACAATAAAAAGCTCTTTTTAGAAAAAGCGGCTATAACACAAATAGATATTAATGTATTAAATGAGCTTGAGGCCAAGCTTGATCATCATTTTGAATATGCGAACCTGCGTCGTATCATTATAGAGTCGCAAAAGCTGCAGGAAAACGATATGATGCGTTTAGAGTATGATAAGGTTTTATGGCTGGCCGACTCTTACTACGAGATCGTGTTCTCGATGGACACAGATATTTCAGACAGGGTGATCTTCCCTATTTCTGAGTATGAGCGTAAAGGTATTGAAGATGCCCGCTTTGTTAAGTTTACACATGATGATGGTACATCTGTATATTATGCTACTTACACAGCATATGATGGATCGTTGATTATGCCTAAACTACTGCAGACTACGGATTTTTACAACTTCAAAATAATGCCATTATACGGGGCGGGCGCGCAAAACAAAAACCTGGCGCTATTTCCGCGTAAGATAAACGGCAGGTATGCAATGATATCTCGTATTGATGGTTGTAACAACTACATCATGTACTCAGATAAAATCAACATCTGGGAAAAGCCCGATCTGCTGCAGCAGCCTAAATTTACCTGGGAGTTTGTACAAATAGGTAACTGTGGTTCGCCAATAGAAACTAAGGAAGGCTGGATAGTTATAACTCACGGCGTGGGCCCGATGCGCCGTTACGTTTTAGGTGCCAGCTTACTTAAACTTGATGATCCCACTGTAGAAATTGGCCGCCTTAAAGAGCCGCTGCTTGTACCCAACAGCGACGAACGCGAAGGCTATGTGCCAAACGTTTTATACTCATGCGGTTCAATAGTGCACAATAATAAACTGATTATTCCTTATGGTATTTCAGATTCGTCAACCTCATTTGCCGAGGTAGATCTTGACGAATTACTGAACAGGCTTAAAGAGGACGGTATAGAGTAAAAATACTCAGGTATATCTGGTTGCTAGAGTGGATGGGTATCATCAACTGTTGGCAGCCAGGTATTGATATAGTCATTGTCTGACTGGGCCGATTTTGACGCGTTAAAAAAGCGATTGCTTTTAGTATCGTTACCTACACCTGCAATAAAGGCCCAGTTACCCCAGTTACTTGCGGGCGAGTAATCTATCAGCTTTTGTTCAAAGTATAAAGCACCCCTCGTCCAATCTACCTGGAGGTCTTTTGTTAAAAAAGCCGCTACCGCCTGTCTGCTGTAATTACTGATATATCCAGTTGCGTTTAGCTGATGCATAGCCGCATCAATAAAGGGCTCGCCTGTATGCCCGCTTTTCCATTGCTCAAACAACTCGTCCTGGTTGGCTGCAAGATCCGGAGCGGTGCCAAAACCTTCCGACTGAAAAAATTGCCGGCCATGTTTTTTGAACATAAACCTGAAATAATCGCGCCATAAAAGCTCAAGCATCAATGGGTCAGCATTTTGTAAATGATGCTCCTTTTGATGATTAAACACCTCCCAGTAAACCTGACGCGGAGAAATACACCCTATTGCCAGCCATGGGCCAAGCCCTGATGAATTAGGTTGGTTTTTAGTGACATTGTTAGAAAGATATTGTTGTAACCGCTCTAAAGCTGCCGTTTCTCCCCCGGTTATTTTTACTCCCGCACGTGCGTCGTCAACAGGTTCTGCTATATTCAGCGCTGATAAAGTGGGCAACTCACCGGGATCTGTAATCTCAGGGATTAAAACATGCTGAGGAGTAGGCACAACAGGCCTTACAGTACTGTCACGCTCAACTTTCTTTTTAAAAGTAACAAAGCTATCGGGTATATCTTTTATCGGGAAAGGCAAATCCTCTTTATGGTATAAAGTATGTCCAATAAAGTGTCTTAAATTCAGCTTCATTTTCCATAGTGCTTCTTCAACCTTTTCAGATATGCCGGTTTCATCAGGAGCAACCTCCCTGTGATGATATACTTCACTTATATGATATTCTTCTGCGAGTTTAACCAACACTTCAGCAGGATCGCCAATGCGAATAATTAGTTCAGCATTTAATTTGCGCAGGTTCTCCCGTAGGTTGGCAACAGATTCAATCTGGAAGCGTGCACGAAAATTACCGGTTTTAGCTCCGGAAGGAGCATCAGATTTAAAGTAAAATGGATCAAAAATATATACAGGTAAAACTTTATCAGCCCGTCGCACAGCTTCAGATAATATTTCGTTATCGTGTATGCGCAGGTCATTTCTAAACCAAACCAGTATAATTTTTTCATTCATATATGAACACCTAATCTAATCCTAATTTAGATTAATTACAAAAATGCTAATTATTTATCTTACCCGTGTGCTCGCAGCGTGATTTTGACATCATGCCAACATTAAAGACAATTTTGCACTTCTGTATCTATAGTTATAAGTATCCAAAAATTATCGCATATAAACTTAAATTAAGCACTTACCATAAAACTAAAACATTTATACTACCGTTAGTTTTATAACACAAAGTTGATAATTATCTGCATCACAGTGTGTAATTTTACATTAATATAAAATCTAAAAAAAATGGCAACTACCGAAAGTATCAGAAAAGCCTACATCGATTACGTTCTAACAGAAGGGTACCAGCCTAAATCTGTTTACGTTTTCGCCAAAAAAAATAAAATGGCTGAGGATGAGTTTTACCGTTTTTTTGGATCGTTTGATGCCGTAGAACAAAGCGTATGGACGGATTTGATTAATACCACACTTAACGAGGTACGCGCGCAGGAAATATGGTTGCAATATACTTCGCGGGAAAAGGCTTTGTCGTTCTTTTACAGTTTTTTTGAACTGCTGAAGGGTAGCCGCAGCTTTGTGGTTTATAGCCTGGGTAAACATCGTGGGCTGGGCACTCCTAAGGTGCTTGAGCCGGCTAAACAAGTGTTTGATGAGTTTGCTGTTGATATTTTAAACCAGGGCTTGGAGTCGGGAGAGCTAAGCGATCGTAAATTTTTTAGTAAACGTTATAAGGACGCCCTTTGGATCCAATTTGGCTTTGTGCTTAATTTCTGGATAAATGATGACTCGGCGGGGTTTGAAAAAACAGATGAAGCTATTGAAAAAGGCGTTAATGTAACTTTTGATCTGTTTGAACGCTCACCTATAGACAACTTGTTTGAGTATGGGAAATTTTTGGCAAAAAATGGTGGCATAAAACAAAAAATGGGATTTGGAAGCTTATAAACCTGCTGCCATCTTTGATATGGATGGCACCCTTATAAACAATACCCCCTATCATTTTAAGGCTTGGCAGCAGATGTTTGAATTGCACAATCTGCCCGGTCTTACCCATAAAACTTATCTTGACGAAATAAGCGGTGTACCTGTAGCTTACACCATAAAAAAGTTTTTTGGCAGCCAGGTAAAGGATCAATTTATAAGGCAGTTATCAGAAGAGAAACAATCCTTATATGAACAGGCTTTTAAACCCTACCTTAAACCGATAAACGGGCTTGAAAATGTTTTAGCTCAATTAAAGTCAAACGGTTTTAAAATAGCTTTGGCTACTTCATCCAATCAGAGTGATATAGATTTCATTTTTGAAGGCATACCTATTAAACAATACTTTGACGCCTTAATTACAGGAAATATGGTAAACGAGCCAAAGCCTTCGCCGCAAATATTTTTAAAGGCTGCGAATAAGCTCAATGCCAATCCAAATCAATGCGTGGTTTTTGAAGACTCGCTTGCGGGTTTAAGGGCCGGCCGCAGTGCGGGTATGAAGGTTGCAGGCATCACTACAAGCCATCCGGCTGCCGTTATTGCCAAACTTGCAGATATGGTTATAAATGACTATACCAAGGTTACTCCCGGCAGGCTGGCTGAATTATTTGAACAAACTCAAGCATGAGCGATAACACATCGAAAGAGCAAAACAGTATCCCTACCAGCAAAGTTGAGCGTAGCGCCAAATTTGTAAAAACCGGGTTCAAGATAGGTGGCAACTATATTAAACATTATTCAAAAAAGCTTTTTAACCCTGATCTGGACCGCAGCGAACTGAACGAAGATAACGCTACCGATATTTATAAATCATTAAGCGAATTAAAAGGCAGTGCTTTAAAAGTAGCACAAATGCTTAGCATGGATAAAAACCTGCTTCCACAAGCTTACGTTGATAAATTTACACAATCTCAATACAATGCGCCACCTTTATCTGGCCCCCTTATTGTACAAACATTTAAAAAATATTTTGGCAAAACGCCCGATCAGATATATGATAAATTCAATATCCGCTCTACCAATGCAGCATCTATAGGCCAGGTTCACCAAGCCGAACTGAATGGTAAAAAATTGGCAGTAAAAATTCAATACCCAGGTGTGGGCGACTCCATATCATCAGACCTGAAACTGGTTAAGCCTTTTGCTTTCAGGATGCTTGGCATGAGCGAAAAGGAGCTGGATGTTTACATGAAAGAAGTGGAGGAACGCCTGCTTGAGGAAACAGATTATGAGTTGGAGGTGCGCCGGTCTATCGAGTTTTCAATTGCGTGTAAGGTACTTGCAGATGTGGTATTTCCGGGATATTACCCTGATTTATCAAGCAAACGTATTATCACAATGGATTGGCTGGAAGGCGTACACCTTAAAGAATACTTAGCCGGCAACCCTTCCCAGGAATCGCGCAACCGTATAGGACAGGCCCTGTGGGATTTTTATAACTACCAGCAGCACGAACTCAGGGCTGTGCATGCCGATCCACATCCCGGCAATTTCCTGATCACCCCGGATGGTAAATTAGGTGTAATTGATTTTGGTTGCATTAAAGTAATGCCTGACGATTTTTATTATCCCTTTTTTGCGCTTACATCAAGCAATTTGTTTGACGATAAGGAAGCTACTATCAGGGCTTTCCGTAAACTGGAGATGATATTACCAAATGATACACCTCAACAAATTGAATTTTATCATAGTATGTACAAGCAAATGATCAGTTTATTTGCCAAACCTTATTTAACAGATACATTTGATTTCAGCAATAAAACCTTTTTTGATGACCTGTTTGGCTTTGGCGAAAAAGTTTCTAAAATGCCGGAATTTAAACAAGCCAGGGGTGTTAAACATTTCATATATGTAAACCGAACTAATTTTGGCTTATACAACATCTTGCATGAATTAAGTGCCTGTATTAAAACAAATACTTATAAGCCGCACTTAAATCAGCATTAAAAGCAAAAGGCATAGTTTCCTATGCCTTTTATAACGGGTTAAATAAAACCTGATTTTTTACTTTGCTATAGTTATCAGCACTACAACCACTGTTAATACAACGGATATAGCCCAGCTTACGTTGGCTTTTATAGCCCACGTTTGTATATCTGTAATACGGCCAGAACCAAGAAACGATTTTGACCGGTACTTGCAATACATCGCATAAGTCATTACAGATAAAGCGATAAAAATGAAAGAACAAAGTAAAATTGTTTGAAACGTTTTTGTAAGTAACATTGCACTAAAATCTCCTCTCTTTAAGTTATGTACGTATATACTTCATAATTGATACAATTGTTTTTGTTTATTTTATTCACAGTTAACATTTTTTTTATTAAAGAGTATTTTTTTGAAACATGACGAAGTATGTGTTGTTGCTTTCATGGTAAAAAAATCTTTGTTATTTTATTAAAAAAAGCGTTTTTACATATCCAGGTCGGTGTAAACACATCACAGAAAAAAATGCAGACAGCATGAAAAAAAAAATTTTAATTACTGGCGGATCGGGCCTTTTAGGACAGGAACTGACAAGCCTGCTGCTTAAAACCGGGCATGCTGTAAGTCATTTAAGCCGAAAACCTGGCAAAACCCCGGGAGTAAAAACTTATTTATGGGATATTGAAAAAGGCATCATAGATGAAAACTGTATTCATGATACAGATACCATTATCCATTTGGCTGGTGCTGGTATTGCCGATAAACGATGGACCCGGGAAAGAAAAAAACTAATCATTGAAAGTCGCACTGAATCAATACGACTTATCTATAAGTTAATGAACCAAAAACCAAATCAAATAAAAACAGTCTTATCAGCTTCCGGAATAGGCTATTACAGCGACCGGGGTGATGAACTGCTTTTTGAAGATAGCCACCCAGCCAATGATTTTATTGCTAATTGCTGTATAGAATGGGAGAATGCAGTTGATGAAGGCAGGGCTTTTGGCTGCAGGATTGTAAAATTCAGAACCGGTGTGGTACTTACCAAAAATGGCGGTGCATTACCGCAACTTGCCTTGCCTGTTAAATTGGGGGTTGGTTCGCCATTGGGGAACGGCAAACAATGGATACCCTGGATACATCATCAGGATGTAAGTGAAATGTATCTTTTTGCATTGCAAAATGAGCAACTTTCTGGTGTATATAATATGTGCGCGCCGCAGCCAGCAACTAACAAGCAACTTACAAAAGCTATAGCCGGGCAATTAAACAGGCCCTTATGGGCACCCAATGTTCCCGCTTTTTTAATAAAACTGTTGTTTGGCGAAATGGCATCAGTTATTTTAAGCAGTACCAAAGCCTCGGCAAAAAAAATTGAAGAAACAGGCTATCAATTCAAATACGCAGATATTACTGCTGCACTAAAAGAAATTTATGGATAAAAATATCCCTATCAGTATTTTTTGGTTTCGCCGAGACCTTCGACTGAATGATAATGCAGGCTTTTACCATGCCCTTAAAAGCAGCAATGCGGTATTGCCTTTTTTTATTTTTGATAAAAACATTTTGGAGAAGTTGGAAGATGCTAATGATGCCCGGTTAACTTTTATACATAATGCACTGGTTGATATTGATAGGCAACTGCAAAAGTATAAGAGCAGCTTGCTGGCCGTTTATGATAAACCTTTAGATGCCTGGGTAAAACTATTAAAGCAATATAAAATTAAAGCTGTTTATACCAACCAGGATTATGAGCCTTATGCAAAAGAACGTGATGAAGCAGTAAAAAACCTTTTGACCGATCATCATATTGAATTTAAAACCTTTAAAGACCAGGTAATATTTGATACTAACGAGGTGGTTAAGGATGATGGCAAACCTTATACTGTTTACACCCCATACAAAAACAAATGGTATCAGAAACTGAAACCATTTTACCTTAAAAGCTATCAAACAGAAAAGTATTTGGTTAATTTATTGAAATTTAAAGCACCTGCCATACCTGCTTTAAAAGAAATAGGTTTTGAAAAAAGTGACCTTCAACTTCCCGACATAAACTATCAGCGTGTTATTGATAATTATAGCAACACGCGCAATTACCCTGCTGTTAAAGGCACATCTCACGTTGGGGTGCATTTGCGTTTTGGCACAGTTAGCATTAGGCAATGTGCGGCCGATGCAAATAAAGCACCCGACAAGACCTGGTTGAACGAGCTGATCTGGCGGGAGTTTTACTCCATGATACTTTACCATTTTCCACATACGGCTAACCATGCGTTCCGCCCTGAATACGATAGAATAGAATGGATAAACGATGAAGTGCAATTTGATGCCTGGTGTAAGGGCGAAACTGGCTTTCCGCTGGTTGATGCCGGTATGCGCGAGCTGAATGCTACCGGTTTTATGCATAATCGTGTACGAATGATCACAGCCAGTTTTTTAAGCAAAGACCTGCTGATAGACTGGCGCTGGGGCGAACGTTATTTTGCACGTAAGTTGTTGGATTATGAAATGGCCAGCAACGTGGGCGGATGGCAGTGGGCAGCGGGCAGCGGTACCGATGCGGCCCCTTACTTCAGGATATTTAACCCCGACAGCCAGTTGAAACGGTTTGACCCAAAGATGGAATATGTAAAAAAATGGGTTCCGGAATATGCCGATTTCAGCAAGTATCCAAAACCCATTATCGATCATAAATTCGCTCGCGAACGCTGTTTAAAAGATTTTAAAAAAGCCTTAAACAGATAGTTATGGTTGTGTAACATCGCTTACCTGCAATTCAAACCTAAGTATTGAGTTTGCAGGCACCGAACTTGCAGAAGTGTTATAAGATATAGAGGAAGGAAAGAATAGTGATATTGAGGTTCCTTTTGCACAATGTTTCATAAGGGCATCTTTCATTCCTGGTACTACCGAATAAGGCGTAAAGGTTGTTGATGTTGTTTTATTGCCATTATCAAACTCAGTACCGTTCAAAAGTGAACCTACATAAGTAAGCGCTACTTTTGAAAACTCTTTTACATCACCAATAGTACCTGTAGGTTGAGTTAACACTTTATAATAGTACCCCATCGGGTCTTTCGTATATCCGCTTAAGTTATTTCTGGACATGTAATCTCTGATAACAAAATCATCATATTCATCCCGGTCACCTACTACGTTAATATAGCAATCAAGGCTCTGGTTACCTGCTACACGTGTATTTGTGTTGGTTATACTACCCGTGCCATATCCATTTACGCCATAAGCCAGGTGCGAGGGTATAATCACACGCATGCTGCTGCCTTTATACTTAAGGATATCATGCACCGCGAGCTTTAACCCTTGCGGAAGATAGGTGCCGGTAGTTGGATTTACATAATCTAAACGACCCAGGTAATTATGATCGTGATTAATTATCGTATCGGTTAAGTTATACTTACCGTCTACTGATTTGATACTATAAACAATAGATACCGTATCAGCGTATGTTAAAGAGTCGCCCCTACCCTGGTTAATAATTTTATAGTACATGCCAGTTAAAGCACCACCATTTTTATTGGTATCCTGTATAAAGCCGGTTAAATTATTGGTCTTAATGTAGTTTTGTATCTGCTGTTCGTCAAACTCCCTGATGTCCGGTTGGTTGTCATGGTCTTTATTACAGGCAACTAAGCCGGTTACTGCTATTAGTAAAAAAGTAAATAATTTATGTTTCATTTAAAATCAGTTCGTTACATCTAATAATTCTATCTCAAAATCTACTACCGAATTTTTTGGCAGCCCAATTTCCGGTTGATCATAAGGGCCATACGCATAACGCGATGGTGACAATATCCTTATTTTGCCCCCCTTTTTTATTTGCGGGATGGCCAACTTCCAAGCCCTTAAAACTGCACCCAGAGTATAAGATGGATGAAAGTTATTGCTTTTAAAAAATACCTCACCGGTAGTAAGTATCCGTGCGGTAAAATCAATAGTGATACTTGTTGAATTAGTATATATTGTACTGCCCTCGCCAGGCGCTAATACTACGTAGTAAATACCGGTAGCAACACCTGCGCTATCTACCTGCTTTACATCGCCAATGGCCGGGTTGGCAGCAATATAATCCTGTATGATCTTGTCATCCTTATCTGCCTGTATGCGCACTTCCTCCAAAGCATCATAACCTTTTTTGCATGATGCGAAACAAGCAGTAAGCAAAAGTAATATCACCAGTACCCGGTTCATTTATTTAAACGGCAAATTTATTGTTTTATATCGCAAAAACAGCAGGTTAACACTTTTTAACAATTGCAGGCAGGTTATAACGGAAAAATCAGGGCTTATAGTTTACGGTAAGCTGATTTATTTTTTTTAGCATATCAATCAAATACTGCTTATCGGCATCACTAATGTGTGCATTAAGGTAACTATTGAATTGCTTTACCACATTTTTAGCAAGCTGGCGCTTTTCTTTGCCCAAATCGGTGAGGTAAATTTTTACTGAGCGCTTATCCCCCTGGTTTGATGCCCGGTAAATAAGGCCAGTTTGCTCTAACTGGTTAAGCATACGCGAAAGGCTGGTGGACTTTAAGCCAAGCAGTGCCGCTGCCTGCGAAACCGTAGTGCCTTCCTCGTCGATATTAATTAACAGATATCCGATAGATTGTGTAATGCCAAATTCGGTAACTAATTGATTATAACGATTGGCAACTGTTTGCCAAACTATTTTCAAAAAATAATCAATAGTTTCCTGTTGTTTTACAGTGCTTCGCATAAAGCACAAACATAGCATTTTAGTTTATAGTGTATAGCGATAAGGAACAGTTTTTTAAACTACAAAGGTTTACCAACCCATTGCTGTATCATCGCCTCGCGGGTCTGCACCCCCCTGGTAGCCTTGCGGTGTTTTCAGGATCGCGTCAACACGGCCAATAGATCCGCTGCCGGTTATCTTATACCCTTTGTGCTGGAGTTTTGACCGTGTATCATCATTCAACGCGCGCGCTTCTGTTTCAACAACATCTGGCAACCATTGGTGATGAAACCTCCTGGCAGCTACAGCGTTCTGCATATCCATATTAAACTCAATAACATTCAGTATCGTCTGGAAAACCGAAGTTATGATTGTGGATCCACCCGGCGTACCTACTATCATAAACAGCTTACCGTCTTTTTCAATAATCGTAGGTGTCATGCTTGATAACATTCGTTTTCCTGGTTGTATGCTGTTTGCCTCGCCGCCAATCAGGCCATACATATTTGGCACGCCCGGTTTCGAACTAAAATCGTCCATTTCATTATTCAGCAAAAAGCCTGCACCGGCAACAAATATTTTAGACCCGAAACTATCGTTCAGCGTAGTAGTTATAGCTACCGCGTTACCATATTTATCCACAATAGAGTAATGGGTAGTTTGGCTGCTTTCATAACCTACAAATGAACCAGGCTGTATGCTGTTACTTGGTGTAGCAGCCGCCCAGTCAAAGTTTTTCATTCGGCTCTCAATATATTGTGGGTTGAGGAGGCTATCAACCGGAACTTTATAAAAATCAGGGTCTCCAAGGTATTTAGACCGGTCGGCATATACCCGGCGCTCGGCCTCAACCAGTAACTGCACTGTACTGTCGCGATTAAAACCCCAGCGAAATAAAGGATATTTTTCTACAGCGTGCAGCAACTGTAGTAAAGCAATGCCACCGCTTGAAGGTGGGGGCATGGTAATAATCTTAAAATCTTTATATGTACCCGTTATAGGTTTGCGCCAAACCGAATGATAATTCCCCAGATCATTTTTGGTGATCAGCCCGTTACCTATTTTCATTTCGGCAGCCACCAACTCGGCTATTTTCCCTTCATAAAAACCTGCCCGCCCTTTATCGCGTATCAGTTCAAGCGTTTTCCCCAGATCTTCCTGAACAAGAATATCACCATCCTGCCAGCCGCCGTCTTTTAGTAAATAATTCTCTACAGGGTTGCGCTTCCTAAACTCTTCTGCGGCCCGATTAAGGTCTGATGCGAGTTGTTTTGTTATCTTAAATCCCCTTAAAGCCAGATCAACAGCAGGCTGCACCAGCTGTGCCCATTTAAGTTTGCCATACTTCTTATGAGCGGTTACCATCCCATCAACAGAACCAGGAATGCCGGATGCGCGGTGAGTAGCTAAACTAAGGCCGGCTATTATATTGCCCTTTGCATCCTGATACATGTTTTCTGATGCCGTCTCCGGGGCTTTCTCTCTAAAATCAAGCGAGTTCACAGCGCCTTTTGAGGAACGGTATACCATAAAACCACCTCCACCTATATTGCCCGCCTGCGGATGCGTTACGGCCAGTGCAAATTGCACTGCTACAGCCGCGTCAACAGCATTACCACCTTTTTTAAGCACCTCTAACCCTACATTGGCAGCATCCGGATAAGCGCATACCACCATGCCATTGCTATAATAATTGCTGCTTTTATTTTGCGCGTATACTTTAACAGTAAAACCTGTTACAATCAATGTGATTATATAAAAACAAAATATTCTCTTAAAAATCATAAGTACATAAATAAGGGCAATTTAAACCATTTATAACCGCAATAACAACCCTTAACTCCATATTTTCAATATTGAAAATCAACATTATACTACACAATTTTCGCTTTGGCTATAATTAATCAGCATAAAAAGCTATTTATGCCGTTAATAACGTAACTATTACACAACGATTTTTAATAATGCTTGCCTTTATGGCCTTGCAAAAAATGACTTACACCTTCAAAAAAAATGAAAAAATTTACCTTTGCCGCTCTTTTACTAACCTGCTTTTTGTTGTTTTCAAAACGCTCTGATGCCCAGGATTACCGCACAGCTGTAGGACTTAAATTTGGCGGCTATGAAAACGGCCCCTCAGTTAAATACTTTTTGAATGAAAGCGCTGCGCTTGAAGGGGTATTAGGTATCAGAAGCCACGGCGTGGTTATCTCCGGGTTGTATGAGTTGCATCAAACTGCTTTTAATACAGCCGGCTTAAAGTTTTATTATGGTTTTGGCGGGCACATTGGCAGCGTTGGCAGCGGTGTGTACAAGCGTTTTGGCTCTGATGATAAAATATATAATGATGGGCATATCTTATTAGGTGCCGATGGTGTTTTAGGCCTCGAATACAAATTACCCGACGCCCCAATAGGCATCAGCCTTGACCTTAACCCGCGTGTTGAACTGGCCACCGGCCCATTTTTTGACCTTGCCCCTGGGTTAGGATTAAAATATACGTTTTAAGAAAACTGAAAGAAATAACCATGGCAGGCATTAAAGCCTGCCTTGGTTATTTAACTACTATTACCTTTTTGGCATATCGTTTTTGGCCTATATTTATTTGAAGCATGTAAACACCAGGTTGTAAATCAGTAGTGTTAATGGCCGCGCTAAAGTTGCCTGCATTTGCTTTATAAGTACTTTGAAACATCACTTGACCTGCAGTATTCACTATAGCCAATTTAACCTCTGCAGCGGTTTTTGCAGTAAACACAACATTCAGATAATCATTGGCCGGTACAGGAAATACGGATAAACCAATCTCAGATCTGTCGGGGTTCTTTGCAATCATCGCATAATTAAAAGGGTCTGATTCAGCCGTACAACCATCATTTAACGCCACTTGTACAGTATAGCTTCCGCTAACTATAGGTTGATAGCTTGCAGCGGTTGCTCCTGCTATAACCTTACCTTCCAGATACCATTGGTTACCATTCGCGATACTTGATGTTAGCATATCCCCGGTTTGAGTGATGGCCGGCTTTATGACTGTAACAGGCATCCTTTCGGTAGATGCACAACCCGGGCTGCTCACCTTCATATCATAAAAGTAATAGTAAAATCCTTTATAATAGGTAGTGTCCGTTTCGCTCTGATCGGGTATGGCTGTATTGCCTGTTATCTTAAAAACATCCCCGATGCTAAACGGATACCCCTCAACACCAACGTTATTCCTGAAGATAGTGGCGCCGTTTTCATATTCGGGTGTAATTGTATAATTGCCTGCAGCAGGCAGCAATAAATTCAGGGAATACACCTTACCTTCATCAGCCGGATCATTGGGCAATTCGCCGGGGGCCGCAGCTGTACGGGTAGCAGTAACATCCAGGGTTACTGCTGATACTACTTCTCCATTATCATTAGTTGCTGTAAAAGTAATTTTCCCTGTATTACCAATGTATAATCTTGCACTTTCTATATTAACTGGTATCTGCGTATTTACTTTAACCCCAGGGGTAAACTGGTTATAACTACCATTTGTGAATACCTGTTTATTTTGCGGCCCTATTTTGCCCCCAAAATCATTAAGACCGGCATAAAAGGTATTATTTACAGGTTGCTGTGTGGTTAATACCAACGATCCGGCCGCAATAGGCACGGCATCATTTACATTTTTATACCATAGCACCGCTCCCTCGCCAGTGGCTGATAACTGATACCCACCAGCATTTTTGCAATAATATGCGGCTGCGTTGGTTATTTGCGGTGGTATACCTGTAACAATGTTGCCTGTTGCGGTGTTATTGGCTGATATAGGGTCGTCTGAAAGACCGGTTGTGGCAACAACGCTATAAGTTGCACCTGCAGTAGTATTAAATTTTCCGTTTAGAGTAAAATCACTTTCCTCCTGCGGAACAAGTTCGGCGGTGAATGTTTCGGTAAAGGTAGTTATTACCTTATCCGGCCCTGTTACCGTTACAGTTACCGGTATATTGCTAATAGGAGCTGTGCCAAAATTTTTAAGCCGCACGGTTACCGCTACTGATGCCTCACAGATAACACCCGCATCGCTGTTTACGATAGCAATTGCGCCGGCATCTTTAGCAGGTTTTAAAAACTCAATGCGGTAATCCTGCGTTTCACCTTTAGCATAACCACCGCATGCATTTATACTTTTCGGGTCTTCTGTTTCATTCAAGACTATTCTCAGTCTGCTTATGTTACCCGGTATAACACTGCCTGGCACTGTGATATTCCCCGAGTAAACACCGTTTGCACTTATTACTCCGGTTGTAGCCACAAGTTCATTTTCATCAAAAGTGCCGCTTCCATCCCAATCGGCAAATATTTTAGCGGCCTTGTTAAAGTTTGCACCACAAGTACCCAGTAAAACACTAAACGGATAAGTTTTACCTGCCTCCAATTGCAAAGCGATGCCGGTATAATCGGTATAACCAGTACACCCGCCTCCGGCTGTCTTATTGATATTTGCTAAGGTAAAGTTGACGATCTTAGAATCTGATGTCGATTTTGGAGCAGATGCACAATAAACCTTTCCCCCTGTACCAGTTGCTATCAATGAATAAGCCTGGCTCCCGGTTCTTAGTGTACCTTTATGTGAAACAGTTATAACATATTTTTTTCCGGGCACAGCATTGGCAATATATACCTGTTCTATATTATCCCTTATATTATCGCCTAATGTTGCGGCGGCGGATGGCTTATCGGGGGTTAAGACCCATGGATTATAAGTTTGCTCGCCATCGCTTATACGCAGGTCCAGGTCGTTCACCAGTTTTGGTGTACGATCATTTATAGTAGTTCCCTGGGTTGGTGTACCTTCCGGGTCTGTCCAGGAGATGGTAACAGATAAAGGGCCGTCGCCGGATGCAATTACCTCGATGGTTTTTGTCTGTCCTTGCACAAGATTATTTTCATTTATAATGCTTTTATTGCCATTATCGGTTATTGCCTGCGCCGCTTTTTTTGCGTCAAGCAATCCCCATCCATAAATATAATCGGGCCCTGTGTTTCCTGCATCAAAAGCGGTATGGCAGGCCAGGCCTTTTAAGGTAGCGGCTCTCATAAATGTTCCCGAATGCTTTTGCGCGTAATATTCCTGCAGCAGGTAAAGCGACCCGGTTATATTGGGTGCCGCCATTGATGTACCTGATAAGGTTACGTATGAGCTTGCTTTTTGCGAACCTGTAGAAACCACGTTTTCACCATCACCAACTATGTCCGGCTTTATCCGGCCGTCATCTGTTGGCCCCCAACTGCTAAAATAGGATATCTGAATATCCTGGCTACTGGCAGGCCCATCAGGCAATGGTCCAACGGCTCCAACAGTAAGTATATTTTTCGCTGTACCTGTCGTGGTAATAATATCGTAACCATTATTGCTGCTGATACCCGCAGGGCGTGGGCCTTTCTTAATAAAAGTTGGATTTGTGCGGCTTGTGAAGCCATAATAAGTTTCTCCTTCTGCAGGGCCGTTGCTTGATCTGCTGTTGCCAGCCGATTCAACAATCAGATAATACGGTGCATTATAAGCAATTTTATCCCATGCCTGCACACGCGAATCATAAAAACCAAAGTTATAATCAACCGTATCGCCGGGCAGTCCATACCACTCCCAACGGTTACTGGTGCTGTTATAATCCCATCCACCAACATCACCGTAAGAATGATTGGACAACAGCAAGCCCGATGCTGCCGCACTCATTTCGGTAACGTCATCATCAAAATCCCATGAAAGCAGGGTATTCGCCCCGTAAGCCATACCTTTTGCGGGAGCGTACACACCTTTAGCTATCATTGTACCGGCAACATGGGTGGAATGGTTTGCCACAGCCGCGGTATTTTTTAGTGTAATATTTTTACCGGCAAATTCCCGATGCGCTGCGTAAACACTGCCTCCGTCCCAAATGCCCAGTTTGTTATTTAAAAAACTGCTGCTACCTGTAAGATTAAGATTTAGGCTACCACCAGGCTGTATTGCAGTGGTACCTGTTGTAGCAGCAGCAATAGTATTATTATGGGTTATAAGATAAACAGGAAAACCGCGACCATTTACGGTTTGCAACGACAAGATGTTGCCCGATTGTGAGATACGTTTCACCGGCCAGTTATTCGCCGTTGCCAGGGATAAAGCTTTCTGATGCCTAACTGAAAAATTTTGCCGGGAGGTTTGCGACAAAGCGTTGAGTTCCAATTGCTTTTTATAATCAACCGGTATCTGCGCAAATGAATTGGATACCCCTATAATTATAAAAAGAAAGACAAGGCACCTTTTACTCATTTTACTAATATGACGCTTCTAAAATTAAATCTTTTTGAATAATAAAATCACATTATTATTTAACAAGTTAATTGGCCTGACATTTGTAATTTACTATTGGTTAACAATACTTACATTCCATACGATTTACTTCCTAATACTTTTGTTGAGTAATATTAACTTCATTCAAAATATGCTCTAAAATAACTGTAGAAAATAATCCCCAAATTGTGTATTCACTTACACATAAAGTGTACTTAAAACACTCTTAATAGCTCTAAGGAATTTAGTTTTAGATAATAAAGCTTATTTAAGGGCTAAAAAAACTTGAATAGTAAATGTAAATCATTGAAATTAATACGCTTGCATGGTTTTTGACTTCATACGCGCGAACGATTGATTGTATTTATTTCTATTGATTTGAAAACCCTGTTAATACCCTTTTTTTGTTTATTTATTTGCTGTGTAACATCATTAAATATTTTTGGGCAGGAAAATACATATAGCTCTCCCGATTATTTTTACAGCAACTTATTTAACGACGGAAGTTTGCATTCTTTCTCGCAAAGAGATACAACAACGAGTCACCAGAGCATTCAAATTTCTTCAACATCTCCACTTAGCGGAAGCGGTTCTTTAAGATCTGTTAACAGGTCTACTCCCTATGTAAATGCAATTACCGGCACGTTACTGACATCTGGTACTAACCTTGCCGATGGTAACCGGTATGAATTTGATTTCTTATATAAATACACTTCCTCTGACGCGAATGGCAGCGACGTTACAGACTTTTCTCCAAGTGGTCTTGGGAATAACAAAGGCGGATGGCGTTTTTGGATCAATGCCAGCAGCAAAACGCCATCTTCAGACAATTCAGCCAAAGGCCTTTATTTTTGTCAGGTAGGTAAATCGCTGCAGTTTTACTCAAAAGAATCGCAGTGGTATACCAGATCTGTATTTAGTTATGATTTAGATCCCGGTAAAACTTACATTATAAAGCTTGTTGTTGAATCAGGCAGATATCGGCTTTTCATAGATCCATACTATGTTTATTCAAACAAAAGTACACAGCGCGGGGGCGATGTTAACTTTAATGAGGGTTTAAGTAGCTACTCTTTTACAGTGCTTGAAATGGACGAAAGACGTGCCAGTCAAAATTTTCAGTTTGATGATCTGAAGATTTACCGCCCAACCATAAAACTAACTTCAAACGCTGCATTAAACACTAATGCGGTAGGTATCAGCAATCCTAATATTGCCCAGGGCCAAAAAGATATTATCGCTTTAGGTTACAGTATAGAGGCAAGAGGTATTTACAATTTAACCTCGTTGTCTTTTGACTTAAGCAACGGTAATATGAGTACCTTTTTCAGTTCGATAAGGGTTTACCGCTCTTATGATAATTCATTTTCAGTAACGGCCGATACGTTGGTTTATACTATAACACCTCCCGGGAGCTCTAATTTAACTTATAGCACTTCCATGGAGCTGTATGCTGCCCCTGTAACAAGCACACCTGTATATTATTTTATTGTATTTGATTTAAGAACAGATTTTGATTATAACATTAACGAAACAAATTCACTCAGGCTTCAAAATATTTCGATTAAATATAATGACAATAACGGCGGTAATAAAACACTGACTACGAATTACAGCGGCCAGCAGTTTACAGCCTATCTTGCTTACAAATGGCTTGGAAATACAAGCGACTGGAATACCAACACCAACTGGTACTACGACACCTATCGATATTACAGCCCATATGGGCCTGTCGGTACTCCGGCAACAGCCCCGCCTAATGGCTCTTATGTTTTGATACCTTCAACTGCGACCACATCCCCTATTGCTACCGCCGACCTGAGTGTGGCAGGCTTGAATATACAAACCGGTAAAACATTGACTTTGAACAACGCCTCGCTTACTGTAACTAAAGAAATGACTGGCGATGGCAGCCTTGCATTTACCGGAAATACCTCAAAATCCTTAACTCTTTCCAGCGGTGTTACAACCACAATTACAAATCTTAATATTGATAAAGGCGCTTTAAATAAATCACTGACTTTAACGTCGGGTAATGCCATGCTTAATGTTACAGGTACAATTACAGTAACAAAAGGAACCTTAAAAGTTAATAGTAATACCTTAACGCTCAAATCTTCAGCAGCAGGTACAGCGTCTGTTGCCAAAATAGATATTACCAAAGCAGCAATAACGGGCCCGGTTGCTGTTGAACGTTATGTTACAGGGGGAGGCGGCTATAACCAGACACGAAGCAATTACACAACCCGTAACTATCGTATTTTATCGTCGCCAGTATGGACGGATGTTGTTTCCGGAAACAATGTCTCCACCTTGAGCTATATGGCAACCAGCGCTATAGTAACCGGCGCTACAGGTGGTTATACATCAACGGGTAATGCAACAATTTATTTATATAATGAAAACTTCGCCGGCACAAGTTCATCATTTTCCTCCAGCAACTTCAGGCCGGTAACAGATATTTCAGGTCCTGCTTTAACCGTAGGTGGTGCGGCAAATTATTTGTATCCAGGTACCGGCTTTTTGTTTTATTATCGCGGTGATAAAATCAATAACCTTTCTGCTAAAACCGCGCCACCGTATGTAGCGCCAGAAAGCGTGGTTTTTTCAAATACCGGAACCATCAATCAAGGCCCTATTGCTATTAAAGATTTTTATGGCAACACTACATGGACAAAGCATACCACAGCATCACCAGCCTTTCAGGGCCTTACCCTTGTTGGTAACCCCTATCCATCGGCAATTGACTGGGAGAAAACCGTTGGTTTTGATACAACAGGTAAAATAAGCAACACTATCTGGGGCTTTAATTATATTACCAATCAGTATGAGGCCTATACCAGGGCGACAGGCGGTGCTACTAATGGCAATATTATTATGAGCGGCCAGGCGTTTTTTGTAAAAAACACCGGTGCCGACGGCTCTACCGCTTCGCTTACCATCAATGAAGATGCTAAAACTTCATCGCAAACCACACTTTCTTCTAATTTATTGTTAGGCTTACCCAAAGGCAGCGAATTACCTATTAGCCGCATTAAATTACAGTTATACCTTGATGCTTTAAATTATGATAATGTTTTGATAGCACTGCGGGATGGTGCTGACGAAAAATTCAACGAACAGGAAGATGGCGTGGATATAGGCGGCAGCGGCGCATATGAAAGTATGTCGGTACTGTCAAGCGATGAGGTTTATTTAGCTAACAATGCTATACCTTACCCAACACAACAGGCAAAAACAGTACCTGTTTATGTTAGCGCTACCTCTTCGGGCATCTATCAAATTAAAAAAACAGGTATAGAAAATCTGCCGAAATTATACGATGTGTGGCTGATGGATAGCTTTACAAAAGATTCGCTTGATCTGCGCGCTAACCAAACTTATAACTTCAATATAGACAAAGCCAATCCGGCAACCTTTGGTAAAGACCGCTTTAAAGTTGTTATAAGGCAGAATCCGGCAATGGCTTTAAAGCTGCTTGGTTTTGATGCTTCTAAAGTTACCACCGGTGTACAACTGGCATGGACAACCGAAAACGAAAGCAATTATACCAATTTCACCATCGAACGTAGTACCGATGGCGGTAAAAACTTTGAGATCATCGGCAGCCTGCATTCATCAGATTTAGGTAAGTATGTATTGATTGATAAAGCGCCCGTTAAGGGGTTAAACCAGTACAGGCTTAAACAAGATGATATAAACGGCACCATCAGCTACTCGGATATTGTAAAGGTGATGTATGCTTATAAAAGTGACAATGCACTTGCCACCATCAGCGTATATCCAAACCCAACCGCCAGTACCATCAATGTGGCCATACCATCAAATAACAACGCCACATCATATAGTATCCGTGTAACAAACGGCACAGGCACCATAGTAAAGTCTGTAACTACTAATAATTCCAACTGGCAGGGCAATGTAAGTGACTTAATGCCGGGAACTTACTTTGTGCAAATAACAGATAACAGCACACGGGCAACCATTGGCAATAGTAAATTCATTAAGCTATAATTGATCACACACTAACTATATGATTAAAAGAATTTTTCTTTTCCTGATTATTTTTATTTTGAATGCAGCAGTTGTTTTAGCGGACGACCCGCCATTTGAAAATCCTTGTGAAGGTCATGATATTGATGATCCTACTCCCTGCGAGTTGCCCCTTGATACCTGGGTTTATGTATTAGTTTTTGCTGCTATTATTTTTGGTGCCTATAAACTTTATCAAAAAAATAAGGCAGTAACAGCTATTCAATAATTATTATCACGATATAAAAGCAAAAGGGATGCTGTGAGCATCCCTTTTGCTTTTATATACATCTTGAAGTTATGATTTTACTGAAGGCGAGGCTAATTGTAACTGATTGATAATACCATCAACAACTTTAGGAATATCGTTCATGGTTTTCTTAGGGTTTTGCAATTCGCCAACACCATAGCCGCGCCATACTATCTGCTGTGTTCTGCTGTCTATAAGGTCAATGATGATGGTGCCTTCTTTATACCGTACTTTTTGTGCATAGCCCGGGCCGTAAAATCCGCCGTAATAGCCACCCCAGCCCCATGGGCGGTACCAGCCATATCCATAGCCCCAACCCCATCCCCAACCAGGGTAACCGTATCCATAATAAGGGTAGCTAACTTCATACTTGGTCCCGCGGCCCGTCACGGTACCATAACGCACCAATAAGTCAGGGTTTTCCTGCTGAAGGGTAAGGCCTTTGGCCGTCAAAGCCTGCCTGGTTGCCTCTTGTATCTTACCGTTCCCAATTTCATCAAGCGGTCGCCATTGTTTGTTAGGGTTTTTCATGGGTGCGGCCCAGGCAAAGGTTTTATAAGCGCTAAGGTTGGTTTTGTTGGCTGCAGCAACATAATAATTGTAACTGCTGCATGCAGAGAGTACCGACACAAAACTTACTGCCAATACTAAATAAATATATCTTTTCATGATGTCACCAGGATTTTATAACCGTTAGACTAAGATATGCGCAAAGGTTTAATTGTAAAATACTTAAATATAAAAATTCTTAAGTAAGATATTTCCCTACCAGTGGCATACGCCGCCCCATACCAAATGCCTTTGGTGATACCCTTAAAATTGGTGGGGTTTGATAACGTTTATGCTCTGCAAGGTTAACCAGCCGTAATACTTTACGTACTGTTTCCTCGTCAAAACCCTGCTTAATAATCTCTGCAGAAGAACGCCGGTGCTCTACGTATTGCACCAGTATGGCATCAAGTGTGTCATACTCAGGTAATGAGTCGGTATCTTTTTGGTCGGGCCTTAGCTCTGCTGAAGGTGGTTTAATAATAGTATTCTCTGGTATTATCTCCCGCTCGCGATTCATGTATCTGGCCAGCTGAAATACCTGCGATTTAAATACATCGCCAATTACCGAGATTCCACCGCACATATCTCCGTATAAGGTACCGTAACCTACAGCTACTTCGCTTTTGTTCGATGTATTAAGCAGGATATAACCAAACTTATTGGTCATGGCCATTAAAAGTACCGCCCTGCTTCGCGATTGAATGTTCTCTTCTGCAATATTAAAGGGAAGATTTTTAAACTGAGGATGTAAAGCTTCCTCAAACGCATTTGTTATCTTCTCAATAGCAATCACTTCAGATTTGCATCCCAGGTTTTCTACCAGGTCTTTCGCATCCTTTAAAGAATGATCTGTAGAAAATTTAGAAGGCAGTAAAACCGCCATCACATTCTCCGGGCCAAGTGCCTCCGCAGCTAATGCACATACCACCGCAGAGTCTATCCCTCCGGAAAGACCTAAAATTGCCTGCTTAAAACCAGATTTATAAAAGTAATCGCGTATACCTAATACAATGCCGTCATGTATTTGTTGTATATCGCTGTCGCGCTGCGGCTTAATGGTAGTTTGATGCTCAAAGGTAATTTCACCTGTATCGGTAAGCGTATAATAGGCTGTATGCTCCGTAAAATAAGGCAATTCGTCAACAGCGTTACCTTGTTTATCAAAAACGAGCGATCCGCCATCAAATATCAGTTCTGTTTGTGCGCCAACATGGTTTACATAAAGCAATGGCAATTTATAACGGCGTGCGTTATCACTTAAAATAGCTATGCGTTCCTCGTCGTGATTATAAGCAAAAGGCGATGCGGCAATGTTTATCATTACATCGGGGTTTTGCTCTATCAGGGTATCCATTGGCCGCGTAACGTACAACGGATTTTCAATGGTATTCCAAAGGTCTTCGCAAATAGTCAGCGCGATACGTTTACCTTTAAAATCAATGCAGTTAAACTGGGTAGATGGTTCAAAGTAACGGTATTCATCAAAAATATCGTAATTAGGTAAAAGCGCCTTATTAACTATTGCTTTTACTTGCCCGTTTTCAATAAAGTATGCAGAGTTATTAAGATCTTTACCCTCTGGCTTATTATTATGGGTTGGGATGCCTATGATACAGGCGATATCCTGGCATTCGGCGGCTATTTTTTGTGCAGCTTCATTGCACAATTCAATAAACTCATTAAACTCTAAAAAGTCGCGGGCCGGGTAACCACAAACACACAACTCGGCAAATACAACCAGGTCTGCACCTTTTTGCTTTGCATCCCGTATACTCTGTATAATTTTGTTGGTGTTCGATTCAAAATTGCCAATATGATAATTAAGCTGTGCTAATCCTATTTTCATACGTTGTTAGTAGCTGCGGTTTCGGCGCTAATGCAAATAAAAAAATTATTTTTGCCAAAACGCTATGGTGATGTTTAATTCTTATAAAACACCGGTTATTTGTATATGTTTTTTCGCCCTGGCTTTGTTAACAGCCTGCGGTCGGAAAAAAAAGGTTGACGTAAGTGATATTCCTGTTAACGTAACCATACAACGTTTCGACAAAGATTTTGATGCCATGCGCACCAAACCTATGGATCAGCAGGCTGGGTTGCTATACAGCAAATACGGGGCATTTTACCAGGACTTTATCGAACGTATTTTAAAGGTAGGCAGCGCACAGGATACCGCCTATTATAAAACACTTCGGGAGGTATTTAAGGGCAAAGCATATACCGATTTGAAACATGACGTAGATGCAGCGTTTCCGGACATGGATAAACAAAATGAACAGTTGACAGACGCCTTTAGGCGGATTAAATATTACTTCCCACAAAAAAAACTTCCAAAAGTTTATGCTTACTTTTCCGGCTTTCAGGCGCAAACATCTATTGGCGACGGCTACTTTGGTATTGGGTTGGACCTTTTTCTTGGCGCCGACTCAAGGTTTTACCCTGCGCTGGTAGAAAGTTTTCCGCATTATATTTCGCGCCGGTTTACGCCTGATAATATTGCGCCGCGCGTTGTTGAAGGCATTGCCCGCGAAGACATGTTTCCTGAAAGGGAGCAGGATAGATCGCTGCTGGCCAAAATGGTTTATAACGGTAAGATATTGTACTTTATGGACCAAACACTGCCCGATGTGCCCGACTCAACCAAAATAGGATACACTGCACAACAAATTAAATGGTGCGAGGAATTTAAAGGGAGCATCTGGGGATATTTTCTTGAAGAAAACCTGCTTTATGAAACCGACTATCAAAAGATACAAAAGTATCTGACCGAGGCGCCCTTTACTCCGGGCTTAGGGGACAAGAATGATTCTGCGCCTAAATTAGCTGTATGGACCGGCTGGCAGATAGTAAAACAATACATGGATAAACACCCAGACATTACACTCCCTCAGTTAATGGCCGATCATGATGCGCAAAAAATATTAAACGAATCTAAATACAGGCCAAAAGATATGAAAGAGTAACTAATTAGCGGATATAAGACATAAAAAAAGCGCTACCGGTAACCGGTAGCGCTTTTGTATTTTGGTTAATTAAGATTACTTTAATATAGCAAATACTGCCCTAAGCACAAGTATGGAACCAACAACCATAAGGATATTACCTATAGCAGATGCAAGGCCGAAATCGGCAAAGCGAATGAAAACACCTACTAAACCTACAACAATAGCTAATATTAAAGCTATGTAATGTTTTTCTGAATTTGCGTTTTGAGTTGATGATGCCATTGCTAATAAATTTGAGGCAAAAATATAAATGTTTACCAAAAAAG
The DNA here is from genome assembly GCF_042676805.1 of Mucilaginibacter litoreus. Lineage (NCBI taxonomy): Bacteria > Pseudomonadati > Bacteroidota > Sphingobacteriia > Sphingobacteriales > Sphingobacteriaceae > Mucilaginibacter > Mucilaginibacter litoreus. The sequence goes on along the minus strand of NZ_JBHTHZ010000003.1, from coordinate 390,819 downwards.
CCATTAATTTTCGCCCTAAAATTAATTATTTTTTGCTCCAGCCTTGTGGCAGGTTTTCCTCTATCTCAATATTTTCGAACTCCGCGCTTGCGCGTGAACCCACTACTTTTGCCCAGGCAGCCATCTTTGCAATACCTTCCTGCAGGCTTACATTTTTGCTGTTACCAAACACACCCGCGGCTTTTGAGTGGTCGCTATGCGCGTGCATCACCTCTTTGCGTGCTTCCAGATAGGTAACTTTTGGCTCAACTTCTAATTCTTTAGATACTACCTGTACCAACTCATTAACAGTGTAAGGCTTATCAGCGCCAACATTAAATACCTCGTTGTAAGCTGCAGGGATGTTTACTGAGTTAGCAATATGCGGTGCTACATCATCAATATAACTGAAGGCACGGGTTTGCTCGCCATCACCAAATATGGTCATTGGCTTATCCTGCATAATCTGGTTCATAAAAATACCAATAACATTACGGTACTTATCGCCGATGTTTTGGTTTTCGCCATATACATTATGCGGACGGAAGATCACATAATTTAAGCCGAACATGTGATGTGCTGCTTTAAGATCCATTTCAACAGCGTACTTTGCAACGCCGTACGGATCTTCCGGCTGTGGCACCATGCTCTCCAACATTGGCAACTGGCCCGCGCCATACACCGCAATTGAGGAGGTAAATACAAAACACTTAACTTTATATAGCACGGAAAGGTTGATAAGGTTCACCGAACCGATAAGGTTATTATTATAATTAAACCTGCGGATAAAGTGAGATAATCCTTCTGCCGCATAAGCCGCCAGGTGGTAAACATAATCAAACTGATGCTCGGCAAAAAGCTTTTCTAACAATGGCACATCGTTGATAGATCCTTTAATAAACTCGGCGCCTTCTGGTATGTGGTCTTCAAAGCCACCGCTCAAGTCGTCTAACACTATAACTTTATGGCCAAGGCCTAAACAATGTTTGGCTACATGCGAACCTATGAATCCGGCGCCGCCGGTAATTAATGAAGTGATCATATCCTTTTAGAATCTAAATTTATAATTTGCTTTAAAAATAGCATTATTCACAAGCCTTTTAAATGCTTTGGTTCACAATTTACAAAAACCAAGCCGCGTAAAGCCCGACTTACTGTTTTACAATCTATGGTTGTAGGTCGATTGTTATTAGAAACGTATAACTAAATGTTTTTCAATTAATTATCTATAACCAATAATACTATATGCCCAATATTGCAGAACAAACTAACTTTAAAAGGTGCAAAACTTAAATAAAAGGCAATGCTTTAACTTCAAGATATGCATTACGCTTGCGGCATAGCTACACCGAAACGTTGATTTAATTCCACGTATTAAAACAGAGCACTAACGGCTACCTTTCAACGCCCCATACAGAAACAGACCCGGCACGTACAAAAAATTCTGCCCAACCATCATCGCCTACGGTTATCTTGGCATCGTGCTTTCCTAAATAATCAACAAAAATTTTACCTGCATGGCGCACACCAATTTCCATGTGCTTGCTGCCTTCTTCGCTGTTTGATAAAAGAACCGCGCAACCAGAGCTATCGTGTTCATCATCTCCTTCGCGTGTCCAGCCTATACAATTAGGATGGTCAAAATAGTCGCGTTGCATACCGTAGGTTAAATGTTTTCTTAAGTACAGCAGCGCTTCAAGCTCTGCAACCGATGCAATATTTACGTTATGCTCGTTGCCATCATCGCCTTTGTCTGTATAAGAAGCCCCATAAAGGTCAGCGTAAAATACGCAGGGATACCCTTTTTCCCGCAGCAATATTAACGCATAAGCCAATGGTTTAAACCAAGCCTCAACAGGTTGCGTTAACGATTGTAATGGCTGGGTGTCATGATTCTCTACTAATGTAACAGCTTTATCAGGATTGGCTGCAACCAGCGTATTATCAAATATTTTTGTCAGATCGTACTCATTGCCTTGTACGGATGCCTGGTGAATATTGTTATGTAAGGGCGCATCAAATAACGACATGCGCGCGCCGGTAGCTTCAATATACTGCTCCAACAAAGGCAGATCGTAACTCCAGTACTCGCCAACAGTAAAAAATTCCTGCCCGGTTTCGTTACGCATGTAATCTAACCAATCATTAAAAAAATCATAAGAGATATGCTTAACAGCATCCAGCCGCATACCATTGAAGCCTATGGTATCATGATACCATTTCCCCCATCGCTTCAACTCGTCGCGCACTGCCGGGTTCCGAAACTCGATATCATTAAACATCAAGTAATCAAAATTTCCATTTTCATCGCCTACCACGTTTTCCCATGCATCGCCATACTGATTCTGGATACTGTAAATAGCAGTTTCTCCGGTTGAGTTATCAAAATCTACTCCGCTGAAGCATTGCCAATCCCACACAAACTGCGAATACTGCCCCTGCCTGCCCGGAAAAGTAAATTTAGTGAAAGCTTCAATCTCATAAGAGTCACTTATAAACTCCTCACGGTTTTCAGGGTTAACTTTTTTCACGGTAAAGCGTTCGGTTTCGTCGCCACCTCCCATGTGGTTTAGTACAATATCCACATACACATTTAAGCCTGCTTCGTGTGCCGCATTAACCGCATCTATAAGTTGCTGTTTGCTGCCATATTTTGTAGCAACAGAACCCTTTTGATCAAACTCGCCTAAATCATAAATATCATAAACATCATATCCTACCGAGTACCCTCCTGCTGCGCCCTTACTTGCCGGTGGCAGCCAAACTGTATCTATCCCTATCTGCTTTAACTTTTGTGCTTCATTTTTCAAATGCTCCCAATGGCCGGCACCTCCGGGTAAATACCATTCAAAAAACTGCATCATTGTAAAATTTTCCATAATTGAATTTATTGAAGCTACAACCCAACTTCATAATTATGGTTTTATTTACCTGTTTTTAATTACTTTAGTTTGATGGAAAATCAAACCTTTGTTCATCTGCAGTTTTTGCGCAATACCCTGTTGTCATTACCAGGTGTAACAGAAAAGAAAGCTTATGGCACCCCGGCATTTTACGCAGGTAAGAAAATTTTCTGCCGGCTTCAGGATGATTGGAATACATTGGTATTAGCCAATAACACGCGCGAAGAACTACTGCAAACACAGCCCGAAACATTTTTTATTACTGATCACTACCTTAATTACGATTATGTTTTAGTTAACATGACCAGTGTCGAGCCTGCCCAACTTAAACAACTTTTATTAGAAGCATGGAAGTTAAGGGCCAACAAAAGCTTGATCAAGCAACTTGAAACAACAGTTAATGATTAAGTAACTTAAGCCGCTTTGGCATCATACTTGTAAATATTTAAGTAACATTTACTTAAATAAAAAAATCATGGGCTTAATTAAATTTATAGCAGTTGGCGCTGCCGTTGGGTTAGGAATAAATTATTTAACCAAAAAAAGGGCTGACGGAAGATCGGTATTAGATGATATTACAGACAAAGCGCCTGAATGGATTGACAAGGCTAAAAACTTTGCAACCGACCAGGCAGACATTATTGCCGAGCGGGTAAAATCATAAAACGTTAAAGCCTTCCAATCCCGGAAGGCTTTTTTTTTGCAAATGCCCCAATACCCTGCAATTAAGTAATACTTAACTATTTATTAACCAATGTTTAACTGCTAACAGTATAATTTAAATAACGCCAATAAATTTTTAGAAGGGTATGCTAACGTATATATTAGCTGATTAAAGTAACAGCGAAATCTTGAACCCATTGACCGACAGTGTAAGTATTTGCGGAAAATACTGCGAAAAACCTCATGTTCATGTTGCTTCAAAAGCCTCCTTAAGTGAGCAGGTCACCGATTTCTTTAGTAAGCTATTTGACACTGCGGATTTCCCTGCCCGCTGGCATTGCGGCACATGGACAGATTTTCATGGCTGGTTATACATAGTTTCAGACATTGGCATCTGGGCCTCTTATTTCGCTATTCCTTTATTATTACTCAGGCTTGTACGCAAACGAAAGGACCTACCTTTTCATAAAATTTTCCTGCTATTTGTAGCATTCATATTACTATGCGGCGCAACGCATCTGATTGATGCAGGCATTTTCTGGTGGCCTGTTTACCGCTTTAGCGCACTGGTACGTTTTTTAACAGCTATTGTCTCAATTTTTACTGTTTACGCGCTTTACAGGGTGATTCCCTTAGCGTTTAACCTAAGAACTATTAAAGACCTTGAAGCCGAAATAGAAAAACGCAAAGCAGTAGAGGATAAACTGGCCGCAAGTGAGTTTTTATTATCTGAAGCTGGCCGTATAAGCCGTGTTGGTGGCTGGGAGGCCGACCTGTTAAATGATAAGCGAACATGGAGCAATACTGTGTATGATATTTTCGAGCTGCCTTATGATGCTGATCTGAGAATTTATAAGGCATCTGAGTACTTTTCCGGGCCTTACCTGCAAATGATAGATGCAGCCATTGACAACGCCCTCAGAAACGGTGTTAAATGGGACCTGGAGCTACAGATGACCACCGCAAAAGGCAATACAATATGGGTACGTTCTACCGGCGAACCTTTGGTTGACAGGATAACCCATACAACTAAGCTTCGTGGTATATTTATGGATATAGACCGTTATAAAATAAATGAGCTGGCCCTTAACAAATCTCTGGAGCTAACCACCCAAAATAATCAGCAACTAAAAAACTTTACGCATATATTATCACATAATATTCGCAATCATGCCAGTAATATGGCCCTTATTTCATCATTAGTTGATGTAACTAAACTTGATGAAGGCAATGCAGAGTTGTTTGGTAAAATGAACAGTGTAAGCAGTGCACTTAACCAAACACTTGAAGACCTTTCTGAAGCCATCCGTATAAAAGATACCGTTATTGAAAGTGAAGTGCTTGATATAAAAACAGAAATTGAACGGGTAGTAAATATCTTTCGCTCTGACCTGAACATTAATAACGCCCGTATAGATATAGATTTGCAGGTTAAAAATGTCAGCTTCCCCAAAATTTACCTCGAAAGCATACTTACAAACTTAATATCCAATTGCATAAAATACAGAAATCAGCAGGTACCTTTGCGCATAAAAATAAGTACCTATAAAAATAACAACCTTGAAACAATTATGGAGTGTACAGATAACGGTTTAGGTATAGACTTAAAACTACACGGAAGTAAGATATTTGGGTTATATAAAACCTTTCATGACCGAAAAGATGCGCATGGCGTAGGATTATTCCTGGTAAAAACTCAGGTAGAATCGCAGGGCGGGCATATTGAAGTTGAAAGTTCACCGGGAAAAGGATCCACTTTTAAAATTATATTTTAATGAAAAAAATAAGTATCGCGTGTGTAGTTGATGATGATGAGATATATACATTTTCGGTTAAGCGTATTATTGCCAAAGCAGACATTGCCGAAAAAACCATATTTTTTCATAACGGGCAGGTTGCCCTTGATTTTTTGATAGCAAACATGCAGCACACGCAGGACTTGCCAGACCTGATTCTGCTTGACCTGAATATGCCTGTGCTTGACGGCTGGCAGTTTTTAGATGAGTTTGCTGCCATAATGCCTGGTTTTAGTAAAAGGATAACAGTTTATATTGTAAGCTCATCTATAGACCAGGCAGATTACGAACGTGCAAAAGCAATTGAACTGGTAACTGGTTTTATTGTAAAACCTTTAACGGTAAATCATCTGCATGACATTCTATCCCAATTACATGCTTAAAAAAAAACCGGTGCTGGTGTGCACCGGTTTTTTTTACTTATTATCATCATAAAAGCTTGGAGCGATAGCTACAGACAAAAGTGCCTGCATGTGTTTATCCAGCAGCTTTTTCCACCAAAACTGGTAATTGCGTGGGTAAACTATCCTGTCTTCATGATCCTTTCGGCAAAGCTCCTCTAATGCAAGCAGCTTATACATAACTTTACGCGAATGATCTACAACCGCATGAGATCTTTTTGTGTACCCAAGCATCTCATTAATTTCACGGTTTGTTTTACCCCGAAGTATCAAATTAAAAATATCAATGTGGTGGGTGGAAAATCCCTTTGTTTTAAGGGTTGGCCTGGTAATAGCAATAGCATTATTTTTCATAATTGGTTCTCCTTACTACTCTAATTTTATCACGGTGAATTCTGTACGTCGGTTCAGCTGCCTTCCGGCAGGGTTATCTTTGCCATTAGGCAGTTTGTTTGGTGCTATCGGTTTGCGTTCGCCATATCCTTTAGGATATATCCGGCTTTCGTCTATACCCATGCTGATAATGTAGTTTACACAAGCCTGTGCACGCTTATATGATAGTCGCAAATTATAGCTGTCAGTTCCTTTAGAATCAGTATGGGCAGCAAGCTCAACCCTTATTTTCGGGTTATCTTTCATAATGGTCACCAATCCGTTTAAGATCGTTTTTGACTCTGCCCGCAACGTAGCTTTATCGTAGTCATAAAGCACATTCTCAATAACAATAGGCTTATCTACCTTAAACGCCTGCAGGCATATTTCAGGATTATATAAAGTATCGCCGCTCATTTTACCGGATGCAGGCACAGGCAATACCTTAGTGAAGTAACCAGCCTTCTCGAGTACCAGATTATATGGCCTGTTTGTCCTGACCTCAAAAGTATAGCGTGCTGTTGCGTCAGTTACTATATTTTTTATGGTTTGCTTGCTAAGCGAGTCCACAAAACTTACTTTAACGCCCGGTAATGCCTTACGGGTATTGCAATCAACCACCAGGCCTGTAAGTATGTACCGCTTATCAATTCCCTCAAACAGGTTAAGGCAGCAGTCAGACTCGCGGTCGGAGCTGATATAAAACTTGTTCGGATTTGAACCATCGGGTACATAGTATAGATCATCCTTCGCCGAGTTCATCGGATACCCCATATTGACCGGTGTGGCCCAACGGCCGTTTTGGTTATAACTTTCAAAAAAATCATAACCGCCTAAACCAATAAATCCTTTAGAGCTATAAACAAGCCGTTTACTCAGCACATCGTAGTAAGGTGCCTGCTCATTCATATTGGTATTTACATTACTACCCAGATTAACTGAGTTTAAAGGGCTACCGTTGTTATCCAGATCAGCCACCCAGATATCATCGCCACCCCGGCCGCCCGGTTTGGTGGACACAAAATATAATTGTTTACCATCGGCAGTTACAAACGGCTGAATAGAGTTGTAACCTTCAGCATTTACGTTATTATTTAATTTTTGAGGTGTACTCCAGGTGTCGCCTGCTTCCCTGTGGCTCCAGTAGATGGCATAAGTGCTTTTACTGCCTATTTTAAACCAGCGGGTAAAGTACATGCGCTGGCCATCCGGGGTAAAAGCCGGTGTGCCATACTCAATATCTTTTATACTTTCATCACTTTTAAATTTTACAACCTGCGGTTCGGCACTACCATCATTTTTCATGGTATAAAGCCTGTTGAGGTGTGTTTTTTCATCTTTTACAAATCTGGATGAGGTAAAGTAAGTATTACCATCTTTTAGATACATGGCATAATCAGACCCGTCCGAATTCCATGACCCGCTTCTTTTGCTCATATCAATTAGTAACGGATACTTATACTGTTCTTTTGCAAAGCGGCAGTTCATGATCTCCTTTTCGGCAACTGCCCTGTATTTAGCTTCGCCCTTAAAAGCAGTATTAAATTGTGTAAGCTGGGCGATAGCCTCATCAAAATGTTGATTAGCCCTCAGGCACACCCCATACCAAAGCCGGCTTAGCGGATACTGCGCCTCACTGCCTTCTTCCAGTACTTTGGCATACCAGGGTTCAGCCTCTAGGTAATTTTCGTACCCGCGGTAAGACTCACCTAAGCGGTAGCTGATATATGCACCGTCGGACGGTTTGGTGTTTTTTACAGCCTTTAGAGTTTTACCACCACCACTATAGGGAATAGACTGCTGGGTTATAAGACTCATACCTTCGGCAGCCCTGCGGTAATAATAGGCGGCCTCGTAAAAATCCTTGTTATCAAATGCCTTATCGCCTAACGCGCGCGGGTTATCTTTGCTATATTGCGCGTAACCCGCTGCGCTGGCCATTAGCATCAGGATAGTTAATAGTTTCTTTTTCATAATGTGTTTATCGGCAGGTTATAAGCGTGGACAAATAGGCTCGGGCTCCTGTATTCGCTTGCGGAACACATAGCTTATTGATAATTCCAAACCACCCTGCCCAAAGGTTGCCCTGTTTAATGATGATGTATTAAAATCATAGCTTGCACCTATGATCAGGCTATTTACATGGTATCCTACGTTAGCTACGGCGGCATCTTTGAACCTATACATTCCACCAAGGATCAGCCCCTTGTCGCCATCTATCTTTAATTCGCTGTAAGCGCCCGCTGCCTTTTCTTCGGCTTTTTGCTGCCTCATATAAATCGCATGCGGTACAAGGTCGAACCCGTCATTCACCTTAAAGCGTACCCCCGCGTGGGCGGTATACCGCATAGGTAATCTTGCTGATGTGCCTGTACTGGTGGCAATAGGGTCTTTAGAACGTGCAAGGTGAGATACACTTAACCCGCCAAACAAATTGGCCGAATGTGATGGATCACCGTCATAGTAAAACGCTCCGGCCCCGGCATCAAAAACTGTAGCGTTTGTATTTAGAAAGTTTTCGTTACTTGGCAGGGTTGGGTCAAAACCGCTGCTTGAGTTGAACTGGCTGCCGTATTGCGCTTTAGTAGCATCGAAGTACCGGTTGATCAACCCCGCCTGTACGCCAAAGCTTACCTTCTTATAACCGTCGTTTGATACGGCTATAGCATAAGCAAATGAACCATAAGCAGCAAAATAATTGTAACCGATATCGCCTGCAGCCTGGTTAATGATATTAAGGCCTACGCCAACTTTTTCGGTCGGTCTGAAATCTGCCGATATTGCACCGGTTTGATAAGCGTTATTGATATTAGCGTACTGATTTTTGAAATTTCCGTTAACCCGCAGGTCGCCGTTTATAACACCGGTAAGTGCTGGGTTAAGATAAAGCGGATAAGCATAGTATTGCGAAAAATGCGGATCTATCTGTGCTGAAAGGCGGTTTGCTGCTCCAACCTGGAGCAGCGCCGCTATCATAATTATTATCAATTTTCTCATGTGAGTAGTTTATTGGTGATGTTTATTGTGCCTTTTATCTTATCAGGGTTACAGTACCTTTCTTTTTAACTATCTGCCCATTGTTAAGGGTAGCTTCCAGGTAATACACATACACTCCAACCGGCTGTGCATGCCCTTTATAAGTACCGTCCCATCCACTGCTAAGATTGGTAGACCTGAATTGCTGCTGCCCCCACTGATCGTATACAGAGAAGTTGACCTTCTGTATAGTATTACCATATACATACAGCACATCATTATTACCATCACCGTTTGGTGTAAAGGCATTAGGTACAAATATTCCGTCGCCAAAAGGATTAGCTGCAGTGCCTGTAACCGCAACAGAGTTTGCACTTTGCTGGCAACTGGTTGCACCCAAAGCCCTTACCACAATAGTTACAGATTGGTTAGGATTAAGTCCGCTTACTATATGTGTAAGCCCTGTTGGGCCTGAGCTCGGAGTTGTGAATGTACTTCCGTTATCAAGGCTTACCTCGTATCCTGCAGCGTCAGGCACGGCTGCATAAGTAAAGGTTACGCTTGAGGTTGTAGTATTTAATACAGTTACTACCGGAGCCGGCAGCGGGCCAAGTATAGTAACCGTTACCGGTGTGCGCGTTGCCGATGGGCATCCTGTATTGTTTACAGCTTCAGCATAATAAGTAGTAGTTGTAGTTAATACTGGAGTAGTAAATGTAGCCCCGCTTGCCAATGCTGTACCTCCGGTTGCTGTTGCATACCAGTTGACAGTAACGCTGCCATTATTGGTTGCGGTTAACACGGTACTGTTATTAGGGCATATACGTGTCCCTTGGGTACTTACCTGTGGTGCAGCAGGGGCGGCAGAAACATTAACTGTTACTGAAGTACGTGTTGCCGACGGACAACCGGTAGCATTTACAGCCTCTGCATAGTAAGTTGCATTAGCGTTTAATACCGGCGTTGTAAAGCTTATACCTGTAAATAGCGCCGTACCACCTGTTGATGAATTAAACCAGCGGTAAGTAACCCCAGCCTGCGGATTTGCGATGCTTAGTGTTGCTTGTGTTCCGCGGCAGGTATTTAAGGTATTGTCTGTCAACATTGGCGCTGAAGGCGCTGTTGCAACAGTTACCTGAACTGTAGCTACAGAGGCACTTGTACATGAGCCATTGGCAGCTTCCACATAGAATGTAGTGTTCGCGTTGATAGCATCGGTAACAAAAACAGCACCGGTAAACAGTTTATTGGTGCGCCCTGCATCAGCATACCAGTTGTAGGTAATGCCCTGCTGCGGCGAAGATACCGATAAGGTTGCCGGACTGCCCGCGCATACGGTAACTGTCGCATCTGTAACTATAGGTGTTGCCGGCTGTGGTGTAACTACCACGTTAACGGCTAACCTTGCTGATGGGTTACAGCTTTGCGCATTGCTTGCAGTTACATAGTAAGTAGTGTTTACGGTTAATACCGGCGTTGTAAATTGTGTGCCTGTATAAACCGGACTACCACCTGCGGCTGATGTATAGAAACTATAGGTTGTAGCTGCATCAGGGTTGCTTATTGTAATGGTAGCTGATGTGTTTTGACAGATGGTTAAACCTGCTGCGTCAACCTGTGGCTGCGGTGCAGTTGAATTATTGATAGTAACCTGTATAGCTGTACGTGTGGTTGATATACAGTTGCCCGTGTTGCTCACAGCCTCTACATAGTAGGTAGTGGCTGATGTAAGCGCCGGTGTAGTATAAGTTGCACCGGTAAACAACAAGTTGCCGCCGGTTTGTGCATCATACCACCTGAAGGTAACATTAGCTGTTGTACTTGTGGCTGTAAGCGTTGCTGCGCTGCCGGCGCATACCGATGGTGTGGTAGAACCACCCTGTGCTGTTACTTCAGGCGCTTGTGGCAGTGCATTAACATTGATATCTACTTTTGTACGCGCAGATGAAGCACAACCCGTGGCGTTAACAGCTTCTGCATAATAAGTGGTATTTTGTGATAATTCACTGGTTGTAAAGCTGGTGCCTGTAAACACTGCTGTTCCACCTGTTGCTGTGGTATACCACCTGTAGGTAAAGCCGCTTACGGGGTTGGCAATGTTAAGGGTTACCTGCTCGCCTGCACAGCTTTGTACGGTATTACCGTTTTCAATTACAGGCGCCGAAGGCTCGGCCGAAACAGTTACCTGAACCATGGCCATGTTGCTACTGCTGCAGCCGTTAATGTTAAATGCCGCTACATAGAAGTTAGTTGTAGCACTTATTGGGTCGGTAACAAAGGTTGGCCCTGTGAATAATACTGTAGTTTGTGCCGGCGAATCATACCACCTGTAGGTTACTCCTGCCTGTGGTGAGGCCACGCTTAGTGTTGCACTGCTGCCTGCGCAAACGGTTACTGTGGGCGAAGCTACCGTTGGATCGGCAGGTTGGGGACTAACAGTTACTGTAACAGGGGTACGTGCAGAGGAATTACAATTACCTGCGCTTGCAGCTTCTACATAAAAGGTTGTTGTAGCGCTTATATTAGTTGTAAACTCTGTACCGGTATATAATAATGTACCTCCGGTTGATGCACTGTACCATCTGTAAACTAAATCCGCTTGCGGATCAGCAATGCTGATGGTAAAATCAGCGCCCTCGCATGCAACCAAACCACCAGCCGGTGCTTGTATCTGCGGCGGATTTGGCACTGGCAGTACAGTGATGTTTGCACGCGTGCGGGTTAAGCTGGTACAAGTACCATTTACGGCTTCAACAAACAGACTTGTGCTGGCAGTAACATTATTCAGCGTATAACTTGTACCTGTAAATACCGGTGTACCGCCTGTAGCAGCCATATAGAAATTATACTGCTGCCCAGCAACAGGATTGTTAACGCTAATGGTCACTGTCCCCCCGCTGCAAACCTCAGTATTAGCGGCATTAAGTGTTGGCGCACTTACCTGGCTTGTAACAGAAACATTTACCCTGGTACGGCCGCCGCTGTTAATACAGCCCGATGCGTTTGAAGCTTCGACATAGAAACTGGTGTTCTGTGTAAGTGCGTCAGTAGTAATGCTTGCACCTGTATAAACTACTGTACCACCGGTTGTTGCAGTGTACCATCTGTAAGTTACACCAGCCTCCGGATTAGTTACCTCAAGCGTTGCAGGACTGTTGTAACATATCTGTATATCCGTAGCATCTACCCCCGGCTTAGCAGGAATAGGATTAACGGTAACAGTTGCCTGCGTACGGGCGGGGCTTGTACAGGTTCCGTTAGATATCTCGGCAAAATAATCAGTAGTAATTACAGGCGATACGGTGAAACTTGGACCTGTGAATAACAGCGTTCCGTTTGTTGCGGCGCTGTACCATCTTACTGTTACTCCGCTAGCGTTTGTTACGTTAAGGATAACACTTTCACCTGCACAGATACTATTTGCCGTTTGTGTAATGGTTGGGTTATCCGGTGTTGCCGTAACGTTTGCGGTTACTGCTACACGGTTAGGATTAGCACATGAGTTTGATGTACGGCTGCTGCCAACATAATAAGTAGTTGTTGCATTAAGAGCATCAGTAGTGAAGGTATTACCTGTACCTGCAACATCACTACCAGTGGCAGATGTATACCATGTATAAGTTACACCAGGCCTTGGGTTACTTACGGTAAATGTTGCCTTACTGCCTGAACATATATTAATGGTAGAAGCTGTTACCGTTGGTGCATCTACCTGCTTGCTTGCATAATAAACATTTAGTGAATTGAATACAGAAACTGCGCTGTTCAGCCTTACTTCAACGCGATCATAGGCAGCGCCCGGAGCAAAACGAATAACCGCTATTGTGTTACCCCCCAGTAACCTCAGGCTGATAGTGCTGCTGCTTATATCAACACGATCACCATTATAGGTATTGCCGTTATAAGATGCAACCTGTATACGACCAAGTACTCCGGCTGCCAGTAATGTAGACGGTGCGCCGATCTTGATAGTAACACTATCGCCGGCAAGGCCACTGTCACTAAATATCAGTGTCTGGCTCACATACGAGCCTAAAACAGCCACAGGTAAATTCAGGCTGCTTGCTGTTGTAGTATCCGCGTCTATCGCGGCGTTTTCATTTGCTACAGCACAACCAACACATAGCAGGCCTCCGTTCACATCATTTAATTGTGTTGATGCAAAATCGCATGAAGTTGAAAATATTGGGTTAACGGTAACTGTTACAGATGTACGTGCAACGCTGGTACAACCGGTAGCAGTTAATACAGCCTCTACATAATAGGTAGTGGTTGATGTAAGCGCTGGTGTGGTGAACGTTGCACCTGTATAAATAGCCGTTCCGCCTGTAGCAGAAGTATACCATTTAAATATTGCTCCTGCAGTTGTAGATGTTGCAGTAAGCGTTGCTTTTTGCCCGGAAGTGACCTGGCCACCTGCAGGGTTTATTGTTACGGTTGGATTTGCTGGTGTAGGAGTTACATCTACATCAACCCTTGCCCTTGTGGCACTAACGCAATCGCCTGATGCTGCTTCAACATAGTATGATCTGTCGGCAGTAAGCTCTGGCGTGGTAAAGGTTGCGCCCGTATGCACCGGTGTACCGCCGGTTGCGTTAGTATACCACCTGAAGGTTACGCCTGTTTGGGTAGAGTTTGCTGTAAGTGTGGCAACAGAGCCCGAGCATGTTTGTACGGTGCTTTGCTGTACTGTTGGCACAAGGGGTGTTTGTGTAACGTTGGCAGTAACCTGTGTACGTGTAGAGCTTTCGCAGGCACCTGCACCTTGTGCTTCTACATAATAAGTAGCAGAGGCGTTCAGTGCCGCAGTAGTAAACGGATTGCCGGTAAACACAGGTGTACCGCCTGTTGGTGTAGTATACCATGCAAAAGTTACTCCCGCAACATTATTAGCAGTAAAAGTTGCCGGCTGGCCAGAGCATACGGTTACAGTAGGTGTATTAACCACCGGGGCTGCAGGCGTTGGCGTAACATTTACAGTTACCGGTGTGCGTACCGTTTGTGTACAACCGTCAGCCGTGCGGCTTGCTTCGGCATAATAAGTTTTTGTTGATGTTAAAACAGGCGTATTAAAGGTAACACCGGTAGCAACTGGTGTACCGCCACTTGAGGTAGTATACCATTTTACAGTTACATGATCGGGCACTGTCGCGGCCAAGGTAGCTTGCGTACCAGCACATGTGGTAACATTTGCCGCACTTATTACCGGAGCAGCAACCTCCTGAGCCGCATCATAAACGTTCAGGGCGGTTAATACACCTGCCAATCCAGAATTCAATCTGATTTCTACCCGGTCAAAATCTTTATCAGCCCTTATGGCAACGCGGAAACGGCTGGTGCCATCTAAAAGCCTGATGGTTATGAAAGAAGTGTTGATCGCACCCCTGTCGTTATTGTAGGTACTGCCATTATAGGTAGCCAGGCTTATTTGTGATAATACACCAACATTGGCCAGGCTGCCCGGTATACCAAAATCTACCAGAATGCTGTCGCCTGCACGGCCGGTATTGGCAAACCTTAGCGTTTGCTGGGCATAACCACCGGCTATGCCAACAGGTACGCTTAATTGCGAAAATGTATTGCGGTTATTGTCAATTGCACCGTTTGCGTTGCTGATACTACAAAGCGCACATAACAATCCGCCGCCAACAGTATTGGTTTGCGCTATAGCTGCATCGCAAGGTACAGGATCATCAGACACAGCGTTAACAGTTATGCTTCCCTGTGCCCGTGTGGCAGACCTTACCCCTGTTGACGAGACAGCTTCGGCATAATAAGTTACCGGGTTAAATACCGGAGGTGTATTGAAATTTGCACCTGTATAAACTACCTGGCCGCCTGTAGGCTGGGTATACCAGTTAAAGGTTACATTAGGTGTGGTTGATGATGCCACCAGCGTTGCCGATGCACCCGGATTAACCGCTTGTGTTGGCGGGGCAACGGTAACATCAGGCACTATAACCGGGTTAACAGTAACCTGTACAGCAGTGCGCTCCGGTGAGGGGCAATCACCCAGTACCGCCTCGGCATAATATGTTTTATTTGCTGATAAGGCAGGTGTTGTAAAGGTTGTTCCGGTAAACACAGTTGTACCTCCGGTGGCTGTTTCATACCACTTTACAATGGCGCCGTCTGCAGCAGTTGCCTTAAACGTAGCAGTTTGGCCAGCCGTAATAGTTGAGTTTGGCGGCACTACTGTTGGCCTTGCAGGCGGATTGTTAACGGTTACTGTAATCGGATACCTTACCGGGCTAACACATGTACCACGGTTGTATTCAACATAATAAGTAGTATTTGATGTTAAATTACCGGTTGTATATGTAGCGCCTGTTATAGATGAAGTACCACCAGTTGGTGTACTAAACCATCTGAAAGAGCCATTGGAAGGCGATGTAATAGTTAATGTTGCCGGGCTACCGCTGCATATCTCAGGTGAGTTATTGGCAAATACCGGTCTTGAATATTGCTGTATGGCATAACAAACATCCAAAGCTGTAACTAAACTTGCCGCTCCTGATTCCAGGCGTACCTGTACCCTGTCATAGGCAGCTGTCGCGGGCACATATACTGCATACCTGTTACTACCCCCTAATAACCTCAGTTTAACAATACCATTATCTAAACCATAACGGGCAACCTGTGTAGTACTGTTGTACAGCGCTACAGATATGCGCCCTGCCACATTTGCATCTGCAAGGCCAACCGGCGTATGCAATACCAGTTTAACAGTATCGCCAGTAAAACCCGGTTGTTGAAAAACAAGATTTTGCTCTGCATAACCACCGATCAACCCGGCTATAACATGTATAGTTGATGCCGTAGTGGTATCAGCATCGGTAGCCAATGCATTGTTTTCAATGCTGCAGCCTATACATATGCCATTTACATTTGTGTTTTGTGTGTTGGCAAACGTACATGGCGAATTGTTGTTAATATTAACATTTATGCTAATAGCTGTGCGGTTAGCCGACAAGCAGCCTGCTGCATTAACAGCTTCTACAAAATACGTTGCATTAGTATACAACTGCGGAGTGGTATAACTATTACCCGTATGCACTGCCGTTGATGCATTGGCAGATGTATACCATCTGTAAGTGATACCGGTTTGTGCATTAGTAACATTTATAGTAGCGGTTTGGCCGGCTGTAATAGTGGAATTATTTGCTGCCAGTACCGGGCTTGCCGGTATTGCCGATACAGTTACTATAGCCTGCGCCCTTGCTGTACTTGGGCAACCGGTTGCATTAACTGCTTCTACATAATAGTTGGCATTGCTATGCAGCACAGGGGTAGTGAAGTTTATGCCCGTATAAAGTATGGCGCCTCCGGTAGTTGTACTGTACCAATTATAGGTTTGCCCTGCAACCGGCGATGCAACTGACAGTACAGCTACGTCGCCATCGCAAATGGTTGGATTATTCAAGGTAAGCGCCGGTATAGCAGGTAATGTGCTCAAGGTTGCCGTCACCATTGTTCGTGCAGGGCTTGCACAGGTGTTACCTGTAACGGCTTCTGCATAAAAATTACTTGTTGCATTAATTACAGGGGTAGTAAAACTGTTCCCTGTACCTAACACAGTGCCACCTGTTTCTGTAGCATACCAGTTGATTGTTACACCTGTAACCGGAGTAGCTGTAAAGGTTACTATACCACCGGGGCAAACAGTTATGTTATTTTTGGCAACTATTGGGGCCGCAGGTATAGGGTTAACGGTAACTCTTATCCCCGTCCTTTCTGATTCATCTGTACATCCGGCACGCATTGCTGCTACATAATAGGTAGTGGTTGCCGGTAATACACCAGGTGAATAGGAAGCGCCTGTATGAACAGGCGAACCACCTTCCTGCTGTGTATACCAGTTATAGGTTGTATTTGGCGTAGCTGTAACAGTAAGTGTTACTGCACTGCCCAAGCAAATATTTGCATTATCGGTAACTATGTTATTATACCTAACTAACGGGCGGGGTATTAATTTTTCTGCTTCGTATAAATTTAAGGATGACAAAACACTGGCAATGCCTCCACCCAAGCGCAATTGTACCCTGTCAAATATCTTAGCCGGTGCATAAGTAACCGTAACCTTTCGGCGGTTAGCAGTTAAATCGAGCAAACGGAGGTTTACAAGCGCCGAATTAAATGACACTGCATCATTATTACTTAAATTACCATTATAAGTAGAAATTGATATGTTGGCTAATACTCCGGCATCTATCAAAGCCTGTGGAATTGATAACGTAAGCCTTACCGAATCGCCAATGGTAGAAAGTCTTTCGTATATAATAGTTTGTTGTGCATAAGACCCAACTGCTGCTATTCCCGCATTTAAAGTTGAGGCAGTATTGATATTACCATCAATTGCATTCTGCGGATTTTCTACCCCGCCAACATCAAGCCCTAAGTTGAGCAAGCCTGCAGATACACCGTGTAACTCATCATAAGCATCGTTACAGGCTACGTTGGCATTGCCATTATAAAATGCATCATACAGGTAAATGCTACCCAAGGCGCCAACCAGCCCTCCGTCAAGAGTTACTCTTACACGGTCATAGGTTTGTGCCGGCGTAATAGATAACTGTACCTGGTTGTTGTTACTTAACGTACTGACAAGGGTAGTTGCCGATAGCGCACTGCCAACAGGAGTACTGCCATTATACGCGCGAATGGTTATACGGCCAAGCAGTGCTACGTCCAGCAAGTTGTCACCAGTCCCCAACTTTATGGTAGCAGGTGTGTTGGCAGCAACCTTAGCACCCGGAAATATCAATTCCTGGTAGGTAGATGCATCAACGCCCACCGCTACATTAAGCGTTGAGTAGGTTTGCAAATTGCCATCTATGGCATTGTTTGGATTGTTAACCACACATCCAAGGCAAAGAACACTACTACGGCCATTACGCTGTGTTGTAGCAAAATTGCGCTGTGCATAGATCTTTAATGTAGAACAGAAAAGCAGCAGTAATAAGACAATTACGGTTCTGCTAAAAAAGGTAGAGGTTTTCATGCATACAGTATTAGGTAATAATGTTACCCCTAATTACGTAGATGCATATTTAATTGGATGAAAGCAGTTTGTTCACTTATATGAATGCATTTTCACACTGTTCACAAATCCATATTTCGTTCATTTTGTTCATTATAAATTTTCGCCCAATACAAGCATTTCGCTTTATTTAAATTAGGACGTTTTAAGTTAATATTCTAATTTTTACAAGCTCTTAAATAACCTGACTTTATAATCAAAATAATGAACACAAATGATCCTGCCGGCACCATACCTGTAAAAGATGCCGAAACCATGATAGCTAACTGGCAATCATTCTTAAACAGTAATAACCCAGATTTTATTGCGCAATCTTTTTTGACGCCGATTATTAGTTTTCAAAATCTTTTAAAATATAACCCCGACGCCGAAAGCGTGAGAATATACATTGGCCTTGAGAACGCGGCCGATCCGCTAAGCGCTAAACTGATGTTCATACCAGTAGTTAACGGTAAAGAAGTGCGCACCCTTACAGCACAAACCGGTACGGACACCTCCTCTGAAGAAATTGATGAAGCAGATGGAGATGCGAACCCGGATCAGAGCAACGTATACGATTTAACAAACGCCTGCCCTCCTGCTTGCCCATAATTTAAAAAATATAGGGTTTATGTTTACAGGCTTTAATATATTTAAAGCCTGTAATAATCCCTGTTAATGTTTAATATATATACTATGTATATCGTACCATCCAGTGCGCTTATACCTATAATAATTGGCTTTGCTTTATATCGTTATTTACCTGCTGCCTTTAAAATCATTAATTGGTTTGTAGTTTTTTCTTCAATAGTCAATACCATAAACCTTATAATGATTAATTATGGATTCACCTCTATAACTATCTTCAATATTTACACCATTTTTGAATTTGCGTTTATAGCGGCATTTTATGCTACATTTTATAGAGAAAATATTCGGAAAATAATTTATGTATTGATGTTTTTGTTTGGGATATTGGTTATAATAAATTATCTGTTTATACAAAACGGATACGAGTTTAACACCTATACCAGGCCTCTTGAGGCCATAATGATTATAGGTTTTGCTATAACCTTTATATTAAAACAGAACAGTGACGAGCAAAGCTGGGGCGATAACAAAAATAACTGGATAAATTCAGGCATTCTTATTTACTACTCCAGCGGGCTTGCTATGTTTATTTTTACCAATCATTTGCTTCATGCCAGCAGATCGATAAACAATTTTGTTTGGTATGTGCATGATACTATTTTAATGTTTGAATATATTTTATTTGCCGTTGGATTTTATAAATGCAAACCACAAACGATAACATCTACATATTAATAGTATTAGCTATGGTAGGGACTTTTTTATTAGTCTCTGCTTTCATTCTCTATTCCGTTCGCAGCCAAAATAGGATGCTTAAGCAAAAGCAGGCGTTTCATCAGGCGCAAATAGCTCACCAAAAAGAGTTGCTGCATGCTATAATTGAATCTCAGGAAGCCGAACGTAAACGGATCGGGCAGGATCTGCATGATGATGTTGGTACAACTATATCCGGCTTACGCTTGCTGATAGAAATGTTTAAACCCGCAATGCACGATGATAAAAAATACCTGGAGTTTAGTCAGTCAAGCAAGGCTATTATTGACAAGATAGTCAAAGATGTTCGCAACATATCCCATAATTTGTCGCCAACCACTTTACGTTATTATGGCCTTACGGCCGCCGTTACCGAACACTGTACAATCATCAACCAGTCGGGTAAGCTGAAAATTACTTTAGACAATCAGGCTGAAAACGTAGTGGAACAACTTGCCCTCTCAACCTCAACAGCTTTTTACCGTGTTTTAGAAGAGTTGATAAACAACACTATTAAACACTCCGGGGCAAGCGCTGCTGCTATTGCGTTCACTACTAATGATAATGTGCTGTGCGTTAATTATACCGATAACGGTAAAGGTATACCTGTTGATCAGGTTACCTTAAAAAAAGGTATGGGTATGCAAAATATTGAAAGTCGTTTACTTAATATTAATGCTACCTACTCCCTTGTAGCGAATACAAGTAACGGTTTTGGTATCAAAATAGAATATCCTCTAACAAATATTAAATTCAAGTGATCAATATAGCCATAATTGATGATCAGAACCTCTTCAGGCAAAGTTTGGCCTTGCTTGTTAACTCGGTCGAAAACTTCAATCTTATTGCAGAATGTACCGATGGCCAAAAGTTTATTGACACATTAAACCATGCTAAATACAAAGTAGATATAGCTATTGTTGACATGGATATGCCTAATATGAATGGCATAGACCTTAATAAGTATCTTCATAAACATTACCCGGATATTAAAGTAATTATCCTGACGGTTCATGTGAATGAAATGCTGATTACAAGAGTAATAAATGCAGGGGCAGCATCATACCTGATAAAAAACTGCGACAAAGATGAGCTGATAGAAACAATAGAGGCTGTATATAAAAATGGCTTCTATTTCAATAACGAGATTATCAAAGCCTTTCGTAATAATGGCGGCCACCATCCTGTAAATTCAGACTTGCTTGAGTTACCAGTACCGCTTTCTAATCGTGAGATACAAATTTTGCAAATGATCTGTAGGGAGATGAATAACGAAGAAATAGCCAAAGAACTTTTTTTAAGCGCCCGCACAATAGAAGGTTATCGTACCAGTTTGATTAATAAAATTAAATGCCGTAACGTTGCTGGCCTGGTTTTATTTGCCATCAAACATCACTTGATAGACCTCTCTTTATGATACGTACTTTTCCGCAATTTTAAAATTACGGAAAAGTACGCAACTGTTATTTATTAAATACTTTGAGTTAAATATTTAATTTTTGCTATTATTATCATCCTTAAAAGGATACATTAAAACCAAAAATTAACCAAAGATAAAAAACCAGTCACATTCCTAAAAGGTGTACAATTTTTCGGGGTAACCCAAAAGCTATATTTACGTATAAATTAATCATTTGTAATTTATCAGCATGGATATAGTATTTATCAGCAACCAAGTAAAATACGATATTTTAAAAACAAGCGGCATGCCGGTGACAGGTTCATATAATCTTACAACTAATACAGCACTTCATGCTTTTGGTTATGATAATGAGGACTTATGCAGGCAATTAGAAGAAAAGCTGAGTATAGTTGCAGAAGAATATAATACAGGGAGAAGAATTGCGAAGGGGGATGTATCAAAGGACTTAACCGTACGTCAATGTATCCAATTAGTTATTTCATAACAGATAAATACAAACAGATAAGTATTGCGTATGCTATCATTTTTACCTCAATACTACGATTTATTAAAAAAAGAGGTTCTTACTAAATCGGGGATACAAAACATTACCCCAGCCGATTGTAAATTAATTGCAGCAGATATATTTAATAAAACTAAACATAGTATCAGCGAGACTACTTTAAAACGCATGTATGGTTTTGCTTACAGCAAATTCAAACCATCATTGTTTACTATAGATGTTATGGCAAGGTATTGCAACTACCAAGGTTGGGAAGACTTTTGCCTGAAAAAAGATAGCCTGATCAGCGGCACAGCGCAAAAGCAAACAAACTGGGATGCGCTGAAAATAAATGCCCGTAAAATAACTAATTTTACTCTTCAGGTTTTGCGTAATAAATCCGGTATCCCATATGCGCAAACTATAAAGAGAAATTTCATTGATTTACATCTTAACGATTTTTTAAACAGCGACTGTATAGCTACTCTGATCTCTGCCCCTGCAGGATATGGCAAAACTGTAGCTCTTTGCCATTGGGTAGAAGAAAGACAGGCATTGAATAGCCAGGCAATAACAAATGATATCATATTGTTTTTTAGTACCAACGCTTTAATGAATGCTTTTTTAAGCGGGCAGGATTTAAACCATTGGCTTTTGGCACTGCTTGGCTATACCTCAAATGAAGATATTACAACTTTGTTTGACAGGCAGCATAAAACTGGAGGCAACTTTTTTCTGATCATTGATGATTTTGATGAGCATGTATACAAACCTGAGCAGTTTAGGTTACTGCTTAACCAGCTAACTGATGTTCTTTCGTTATACCAGTCTGTATCGTGGTTTAAAGTTATTTTAACCATGCGTGCCGCTACCTGGATAAACAACCGCCATGAGTTTGATAACGATAATATTAAATGGCATAAGGCTTTTATTACCGATGACAACTGGGCAATAAATGTCCCCCTTTTCAATACCCAGGAAATAAGAGAGTTAGTATTAAGCATCAACCCTGCACTGCATTACAATGTTTCATCAGATATTGCCATAAATTTTAGTCATCCATTATACTTTCAGTTTTACTATAAACAGCGTAAAGATAATTTTACCCTGAACGACATCAACCATGCATGTATATATGAGTTGGTTTCAACGTTTATACTAAATAAGATTTATATGGGTACCCATAGTGCCGAAAAATTGCTGCTGCTAACCGGCGTTGTAGAGAATATGGATATAGTAAAGGGGCAGTATGAGGTATCTAAAATTAAGGTCAACGGTTTAATCAAGCAATATCATCATGCTTATAACGAATTGCTAAGCATTGGTTTTATAAGGGAAATCAATAACAGCACTGGTCTTAACTATAATACTTCCATACAATTTACTACTAATAACTTTTTAGAATATACTATAGCAAAATTTCTACTTGATAAAAACAACCGCACCTTTGATAAGGTGCTGATTAATAACATAAACACATTATTTATTAATAACAACCGTAAATTGCCTGTATTAAAATGGTGTATAATTTATGCCATAAAAGCAGGCCAGCAAAAAAGTTTTGATCTGATATCTTCCACCCAACTTACACCAAGCGAAAAATCTGATCTGATAATTTTCATGGGCGATTTGCTCGATCAGGAATGCAACGCCACAAATAAATCAGAGTCGCTTATCCAATACTTTAAGCAGGATTGCAGCCGTGAGCTTTTTAACTACTTTTTCGGGCTGGAGTTTATTAATGTGCACTATAAAAAAACGCTGTATACTTTATTAAAATTCAATCTGGCAACGCGTAAGCAAATATTGATACACACAGCCCTTAGCATGGTTGATATTTTAAGCCTTAATCTGCTACAGCTTGAAGCCCATTTAGTTAAACTGCGCGGTTTTACTCCAGAGAATTATAATCAGTTTGCTATTAACCCGTTATACTGCATCGAAACTATTTATAGCTATCTAAAAAACGGAGAGATAAAAAAAGAGGCAGTTAGAAACATTACAAGGTTTATTTTTAATCCGCCGCTTGAAGGGAATTTTTTTGATAACAATGCATCAAATGACATGCTTTATCTTTTAGCAGGGCATACGCTGTTAATTTGCCAGAATTCTATAAAGATACTGCGCTTTATAGATGTACTCACTAAAAATTATAAAACGCTCGAACCTACAGCTACGCATGGCTATTATTTTTTCATGAAAATAATAGCCGCAGATAGTTATTTCAAATTGGGCAAAACCAAAGAGCTTGTAAATATATATAATGAGCTTAACGCTTTATACAAGAATAGCGCAAACACATTTACAGATTTCATGCTTACCGTTTTTTATGCGTTACGCATAAAAGTAGCGTTACATTTAAAAAAGTACGCACCTATAATAGAGGATGTTAAAACCTTTATGCAAATTGCTGATCAGTATACTTTTTCAAAAGTTATAACTTTACGTACAATATTAAACATTACTCAGGTTGCTAATATTTACCCGCAGCTTTACAAGCAATGCCAATATGATCATGCTAAGCTAATGCGCGAAATGGGCTTAGCAAAAGATACTTTTATAACTGCGCAGCTTGTAATTAAATAATTAATCTCTTCCTTATCGGCTATAAATTGCTTAAATGCTTTATATTCAGTGTGGTGATAAAATCTAAGGTGGCTTTGTGTTTTAATGCCTATTTTTGCCCGGATGAAACCCAAAAAACCCAATATACTTGTTGTAAATGACGATGGCATAACTGCACCCGGCATTAAGGCTCTAATGCATGCAATGAAAGATATAGGCCGGGTAGTGGTAGTAGCGCCAGATAGCCCACAGTCTGGCATGGGGCATGCTATTACTATAGGCAAACCACTGCGGTTAGATAAAATTGAGCTTTACGAAGATATTGAGACCTATCGTTGCAGTGGCACTCCCGTAGATTGTGTTAAACTGGCGGTTAATTCGGTATTTAAGGGGAATAAGCCCGATCTTTGTGTTTCGGGCATTAACCACGGCCTTAATAACTCTATAAATGTGCTGTATTCGGGCACAATGTCTGCAGCAGTAGAAGGCGCCATAGAAAGCATACCCTCTATCGGCTTTTCATTAGATGATTATACCATGCAAGCAAACTTTTACCCATGCATAAAGTTTGTAAAAGAAATAGCCTTACAGGTTTTAACGCATAGCCTACCTGTTGGCACAGTGCTAAATGTTAACTTTCCGGCAGGCGATAAAATAAAGGGCATAAAGATTTGCCGCCAGGCAAATGCTAAGTGGGCAGAAGAATTTGACGAGAGGGTTGATCCACACGAACGCCCATACTACTGGCTCACAGGCGTTTTCCAAAACAATGATAACGGCGAAGATACTGACGTTTGGGCGCTTGAACATGGCTACGCATCTGTTGTGCCAACGCAGTTTGATATGACCGCACACCATGCCATACCTGTTTTAAATAGCTGGAATTTTAATGTTTAGGCGAAATACTATCCTTATCGGGCTTTTATTAGGTTGCATTCCGCCGCTGATATTGTGGCTGATATTTGCCTTATTTTTAAAGGATGATGCGATAATCATGAACAAACCTGCTATTCCATATTTAATAGCAATTTTATTGAATTTACTGATGCTACGTTATGCTGCACGCAAACACCTTGATCAAACATCACGTGGTATCATGATCTCTACATTTATTTGCATGTTGTTGCTTGTGATTTTTAAGATGCATTAAGTATGAAATATTACCTGGTAGCCGGCGAGGCATCCGGCGATTTGCACGGTGCAAACCTCATGAAAGCTTTAAAAGAGCTGGATACTGAAGCCCAATTCCGTTATTTTGGAGGTGATCTTATGCAGGCCGAAGGCGGCACCCTG
Organism: Mucilaginibacter litoreus; assembly: GCF_042676805.1. Taxonomy (NCBI): domain Bacteria; kingdom Pseudomonadati; phylum Bacteroidota; class Sphingobacteriia; order Sphingobacteriales; family Sphingobacteriaceae; genus Mucilaginibacter; species Mucilaginibacter litoreus. Next base: position 365,604 of record NZ_JBHTHZ010000003.1, on the reverse strand, counting down.
GTAAAACACTATGCTGAAATGGCTTTTATGGGCTTTGTTGAAGTGGTGATGAACCTGAATACTATTCTAAAAAACCTAAAGCACTGCAAACAGGATATCGCCGCTTATCAGCCTGACGTTTTGGTACTGATCGATTTTCCGGGATTTAATTTGAAGATAGCAGAGTTTGCTAAACAGCATGGCCTGTTAGTTTGCTACTATATATCTCCAAAAGTTTGGGCTTGGAACCAAAAACGTGTACTAAAAATTAAACGCATTGTTGATCATCTGTTTTGTATCCTGCCTTTTGAAGTTGATTTTTACAAAAGCTGGGGCATGGATATAGACTATGTAGGCAACCCATTATTAGATGCGGTTGATGCTTTTAAACCCGACAACCAGTTTTTGCAAAAATACAATCTGAACACTAAAAAGATCATAGCACTATTACCAGGCAGCCGCAAGCAGGAAATAAGCCGGCTACTGCCAGATATGGCATCTGTAATTACTAATTTTCCAAATTATCAGTTTGTTATTGCCGGTGCCCCATCTTTTGCGCCGGCCTATTACGATACATACATCGGCGATACAAAAACTCAGGTGATTTTTAATGCTACTTACGATATATTGGCTAATGCTCATGCTGCAGTAGTTGCCTCAGGCACTGCTACCTTAGAAACCGCTTTGTTCAAAGTGCCGCAAATAGTAGTTTACAAAGGCAACCCTTTAACAATCAAAATCGCGCGGTCACTCATAAAAATCGGGTTTATATCGCTTGTAAATTTAATTATGGATAAGCTTGTGGTGAAAGAGCTTATTCAGGAATACTGTACCCCTGTAAACATTTCTGAAGAATTGAATAAGCTGATTGACGATAATGCTTATCGGAACAAGATGCTCGCCAACTATGATTTACTACTGGATAAGATGGGCGCGCCCGGCGCATCGGGCAAAACAGCGGGCCTGATAATTAATTACGCCAAAAAAAATAAGGCTTAGCTATCTGGTAGCCAAGCCTCATTTCCCTCAAAGGTGTAATGTTTAAATAGTATAGATGATATATGATTGATCAGGCAGCTGACAATTGCTGTGCAGCCTTCTGTTTGTTGCTTGAAAACTGAGTGCGTTCCCTAAAAGCTTTTAAGTCTTCCATTAACAGATTTTTTAAATCGTTATCAAAACGCGCCACTAATTTGCTTGTAGATATTTTATAAGTTTTCATAGGTAGGTGTTTAGTATTGAAGTTTAGTTGAGTTTAATTATGCAGCCTGTTTTTTTGATTTTAGGGCTTTCAGATCACTCATTAATATATTCATTAGTTCTTTGTCGAAACGGTTCACTAATTTGCTGGTAGCTGGTTTTTGATAAGTTTTCATGTTGAAATATTTTAGTTATTGATTCAGTTAATATTGATTTCCTTATTCGTTGTTTTCGTTATCCTGATTTTCGCTTAAATTATCGTGCCTGCGTTTTGCTTCCTTATATTGTCTTTCTATCTGTTCTTTATCGCGGGCATCTGATGTACTTTCAGGCGCTTGTGGATTGTCCCACTCTTTTTGTTCGCCTGCTTCATTATTTTCTGGGTCGATCATCATTATAACCTCGTTTGATTAATTGTATTCCAATTGAATGCCAAAAACATCATTTTCCACAAAAAAATTCAAAATTATTTCCCAACTCTATTTATCAACTCAAAATTAGCATTTAATAGATGATTTTATACCACTTTTAAATTTGGTCTGCGGATATATTTTAGATTAATATGTTCAAACTGTTTGAGATTATGGTCGGTTTAATACCTATAAAATAAAAAAGCGTCCGTTTACAGACAACAACCGTTCTATTTTTAGAAATCAGATTAATGAAGCATTTTAAAGGAGCCAAATGGATTCAAAAAACTTTTATAGGTGCTTTATAATCATTTAACATCACTATTACATTTATTTTACAGTGCATTTATTCTAAAATTGTCAAATAATGTAAAAAACTACTTACGATATAGCTAATTTTACATACTCAAGCGCTTATTTAGCATGTTTTTCATTAAAAATTAAAATATTTTACAAAATAAAGTACAATAATTATTAATAAATTATGTTTTGTTCATACATTTGCGTTGAGGGAGCTTGAATAAACAAATAATCAACTTGCATCTCAAATTGTTACAATTAAATTACAAAATAAATTTTGGCAATTTAAAACATAGTGTTAATTTTACACTATCAAAAAACGATAAAAAAGTCTTCTCATAATTTAGGTTTATAATTGGTTAGTAAAGGCCCCTGCCCATCAGGGGCTTTACTTTTTTAAAGCCCTGTATACTTTTTAGTTCAACGCAATTTTATTCATCCTTACAATTCATTTCTCAGGCAATAAGTAAACCGCTATCTTTAGTCAAATCTGTAACATCAATCTACTCCCTGCAAATGCACTCTGTTATCATATTATGTTTAGGACTTGTTTTTAGCGTATCCATTCTGGCTATTATCGCTCAAAAGTTAAAAATTGCTTATCCAATATTCCTGGCGCTTGCCGGCTTGGTAATAAGTTTTATACCAGGCATACCTAAGATACACATCATCCCAGACCTGGTTTTTCTGGTTATTTTGCCACCGATATTATATGATGCGGCTCAAAACATGTCGTTAAAAGCACTCTGGAAGTGGCGACGCATTATTAGTGTTATGGCTATAGGCTTTGTTTTGTTTACGGCTATAGCAGTAGCTTTTGTAAGCACGTGGCTTATACCAGGCTTTACGCTTGAGCAAGGGTTTTTACTTGGCGCTATTATTTCTCCGCCAGATGCTGCTGCTGCTACAGCCATATTACAATATACCAAGCTTCCAAAAGGTTTAACAGCTATTTTGGAGGGAGAAAGCTTACTGAATGATGCTACCAGCTTAACGGTTTTCAGGTTTGCGCTTGCTGCAATCATATCAAACCATTTTGCCTGGCATGAGGCTGCCGGTGGTTTTATACTGGTGGTATTATCAGGAGTGCTAATAGGCCTTGCTATAGGCCTGGTTTTTTATGCTATATATAAATGGCTACCCACTACAGCAAATTTGGATATTGCCATATCATTGGTTATACCTTATATATTATATATATCTGCCGAGGCTGTAAACTCATCGGGCGTGCTTTCCGTAGTAAGCGGCGGTTTATTTATTGCTTATCAAAATCATTTCGTATTTTCTCACAGCAGTCGTTTAAAGTCAGGCGCCCTATGGCCGTCTATCGTGTTTGTGCTCAACGCAGTAATTTTCTTTTTAATCGGCCTGCAGCTTCCGGATATAATCACCGGCATTAAAAACATGAGCATATCATCAGCATTATTTATTGCCTTGGTTATTACCCTGATTATCATACTTACACGCATATTATCAGGTTTGTTCTCTGCCGTATTTACACGTTTTATAAGCCGGTACATCACAGTAGCACAAAATAACCCGGGCTGGCGCAACCCACTTACCATAAGCTGGGCCGGTATGCGTGGTGTAGTTTCTTTAGCTTCGGCCCTTTCTATTCCGCTGCTTCTGCCGTCCGGTCAAACTTTTCCTCATCGCAATCTGATCTTGTTTATCACCTTTGTGGTCATTATAGTAACACTTATTGGCCAGGGCCTGGCCCTACCCTGGGTAATACGCAAAGTTAAACCGGAGGGCATGCCTGAGCAAAAGCCCGACAATCAGCAAATAATGGAAATTGAATACAAGCTGATATGCAGTGCTGTTAATGAATTACAGTCTAAATATGGCCAGGAAATAGATGGAAACGATTTGTTAAAGCATAAACATGAATTTTTGAAACATAAAGTAGATCTGCTAAGAAAATCAAGTGAAGGAGACGGCGCCAGGAAAAAAGCAAATAAGATGATGAGCGAATACCGGAATATTATGACCCAGGTAACTGAAAAGGAACGTACAGAGCTGCATAAATTCAGGAAAAAGGACGGTTATGACGACGATGTTATACGGTATATTGAAAACAGACTTGACCTTGAAGAAGAGAACATGCAGGATGATATTGAATAATCAGCCTCAGGTTACATTGTAAGTACGACAGGTGAAAATTAGAAATTGCAAACTTGCCATTTTGAAGCGTCTGTATTTGGGTGCCGTAAGATTAAAGGCAAACGCTTACTGCTTCACCGCAATTAAATGAAATTTAAATTTCATTTAATTGCGGGATATAATATATTTGCATCCCGCAAAAGGGGGATTAGCTCAGCTGGCTAGAGCGCTTGCATGGCATGCAAGAGGTCATCGGTTCGACTCCGATATTCTCCACACACTAATTGACAATCAGGCTTTTAGAATTTAATCTAAAAGCCTGATTTTTTTTTGGGTACAACACTTTGCTTAAATTTCATTGAGATTTTCCAGTCACAATCTGCGTGAAATGCGAAATTTTAAGATTTTTTGGACAAAAGGTTGTTGTGTAGCAGATAGCGTCTTGTCATTCGTTTCGTTAATAAATTAATTGCAGATGCCCCTAATTGATGCTAGCGGCACAAGGACATTAATTTTCACATATCAATCACTTCTATCTGGTTTGAAAATGAATTTCACAATTCGGTAACCATTGCTTTAATTGTTTCTTATCGTTTCTTGATAAATAATTGTCATCTAATCTTATCTCTTTCAATTTTGTTAACTTTTTGATTTCAGGAGAAATGTAACGGAGTGGGTTATTCCAAATTTCAAGTTTTTCGAGATTAACCAAAGAACCTATACAGTTGGGTATACTATCTATTTGGTTATCAAAAATTAGTAATTCTCTAAGATTAGACAGATAGCGAACTTTATCAGAGATGCGTTTAATCTTATTTGTATAGACCTGCAATGTTCGAAGCCCACTTAAATTTCTGTCTACGAACTCCAAATCTTTAAATTCATTCTCTTTAATTGAAAGCCATTTCAGATGAGGAATCGTCTTGATTTTTTCAGGAAACTTTGACAATTTGTTGCCAGAAATATCAAAGTCCTCTAAACTATCAAGATTTGAAAGATCGGTTTTAATTTCGCGTATTTCTGTTTTTCCTACTAATAGGCTTTTTAGGCCTCGCATTTTATACAAATCATTTGGAAATGACTTTATGGGATTTGCACCCAAATAAATACTATGAAGTGATTTAATTTTATAAAGCTGTGGGGGAATCGTTGTAAATTTATTATCTGCGAGGTAAATTGTGTTAATCGGTAATGTGCTGACTGCATCAGGCAGATAAGCAAGTCCAGCACCTTGAAGAGTTAGATACGCCCCCTCTTTAGCCATTACAATCGACACCCCTGAAGACGTATAAAAGGTTTTTAATTTGCCTGCATCAATTTTGTTCACAAGTTCTACTATACGCTTCTGCGCTAATGAATCGGATTGCTCTCTTTTGCTAAACAACCATGCCTTCACTATTCCCTTGTTTTTAATACAGGGAAATTGAAAGTTGGGGATTCCATTCAATGTCATTTGTTTCAACTGCAGATCCATCGGAGTATTGGTATCGTTGCCAGGTTGGCATATCTTCCTCCTTTGTGGACGTAATGACAACACCTCTACTAGGGATTGTGAGAGTTTTAGTCCATAGAAAAGTTGGGGGCAGCGCAGGATAACCTGGAATGCCAAAAACTATCCCTACCGTTCCTTTGGATGTTTTAGAAAAGATAAAAGTTGTATGTTCCTGCCATTTAAAAACATAATAGGAAACAGTAAAAACATACACCAACGAAACTCCGATCTGTATTATTTTAAAATTTTTAGTCTTGGAAGCAAAGTAATTAATGAGATAGAGTAATATTGAACTTATCATCATCAATATTCCTATTCCAAGACCAAACCCACCGGTGAAGTAAATTATCGCAAGGCCTAAACAAATAGTTAATACGGAAAGGGCCTTGAGGGGAGTAATGTTTGATCTTTTCAATTTTGTCAAGCTTGGAATCATAAATACTAATATGGCAACAACCAAGAATCCTTCCGTGTAATCAGATCGTAATGATAAACTCCCGCGCGCATGCCTGCATACATAATATTATTTCTGATAACCATTGAATTAGGATAAAGAGCCGCGTACCATAATCCTTTATCAACTAAAAAAGATATTTGTGCATTTCGATCTACTCGTAACAAACTTTTAGAAGTGATAATGATAAAGTTACCTTGACTATCTAATGCAATAGCTTCTGGTGCTGTTGGTAGTTTTAAGTGTTCGCTTACAGCCCATCTATCGTTTGATTTATAGATTTCAATAATGCTTCCTTCCGACATCCCTAAATGTGCAAGCCCTTCAATGGCGTATTGTTTGCCTCCTCTATTAATAAACTGCACTATCTCATGATTTGATATTTTATAATAATTCTTACCATCACTTGAAACCCAGTATAGAGCACCGCCCCATTCACCTCTGTAAAAACCTACTAAATAACCATTATCTACGTTCAAGATTGAAGCCCTTCCTAAAAAGTCACGACTATCCGCTTTCTTAACTTTAATTTTAAAGGGTAATTGAGGGTATGGAAGTTCTTTCTTATCTACCACAAAAACAGAATCGTTTTTCTCATAGACAGCCCATTCTTGTAAAGAGAAACCATATTTTCTAAGGCTGTCCGGATTAGTAGGAATTGGATGCGTATTCCAATTACTGATTAGGTTTTTATCATTTTGGCCTAAACAACTTTCGAGATTAAATACTATTATTATGATAAGTAGGTTAAATTTCATGAGTTGTAGTTATTAAAGAATTAATTAATAATCATAAATATGCTCTATATTCACCCCTTTTAGTTTAAGTGTTCTTACTAGCGAGCTAAGGTTTTCCACCGTTGTCACTAAAGCAACTCTACTTAAGCCCGATTTGGTAAAGATCGGCTGAGTAAATAGCACTTTATAATTGCCGGTAACATTTAAAGACTTGTCGGTTAAAACAGTAAGCATAATAGCGCCTTTATTTCCGGCAATCTCATTAAAACCAACACCATTTTCAGCCAGCCTATTAACCGCCGTATTAAATTCAGCGTAACGGGGTAAATTAGCCAGCACCTTACCGTTGGGCAATACTTTTATGTTATGCACAAATCCGATTGTATCCACCCCTGAGGGTAGCCTATCCATGACTACTGCGGTTTGCAACGAGGCTGTTTCATAAGCCGATTTTGTGCCTAAACCAATCAGCCAGCCATATGCACTTTTAACCAATAATTCGGTAGTAAGATAATAGCGCCTTTCCAGTTTTCGCAGTAAATGCGGGCCGGAGAAAGAGGTATTGCTCCATAACGATTTGAGCTGATGGTTAAAATCATACTCGTACCATGGCAATGCCTCAATAAATTTCACGTAACTATGCTCATAATCGGCGTTGAACTTATCCTCGGTGGTCATTTTTTCATTGGGGTTGGTATCGGTTACCCGGCCAATAATGGTTTCGTAAAATGATTTGATACCGTACTCAACTGTTGTACTGCCGGCTATTACCCATATCATAACATGGTAGCCGGTATTGAATGGGAAATTACCTTTGATCTGATTATACACAACGCCATAGCCACCCCACATCTGGTCGACATGCTTTAGGTATGGAAATGTGGTTGAAGTGTGTGTTTTAAAGTAACCCGCCTGTTCCGCCGGACTAAACACAAGGAACCACTCGGGGTAAGTCAGGAAAGTTTGATCAGGCGGACGTATCGCTGCCTGAGGTGTTAGCGGATGCTGATTGGTTGCCAGCCAGGCTTTATCAACCAACAAACCTTTCCCGGCAGCCACAGTGGATGGCTTCCTGTTTTTAACAGCAAACGTTATGATGGCGAGCAGCAGGGCAATTAATGTCAGTATCCTCAGCCTTTTCATGCTTATATTTTGATGAACAACATTAAGGTGTTATCGGATGGATCTTTATCCTGTAATATGCGTTTACCCACATCTTTAAAACCGGCCTGTTCTATAATAGCTGCCCAGTCGTCTGCCGGTTTAAAATTCTTAAAATCTTTGGCTTCAAACTCCCAGGTTTCATTCAGACCTACGTTGAACACTGTATGCACCAAAGAAACAAAGGTGGCCATCTCGGGCGTTTTAACATTATGATCACGGATAACAAAAGAGCCGCCGGGCCGAAGGATGCGGTTAATTGATTTTACAAATCCATCCAGCTTTGTCACCGGGCAATGGTGTAAACCAATATAGCAGGTCACAACATCCAGGCTGGCATCTGAGATAATTGAACTGTTGATAGGGGCATAACCATTAATATCCACAAAAGTGCCCAGCTTACCTAACTGCCCCCGTTCCATAATATCACTAGGTGAGTTGGTTGGCGCGAGATCGTTAATAAGATATATCGGACCGGTAACCTTTGCTTCTTTTCTTAGCTGACTAATATAACGGCCGGTGGAACCGATCTCGGCATAACCGTTGATCTGATTTACACCGCCCAATAACTCCAGCGTTTGCCTAACAATCTCTTTTTTTTGTTTTTTAAGCGCAGGCAAAGCATACGTCAATTCCGATAAAAATGGCTTAATGCTTTTCAGCTTGCTTTGTACCGATTTGTAAATCTCTTCGTCAGTTTTACCGATAGCCGTTTCTTCTTTTATCAGTTGATGAAATTTATCCTCAGGATACAAATGAAATATCACCTGCAAAAAGCGGTAAAAATCATCACTCCATTTGGTATCGTTAAATACTGCTTTAAATTCGGATATATTAGCCATTGCTTTTTAGTTTTAATGGTTGATAATAGGTATCCCAAAAAATGTTCCTGAATTTATTCTCAGGGTCAAGCTTGGTTTTCAAGTCAAATAACTTTTGCGCGTTGGGATAAGCTTTATGAAACTGCTCGGCGGTTGGATGTACCTGGTAGGGTAAATAATAAGCACCGTTTACAGCAATTACGGCATCGGCCAGTTCACGGGTCCATACAGCAACAGCATGTTTAGATGCCGGGTCTGTGCGTTGCTTATAATAAACTACAAAAGCAAATACCTCTTCACGCGCCCAGGCCAGGTAAGTACCCGGATCGGCTTTGGCATGGCGGATAGACACATTCAATACGTTTACATTAAACCGGATAAATATTTCGGCCATGGCCTGTTCAAATTTCTCAAAACGATCAACCGGCACAAAGTATTCCAACAATACATAAGTGCTGTTAAGGCGTGATTTAGGCTCCAATTCGGCAACATCGTAACCGGCTTCGTAGTTGCGCCAGTGAATCTTTTTGCTCCTAAACAATAAAGGGTCAATGATAAACTCCCGGTAGGGTTTACCCCAAGGCCTTTCTGTAAACGCCCATAGGAAATACCGTTCCAGCGGATAAGATTCTTTTAACGGCATCAACCGGGTTTTAACAGTTGGTTTTTCGGTGGTTTCTATCCAACTGACAGCTCGTAAACGCTTGTATTTAGGTGGGTAGATATCGCTATTATGGAAAACTACCTGTGGATTATCGCGTATGGTTTTGAAGAAGTAGTCCTTGTATTCTTCCACCTTCATTTTTTTATCGATTCGTTTAATAGCCAGGTTATCGGCCAGTTCTAACTCGGCCTGAACAATAATGCCAATGCCATTATAACCGCCAATGGCGCCAAAGAATATTTCCGGGTTTTCTGTTTTGGTAGCATGTATCAACAAGCCATCGGCCAGTACTACATCTATCGAGCGAACGGATAACACCACCGGCCCCATGCCCATGTACCGTCCGTGTGCATTAACACTCAACGCGCCGCCTACCGTGAAGTTGGCATAGGTTTGCATGATTTTGATGCTCAGATTATACTCATCAATATACTGCTGAATATCGCACCAGCGGATCCCTGTTTGCACTTTGATGAGTTTCTCTATTATAGAAAACTCCAGCACCTTATTCATTCCCCGCATATCAATATGCAAACTATGCGGGCTTGCTGTTTGCCCGCCCATGCTGAAACGCCCACCGCCTACGGAGATAGCTCCAGTAGCGTTTTTTACAATTTCGCAGATCTCCTCAACTGAAGTTGGACGCACAATCTTGCTAACCAGTACCGGGTTCAATCGGGTTACATCATCAATAATGCGCTCATCTGTTTTAAGGTGTGGGATCTCTTTACCTTCATCATTTTTCAAATAATCGGGCGCCGAACCGGGTACCGAGCCGTATTGATTTGTCGTATAATTCCCTTTCTTGAAACCTAATCGCCACAATAACCATAACGGCCCAAGCACAGGTATTAAAACAGTAAACAGCCAATAGCCTGAATAACCCTGATCATGAAGGCGCTTAATGGAAGTAGCTATGATAATCCAGAATAGTAAAGGATATAGGATAAACGTAGCACCTTTGCCTGTAAGGGATAACAAGTTGTATAACACGTAAAAAGTGCACCAGTAAAAGAGGGAAGCCAGCCAAAAAGCTCCTTTTGATAAGCGGCCGTTAAAAGTAAACAGCAGATAGGTTACAGGTAGCTTTTGTTTAAGGCGCATAGATATTACAAGGACTTTTATGAAACTAAGATATACTTATTCAGGCAAACTATCCGAAGATTGTGTTTCCGGCGCCTTATAACTCTCCAGCGTTTCATACAATTGTTTTTTGATTTGTTTAACCAATATTCTTGGGCCAAGCACACGAAGCTTGGATCCAAAACCCAATAGCTCGCGTTCCAATTCAAAATTCATTATTACGCGTATGCTAAAAATTTTACCAGATACATCTTCGCTCAACAGTTTTTGCGTATGGTGCAATGGTTTAGTAATTACATAAGGCGCATTTTTAGCATCAATCCAAAACACTACTTCCACATCGCGCTGACCGGGTGATTTGGTTACTCCTATTACATCGTTATAATAAGTTGAAAAATCGATAGTGGTATTCTCAATATAATCCTCATCATGCGCGGTGATGGTTTGTATCCTGTCCAGCGCCAGGTTAAGCAACGGTTTATAACGCTGGTGCGATATTCCCAGCACAAACCAACGATTGCGATATTCCTTCAGCAAATATCCGCTAAAGCAAAATGTACTGGCCTCGCGTGCTTTGAACGATTGATAGGTTACGCACATGGTTTTCTTAGCTACGATATACTTACGGATCACCTCTATCCACTCCAAGCCTTTCAGGTTATCGTTCTTCTCAAAATCAATTACCGGCGCGCTTTGTGTTTTTTGCGAATAGATCTTGTCTTCCAATTTGCTCACCATTTCATTTAGATCAATAAAATGGTTAAAGCCCTTAAACTGCTTTAATAAACCAGATACTTCGCTCAAAACCTGCATATCCTGTTGATTTAAAGGACTATTGGTAATGCTATAATTCTTATCGCTGTACGTGTAATACTTTTTATCAACCACTACGATTGGAGCTTCGTAACCCAGCTTATTGCTACGCATCATTTCTAAATCGGCCTGTACGGTACGGCGGCTCACGCCGGTATCAATGCCCTGGTATTCGTAAATAGCATCGCTGCAGGCGTCTATTAAATCATCCAGCGTCCATTTTTTGAAGCGGTTTTGTAGGCATTGGTCAATAGTGCGGTAGCGGATTAGTGCATTGCGGTTAACAGGCATCGGTGTGAAAATATTTATGATGAATTTATAAATTATTTTTCACTGCGCAAATACGCTGCGCACTTGATATTTCTCTTTGTACTGTCGAAAGGCTAAACCTGTTCACAAAATGCCCCTCTCCTAATCCGGGGAGAGGGGTTTTGGCCCGGAGACTTTTAAATTGTTAAATGATACCTTTAGTGTAATATTATGGAAAAGGAAAAAATAGGCAACAACGAGTTAAAGGCATTAGGCATTAACGATGTGGAAGTATTGGTAAACTTTAGCCGCGTGGCGAATGGTTTGCTAAAGCACAACGTAATGGCTAAGGCCGAGATATTGGCCAATTTAGAAGCCTTAATTGATGACCCGATGCCTTACGCGTTAAAGAAAGGCGGCAAGTTTAAAAACCTGGCCGAAGACGTAATTGCCCTACGTAAAGAGGGGAAGTTTGTGAAGCAGGAACGCAGCAACTTTAAGCTGAAAGAAGAAATAGCAGACTTCCCGGTATGGGGTTTGGAAAACATTGAGGTAGGTGCTTTAGCACAAATGCGTACAGCCGTGCAATTGCCCATTGCCATTGCCGGCGCGTTAATGCCCGACGCGCACCAGGGTTATGGACTGCCTATTGGCGGGGTGCTGGCTACCACGGCCAATACTATAATCCCTTTCGCTGTGGGTGTGGATATTGCCTGCCGTATGTGTTTAAGCATTTTTGATCTGCCTGCCGAAGCTATTGATAATGAAACCGATAAATTGAAAAATATATTGGTGGATAACACCTACTTTGGGATGGGATGCACCACCAAATCATACTTTGATAGTTCTTTGTTTGATAGCAAAAGCTGGGGTGAAACCAAATTGATCCGCTCGTTAAAAGATAAAGCGTATGCGCAGTTAGGCACCAGCGGTACAGGTAACCACTTTGTGGAATGGGGCGAGTTGGACATTGCCGAAGGCACTTTGGCTGATATACCTACTGGTAAATATTTGGCTTTGCTTTCTCACTCAGGCTCGCGTGGATTTGGGGGTAGCGTGGCCGACTATTACAGCCGCATAGCTATGACCAAAACTAAACTCCCTGCTGAGGCTAAGCATTTGGCCTGGTTAGATTTGGATAAGGACGAAGGGCAGGAATACTGGATTGCCATGAACCTTGCCGGCGAATATGCCAGCGCCAATCATCACGAGATCCACAACAAAATTGCCCGCGCTTTGGGTGTTAAGCCTATCAGCATGATAGAGAACCACCACAACTTTGCCTGGAAAGAGCAACTGGCCGACGGTACCGAAGTAATGGTGCACCGTAAAGGTGCTACCCCGGCCGGCGAGGGCGTGCTGGGTATTATTCCCGGCAGCATGAGTACGCCCGGCTTTTTAGTCCGAGGTAAAGGCGACGCGGCCAGTATCAACTCTGCCAGTCACGGTGCTGGCAGGGCCATGAGCCGTAGCGCAGCCTTTAAAACGTTGGATAAGGCTGTAATTGCCGCCAACCTGTTGGACAAGCGTATTACTCTGATGGGTAGCGATATGGACGAAGCGCCAATGGCGTATAAGGATATCCATACGGTTATGGCCGCGCAAAATGACCTGGTAGAAGTGTTAGCCAAGTTTGAGCCAAGGATTGTTAGGATGGCGGATGCGAGGGAGAAGCCGGAGGATTAGATTAATAACTAAGGCATAACATTTACAGATTGATAGAATATGAAAATAATATTATTATGGTATATTTAACTTAAGAACTAACCTCAAACTTATGTCAACTAACTTACCTTATATTCCCACGCCAGGAGTATTACCAAAAATCTTAAATAAAATTTGTGAGGCTACGGTCCCTGAATCATTTAATGCAGATTTTTTAGGAACAAAATTGGGGTTTCCAGGAGGCAACCAAAGAGCTTTTATTTCTTGGGCTAAAAAGTGCACTTTTTTAAATAGTGATGGAACCCCAACACAATTATATAAAGATTTCAGAAATCCGAATTATAGAGGTACGGCTATGGCTGAAGCTTTGAAAAAAGGTTACTCAGAAATATATGTTCGAAATGAGTATGCTCAGGATTTATCAAGAGCCGAGTTGACGAAAGTTGTATCGGAAATAACAGGATCACCACATGATAATAGCACAGTAAAAGTAATAGTTGGGACATATATTTTTGCAAAAGAATTTGCAGATTTTGAAACCAAGAAAGAAAATGTTGCCGTAAAAGAAGAGCAAATTAAGCAGGAAAGGACCTTACCGGATGATTCTACAAAAACAATTAAAAAACTAAATCTTGGGTTGAGCTATACTATAAACTTGGTATTACCTAAGACTGATGACCCGGCCATTTACAGCGCCATTTTTAAATCACTTAAAGAAAACCTATTAGATGACTGACGAAAGCATAATTCCAAAGATTAAATTATTTTGCTTGGCCAATTCATTGGTTGAAAACAAACTCAATTCCATTGAAGAAGAATTGGGTGTTGATTTAGGCCGCGACGATAAAATTGAAACAAAAAAGAAAGATTTTTATTTGCAATTCGAAACGGAGTTTAGAAACGAGGCAAAAATAATGTCGGAACACTACGAGGTTTTCTATTGCCTTGAAAAATCAATCAGAAGGCAAGTTATGCTTCTAATGAAAGAAAAATATGGAGAAAATTGGTGGTCAGAAAGAATAGATGAAGAGTTAAAAAAGAATGTCGAAAAAAACATTCAAAGGGAAGAAGATTCGGGTTTCACAATTCGATCAGAGGAAAAAATTGATTATACAACCTTTGGCGAACTTACACAAGTTGTAACTAAAAATTGGGACGCCTTTGAAAACCTTTTCAAAAGAGGACAGAGATCTTTTCAAAAAATAATGACTAATTTAAATCAATTGAGAGGCCCAATAGCACATTGCTGCCCTCTCGCTGAGGATGAAATCGTAAGACTTGAATTAACAGTAAAAGATTGGTTCAGATTAATGGAATAATTATTATGGAATATATAATATGCTATCAAAAGAATTTTTAAAAAAAGTAAATTCTACGATATCGACTAACGGGCAAGAACTTATAAGCGAATTTTTTATCACCTTTTCAAGGTTCGAATGCGCTTTAAAAACCAGTATAGAATTTGCAAACGGTAATGAATCTAGGGTAGATCCTAACTGGGATAAATTTATTAATTCGATATCAAAAGATTTTAAATTCGATAGAGACCAAGATTTAAAATCATCAGTTGAGTACCTTTTACAAGAACCTCCAAGAATTCAAAGTTTGAACAATAATCGTTTAACTTGGAGAACCCGGGTATTCGAACCCAACACACCCGATGTATGCAAATTGTGTTTACATGTAAGAGACGTAAGAAACAATTTATTTCACGGCGGGAAATTTAATGGGAACTATGAGCGCGACGTTTCTCGAAATTATCTTTTGTTACAGTCATCATTAATCGTTTTAAATGATTGGCTAACTTATAACCCAATAGTCAAAGAGATTTTCATTTCTAACTTTATATAACAAATACACTAATCTCATTCCTCTGCTAGCACACGCGTGCCACGTGTGGTTTCAAAATCCCCTTAACGCATACATCCTTCGCTTGAGATCAACAGGATAGATATATCGAACGAATCACAAACCGGGCGACTTGCATTAATGCAGTTCGCCATCCTTCATGGTTTATGCTTATCAATTAACGCGTATACGGCATCCATAGGTACGCATATTGAATATCCAGAATTAGTATACTCCTTATTAACTATATGCTCCCTAGGATTGACCCATTCTACAATGTAAGGTATGTATCGGGAAACAATACCAATTACTCTATAATAATCATCTTCACCGTGTTCAATCACAGGTCCGCCACTGTTTCCAAAATATGCAGGACAATCTACGGTAAATGTATTTTCCTTCGGGTAAGTAGCAGCCGTTATTCCTTTCCGAAGTAACGGTTTCGAATAATCGAAAAACCTCTCCTCCTTTAGTCTTAACGACATAGGATACCCTAATAAAAAAATATCGTTTCCAACTCTAATTTCATCTAATTTTCTAGTAGCCTCACTATCCACTGATGTGACAAACTTATTACCGGTAGAGGTGATATTCACGTACTTCTCCAATTGCAAGAATGCCACTCTTTTGTGTACCGCCTTGTCGTTCTTTAATGGAACCTTGGCTTTAGATTCCAATTGATTAGTTCCGATAAGTAATATCGCAACATCGTTGGAAGCCGAATAGTGCACTTTGGCCTTGTCTAATTCGATTTCCATTATTAAGGGATCTAAATCAAAAGCTCTTGCACTTTGACATGTGACTGTTAAAAAATCACTTCTTAATTTAAAATCATCATTGTATAAAACGTGTCGTGCAGTAACAAGGTAATTAGAGTTTTGATATTTTAATCGAAAACCGGAACCGAATGATTCACCATGATTCAAGCTAAGTAAAACTGCATATCCTAAATTGTCTTGTGGAATATTATTTAATTTTCTCATTTTCTTTGTCAACTATAAAATTTCGCCAATCCCGGCGTGAATTATGAGGCGTTGGCAAAAGTACGGCGTAGCCGTACCTAAGGTATTATAAAAGTATCATCTCTGTAAATATCTCAAAAAAATCAAATAATTTCATCTGCGCAAATACACTGCGTACTACCCTTATTTCTTTGTATCGACATTAAGAAATAAAGGAGGTTCGCAATGAAATTCAACCTGTTAAGCAAACTGAAAAACCAGACCGTTAACCACGCGGGTGCTAAGGCGTTTACGCTATCGCCCGGAATGGAGTTGTACACCGCCGTGGTTACCTGGAGCTTAAACGACTCCTTTTATGAGAAAGACGAAAAGCGTATGGATCGCCTGCGCACATTGATAGCCGCGTGCAACCCTGTATTTGTGGGTAAACTGGCTGTCTATTCCCGCACTAAAATGTATATGCGTTCGGTACCGCTGGTGCTGGTTACCGAATTGGCTAAGCTGCACTCGGGCGATAATTTGGTCGCCCGAATTACCGACGGCGTAATTGGCCGTGCTGACGAGATCACTGAACTGTTGGCTTGCTACGAATTGCTGAACGAGCGTAAAGGCGCTAAAAAGCTGAACCGCCTGAGCAAGCAATTGCAAAAAGGTTTAAGCACAGCGTTTAACCGTTTCGACGAGTACCAGTTTGGTAAATACAACCGCGACGGCGCTATCAAACTGCGCGATGCCTTGTTTTTGGTTCACCCTAAAGCGAAGGACGATGCACAGCAAATACTGTTCAACAAAATAGTGAACGGCGACCTGCAAACGCCTTACACCTGGGAAACCGAGCTGTCGGCATTAGGTCAGCTAAATTTTGACAGCGAAGAGGCAAAGGCCATAGCGTTCCGCGCTAAATGGGAGGAACTGATAGACAGCGGCAAACTGAGCTACATGGCCCTGCTGCGTAACCTGCGCAACATACAGGAAGCCGGCGTAAGCTACGCGCACTTTGAGAAAGTGTGCGCCCGTTTGGCTGATGCCGATGAGGTGGCCAAGGCAAAGCAGTTTCCATTCCGTTATTTGGCCGCTTACCGCGAGCTGATCAATCCGGTGGTAACCCAAGTGCCTGCGCAAAGCCTGGTTAAAAAGCTGACCGCTTTAATGCAAGGCCAAAACAAAGGTTACACCGGCGATTTGCTGGATGCTTTGGAAAAAGCCGTGCAGGCAAGTGCAGCCAATATCAAAGGTTTTGGTTATGAAACCCGTGTGCTGTTAGCGTGCGATGTTTCGGGGTCGATGCAGACACCGGTATCTGCCAAAAGCAAGATACTTTTGTACGATGTGGGCTTAATGCTGGCCATGCTGTTGCAAAGCTGTTGTAAAAACGTGGAGGTAGGTATGTTTGGCGATAAATGGAAAACAATTATAGTGCCTCGTAACAACATCTTAGGTAATGTACAGGCGTTTTATCGCCGCGAGGGCGAGGTGGGTTATGCCACTAACGGCTACCTGGTTATCAAAGATATCTTACAGCGTAAGGTACAAATGGACAAGGTATTTCTATTTACCGATGCCCAGTTATGGAACAGCAATAACACTGCCGACCATATCCAAACACTGTGGTTACGCTACAAGGCAGAGGTATCGCCAAACGCAAAACTCTACCTGTTCGACCTGAAAGGTTACGGACAAGCGCCATTGCAAATATTGCGCAATGATGTTTACCTGGTAGCCGGCTGGAGCGACAAAGTTTTTAAAGTGTTAGCTGCTTTGGAAAACGGAGGCTCGGCCCTGGATGCTATTAATAACATACAACTATAAAACCAAGTGTGGGGAAGCTAACGCCTCATACTTTTAAAAGAAATTAAAAAAATAAGGATGCCGTAGAAACGGGATACTTCGCGCCATTGAGGGGGTGGGCAGTGTGGTTAAACATGCTGAGGGTTCGAGTCCCTAAAGCGTTCCCCCGGCCCGCGTTCGCCTGTTGCTCCTTATAAAATATAAAGAAGGTGCCGTAAATAAGTCTTACTTCGACCGGGACCTATTGGCGGGCATAGCTACGCGCAGGTAATGAATGGATTATTGCTATTAGCCCTTCTTTTTAAAGAAATTAAAAAGAAAAAAGGTGTCGTAGATGAGTGTTACTTCGCATTTAACGTCCAGGTCGCCAGTTCAAGTCCGGCCATTGGTTTATGCCAATGTAGCTCAGTTTGGTTAGAGCAGGAGCACCGCAAGGTGTATTTCATTTGTTGCTTTTTACCCTTTTTTAAGAACTAAAATATTAAGGTGCCGTAAATTGGTGATACTTCGATTAGAATATCCCGATGATATATCTGGAAGGATGTTGGTTCAAATCCAGCCAGTGATTAGTTTCACAAGTAGTTCAGTAAAAACACACCTGTTGCTTTTTTCCTTTTTTAACATAATGAAAGATGTCGTAGGCGGGTGATACTTCGCTGGTGAAACCGCGTAAGCGGTGGGGTTCGACTCCCTGAAGCCACCTGCCGCTTGTTGCTCTTTCATTTATATTTTGTAATCTTATATTATTAAATCATGACTGAGACTATCCTTCAAAAGCTGATCGAACTAGAGTTGGCTGAAAATATAAAAGTACTGTACGCGTGCGAATCAGGTAGCAGGGCTTGGGGTTTTGCCTCGCCCGATAGCGATTTTGATGTTCGCTTTATATATTCCAGGCCAATAAACGATTATCTGGGCATAACAGAACTGCCCGATAATGTAGGATTGCCTGTCAACGAGGTGTTGGATATAGGTGGTTGGGATATCAAAAAAGCACTAAAACTATTCCTTAAATCGAATAGCACACTTTATGAGTGGCTGCAATCGCCAATAGTGTACCAAGGAGATTCGCTCTTTGCTAATGATCTGCGTAAGCTAATGCCGGAATACTTTTCGTTACGTGCAGGCGCCAACCATTATCTATCAATGGCGCACAATACGCTTCGCGATGATCTGCAAACCGAACAAGTAAAACTGAAGCGTTACTTTTATGCACTTCGCCCGGCATTGGCTTGCTTGTGGATAGTTGAGAAACAATCGGTACCACCCATGGAGTTTCAACATTTAAGGGTTATGATATCAGACAATAAAATTCAAAGCGCTATAGATGAACTGCTGGAAAGGAAAAAAATAGCTGATGAAAAAGCGTTGATAGCACCTGTCCCTCTCCTTAACCAATGGCTAAGTAACACGCTTGACTGGTGCAAAGAGCGCATACCTGAACTTCCATCGGAAAAGAAATACCCGAATGAGTTGAATAATATCTTTAGAAAATATATCCAGCCATGACCTACAAGCAGCTCAAACAACAAAAAGAACTGATCCTGCTGGATTGTATTAGCGGCAGCACCGCTTATAACCTGAACGTAGCCGGCTCCGATGTGGATAAGAAAGGGATATTCATTATGCCTCAACAGCAGCTATATGGTTTTGAACGGCAAGATCAGATAGCTAATAAAAGCAACGATGAGGTTTACTTTGAGATAGGCCGTTTTCTGGAATTATTGACAAAAAACAATCCTAACATACTGGAGCTATTAACCACACCAAAAGAGCATGTGTTATTTCGCCACCCGTTAATGGATTTGATCAAACCGGAAGATTTCCTATCCAAACTTTGCCTGGATACATTCGCCGGATATGCGCAGACACAGATCAAGAAAGCCAGGGGCCTAAATAAAAAGATCAATAAGCCATTGGATGCTGAGCGTAAGTCGGTATTGGATTTCTGTTTTGTGATCTACAACAATGGTAGCGTTCCGTTAAAAGAATGGTTAAAGGATCATAGTTTCAATCAGGATGAATGTGGCTTGGTTAATCTCGAGCATTTTAGGAATGTATATTTACTATACCATCAAAGGCAATTGACCGATGGTTGGTTTAAAGGACTTATATCTGGTCCTGACGCTGATGATGTGCAGTTAAGTTCTGTCCCGAAAGGTTTAGAAAATATAGCGGTAATGAACTTTAATAAGGATAGTTATTCTATCTATTGCCGGGAACACAAGGAATACCTGGAATGGGAAGAAAAACGAAACGAGCATCGTTATCAAAGCACGTTATCACATGGCAAAAGTTATGATGCTAAGAATATGATGCACACCTTCAGGCTACTAAGCATGGCCGAAGAAGTTGCGCTATATCAACAAGTTATAGTAAAACGTGAGGACCGTGATTTTTTGTTAAAAATCCGTAACGGGATGTTTGAATTTGATGATTTGATGCAGATGGTTGAAGAAAAGATGGAACAAATAAAAGTGGCGTATGAAAAGTCTACTTTGCCTGATAGGCCTGACATTCATATAACTGAAAGCTTGTTGGTTCAGATACGGGAAAAATTTTATGTCAGAAAGTATTAGTTATTATATTAAGTTCTCATTACAAATTAATATGTAATTAAAATCTCCTATGTATTATACAGAGCCACGTAGTATATCCAACCTATTAACTGGAGCATTGGGAGACAAGAAATCAGGGATGGTTCGAGAGGTTCTTCTGGGGCGTTTGAGAAACTCAACAGGCCATTCGGTTAATCGTTCTCGTTTTACATGGATATATGCGCCTGGTTCACGCTCATCTATATATTCTTTTTGAAGAATTAGCGCCAAAGGATCTTCTGTTCCGGGATTATTTTGCGAATAGATACAAGCCTCTTCGTAGGTATCAAACACGTAATAATAGTCGTTCCCATCGTCAGTATTAGGTGCGCCATCATGCGGATGACACCATACTCTATATTCTAAAACTTCATCCCATACATAGCCACCACCTGAGTTTACTACAGCAGGATAGGAACCGACTAAATCAACATCTTTAACAAAAGGATAATTCATCAAACAAAGATAGTAATGCAATTTATTAAGTTTTTATATTGCATTACTATCTTTATACATTACTATATCCGTATCACATGACTTTTAATTTAGGTAGTCTATTTCCTAAAAAACCGATAAATGAACCCTGTTTGGAATTAGATGATTCACGCTGGGCAGAATTGGAAGGTGGCTATAGAGGTTCACCGTACGATGCTTCAGTAGCATTAAGTCGATTGAAAAACGCAAATACATTTGTAGAGGTTACTGCTATATATCAGATATTGTGGGATGAGCTGCACCATCAAGGTGATGTAGGATTAGCTTCATATTATGCAGTTCCTCATATGGTATCTGCTGCAAAATCAACTCAGATAATTGATTATAACGTATTGGGACTGGTATCGCTAATAGAGATACAACGCCATAAAAATAATCCTGTAATACCTCCGCTACTGTATCCAGCTTATTCTATGGCCTTAAACGAACTAGGCTCACTTGCGATAAGCATATAGTAAATAATGATTGGAATTTAAGTATAGCCTCAGCGGCATTAACTGCTATAGCGATAGCAAAGAAGCAAATAAAGCTTGCCAACGCTATTCAAAACATGGACAGCAAAGATGTAATAGAAGAATTCTTAGAAACTTATTGAACTATATGAATAATAACGATGCCTCAAAACAATTAGAGCAGGCTAGCGAATTTGAACAAGCTGGTAATAAAGAGCAAGCTATCAATTTATATAATGTCATCATAAAGGAAAATCCAGACTGGTCAGTGCCTTATTATAACCTGGGATTGCTATATAAATATCAGTGTGACTGGAAGCAGTCGTTTCATTACAACAAAAAAGCAACTGAACTCAATTCTCATAATGAGGCGGCCTGGTGGAATTTAGGAATTGCTGCAACAGCTATAAACAATTGGGTAGTTGCCCGAGAAGCTTGGAATCATTTCGGACTCAATCTTGAAATCTCTGACTCGGAACCAAACCTGAACTTGGCTAAGGCACCGGTCAGGCTAAATCCAGATGATGATGGTGAAGTGGTTTGGTGTACAAGGATTGATCCGGCGAGGGCAATAATAGATAATATTCCATTGTCATCTTGCGGCTATCGTTACAGAGATTTAATTTTAAATGATGGAGCACCTGTTGGACATCGTATAAGTGAGGGAATCGAATATCCTGTTTTTAATGAGCTTCAATTACTAAGCCGATCATCATTTCGTACTTACTCAACAACTGTTTATACTAATGACCAGCAGCACATAAACAAGCTGATCTCGTTATGTGAAGATGTCAATATTAAAGTCGAAGATTGGTCTACCATAAGAATACTCTGTAAACAATGCAGTGAGAGTTTGCCGCATAAAGAACATGATAATTATCTACAGGAAATCAATTCAAACAGTCGATATATATATTGGCTTTGCTAGCATAAATAAAAGTGAAATTGAAGCAGCACTTGAAACCTGGAGTACTATAAAACATTGGGTAGTTATACAAAATTAGTATTAGAACTTGAGTAATCTAGAATCATATCCAAATCTGAAACCTAATGAGGTAACGCTATCCAGAGCGGAATTTAATACCGGTATAGTACTGGATGAAAACGAAGTAAGGGCGGTGTCTAAAAGGCAGAAAGTTTTTACAGTTTGCAAAAATGAAGTTGAAAGAATAAGATTAGCTGTATCTATCGTAACTGCGAAACCTGAAATAGAATGTTGGATAAGCAATGCTGAAAAGACCTCACTACATTATATAAACCGAGATAGCGTAAAAGATTATAAACGAAAGTTATAGACTAACTCAGATGAAGATACTGAAACATACGGGAGTAGTGCCTTTAGCTAGTTTAGTC
The DNA here is from genome assembly GCF_042676805.1 of Mucilaginibacter litoreus. NCBI lineage: Bacteria > Pseudomonadati > Bacteroidota > Sphingobacteriia > Sphingobacteriales > Sphingobacteriaceae > Mucilaginibacter > Mucilaginibacter litoreus. The sequence goes on along the minus strand of NZ_JBHTHZ010000003.1, from coordinate 342,978 downwards.
TGGGCATTCTTGATTTTTAACGGTTGCACTCATCGTTCAAAACAAATCAAATTTAACAGGGAGCAATGGGATGATGGAGATATAGAAATTTACCCTTATCGTGATGCTATGCTTAATGATCTTTTGACCAGTTATCATTTAAAAGGAATGAATTATAGGCAAATGACTAAATTATTGGGAGAGCCGAGCCGTTGGGAGGATGTCAATATTGATAGTCCGTATTACACAATCAATACAGATTACGGCCATGATATTGATCCTGTTTATACTAAAACATTGACTATCTATTTAAATAAGAATTCAATAATTACAAATTACAAGGTGAAGGAATGGCGGAAGAAAGATTAAATCAGCTTTAGAAATATTACAAATGGATTGGCGCTACAATACGATATGGTTTGAGCAAATCGAATCGAACAACTATTTCAACCACGATTTCAAGAACGAGAAAACGATTGATAAGGGTTTTACAAAGGTAGAATATGCAATATTATGGCATTTAAAAAGCGGAGTTGATGCTTTTCAAAATCTGCCGTCATCTGATAAACTGCTTTATCTTGAACTTAACTGTGCCAATGCCAAAGACCTGAAAGGAGTAACTAGATTTAAAAATCTTAAACGGCTTGAACTTCATTACTGTACGAAATTGGAAGAAGATACAGGGATAGCCCAATTAAGTGATAGCCTTCAATATCTTCATATTAATCAATCGAAGAAATTTAAGTTCACCGATGAATTACTGAGCCTTACCAACTTAAGAGTATTGTGTTTAAACACATGTAGCCCAATTGACAGCCTATCTTTTCTAAGCAATTTTCCTAATCTGATAGATTTTAGATTTATAGATACTAATATCCTCGATGGCGATTTAAATCCGTTAATTGAGCATCCAACAATTAGAACTGTGGGATTTTTAAACAAACGACATTACAATATAAAGGACAGTCAACTCAAGAATGAACTGCTTCTTAAATCGAACACTGAATATAGATATTTTGCTAACAAAGGAGAATATCGAACAACACGTTATGATTATTAAATAATTATCAACAAGACTTCTCATCCATGAATCTATTTAAACGATTATTCAAGCAAAGCAGTTCACAACCCGAGGATCAATATATTGTTACGGTAACAGAAGAAACTATAAGCGTTTATCATCCAAAATGGTCAAATGAATCGGTTAATTGGAAGGAAGTACATACTATATTATTAGTTAACACTAATGAGGGGCCTTGGTTGCCTGACGTCTGGTTAACGCTAATTGACAACAATGGAAAATGCATGATTCCACAGGGAGCAAAAGGATTTCAGCAGGTTTATGATATTGTCTCTAAATATGATGGATTTAATTTTGAAAATGCAATTAAGTCCATGAGTTGTACTGATAACTCTCAGTTTCTGCTGTGGACAAATAAGGAGCAACTCAAATGAAGAAGATATGTAATTGGCTTTGGATTGCTTTTGGCTTCGGCATCATTTTGTGTGCTATTTATAAGATTGCACTAAACTCTTTCACAGATCATTTTCTTGGAGATCATCCGGTTCAAACTAAAGCCATGATTATCAATGAAAAGAATTACATGGGCAATCAACCTGTTAAGCCAGAATTCTCTTATTCTTATTTATTCGAAGTCAATGGTGTAAAATACAAAGGCAACGCTCATAATAATTCGTTGAATATCGGGGACACCGTTTATGTCATTTATAACCGTGAACACCCTGCTATCAATAAACCTTTAAATCCGACACAATAATGCACCCACATAACCCCAAGCGAAAGAAAATCAGAGGATGGAAGCGTCGTATCCGGCAAGTGGAACGTTGGGGTGAACGTATTGAACAACCTTATCTTAGTCATTTACTATCAGACAGAGGTCGCCATACCTATGAGCGGTGTTATCTGTCTCCCTTTTATAGATTAGATAAACGTCAACCCCCATTGTGGTTTTATAAAATCATTATTGCGCAGTTTATTAAAGCCTTTCAATCATGGGAAGCGGTGTTTAAAGAGATAGGTCAGCCTCATGATCTGCAATTATGGCTTTATGACCCTGCTTATATTAGCTCCGAAATTATCTGCTATAAGATGCAGCAAGCTGGAGATGTAAAGCGCTTTAGCTGGGAATCTGATTTTACAAAACCATTTCCCTATGAAAAGTTTAGTTCGCCTGGATATGACCTCACGCAATTCGATTGGATTCTTTCAGATGATGCTTATGTTCATTTTGAAGACGATTTGGATTATGCAGAATTCACTGAAGCTGACTTGTTTGCTGATGGATATATAAGGAAAGTGCAAGATGATGGGAATGTTTACTTCACCAAACGGATAGGTGATATTTGGATAGGCAGACGAAAAGGAATATTAGATAACAATGTAAATGTTATTAAACAAGGATATTATCCCCCGCCACGATGATTAAAAGTCTATCTCGCTTTAGTCTGTTTGTTCTGTTATTAACCGGATGTGGTTATAAATCAGACCACAATGATACCAAACTTATTGACTTTGGGTATTTCACCATTAATGTTCCTAAAGAATGGGAGCAAATTAAGCTTAGAGGCGAGGACTCTTATGTAGGGGAGATCAAAATTGACTCTGATAAAGTAGTTTACTTCGATTTAGGCTGGTACTCCAATTCTCTAAATGAGGACGATGATCAGGAAGATTATATGATTGAAAAAGGAAATATCTATTTAAGAGATACTCCCAAGGTTGTTAAAGGCAAGCAAGTTTATAACTATAAATACCTTGATACCGCTACAGAGACAAACCTTCAAAAAGTAAGGCAAAATAAAGTCGACCGGATAAATATCGATGGGTATAAAACTAAATTAGTCTTATCTAAACAGACAAGCAACGGAGTAACCGGGGTATACATCGACAGTTTATGGAAAGCTGGTGATAGTAAAGATAGGTTTATGATGAGTGCGTATCGATTAACAGAAGTGCAACGCGCTGAATTGCTAGAGGCGTTTAAATCGCTAAAGTTTTATCAAGCTCCTAAACGTAAATGAGTCTCAAATTATAACAATATTCGTATTGGTGGTTTGTGTGACCATTCTTTCAATAGCTCAGATCAATTTCAGATTCGTTCGGGAATTTTTTCCTCTGCCCAGACTCATCACATTACCGCATAAACAACCGAAGCTCAAAACAGGAAAACTGTCAAGGGCCGCGGAGATTAGCCGCGGTTTATTATACCCTTGACTATTTTCCTATGTCGCTAACTTTGTGATTGCGGTGTTGTGTTTTTTTTTAAGGTGCGGCTGGAAGACAGGCGTGTATGAGGAACGAGTACTTGCCTTTGTGCGGCAGCGAGGCTGGCTGCGAAATGAAACCCAGCGCGTAACGCGTGGTGCCATCCAGCAACCTGCCACAACTGCATGGCCTGTCCATTATAATTACATTACTTATTTGCCTTCAACTTTTCCAGCTTTTGCTTAGCCTCCTTTTGATCCTTTTCCGCCTGCGCTGCTACCGCTTCAGCAGCAATGATCGCCTGCTGTTTGGCGATTGCTTTTTAGCCTTGTCAATAAAGCCCTTGGGGTCTTCCGTTAACTTCGTTTCAATTGTCTTCGCTACCTCAGGATACAGGGGCCCTAACCAGCCAGAAATTATAAGCTTCACGATTTAAGCGGTCATTTTGATGAAAGAAATATAATGCTGTGCCGACTGATCCGGCTGTTATTATAAAACAAGCTAAAAGGCCAATAATCAAATTTTTTGACCAGGCACCTAAATGATGACTGTTTTTCACGCGAATAACTTTCGGTACTGTTGCTACAACATCTTTTAATTCATCCAACTGCTGTTGTATTTTTTGATCGTCATACCGCTTATTAGCCGTTTCAATTCGTACCGCAATTGTTTCCAATGTGCTCCGGTATTCTTCCTTAAAGCTTTTTAGGAACCCGGCCATACTGGTTTCGATCACACTGATCCTGCGGCAAAACTCTGGATCAGTTCTTCCATAATATTTACCTTCTCTTCTAATTCTTGGTTTTGCATAACAACTCATTTTAAGGTTAATCCTAATTTTTAATTTATTTACCTGCTTATACCCTGTGATTGGGAATGCTCCGTTTCGTGCTTCTTCCGTTTTCTGCGGGCGATATCTGCGTCACTCATTGGATCAGGTGGCCCGGCGACAAATTGTGGTTTCAGCAATACTTCCAATATCCCTTTACCTACACTGGGATTATGGATGTATTCCGCCTGAACGCTCTGTCGGATTGATTCACGCAGTTGGTTAGCAACAAAAGGTTGATTTGCTTCCCTTGCCGCATGATACTGCTGTACCTGCTGGTTGCGGTTTAAAGTCGCATCTATGCGGGCAAAGCTTAAACTCCGGTCAATCGCGGAACCTTTCATTTTGATATTGTCTTTTGCAAAGGATATGCCCTGTACTTCATTGGTACCGCTGCGGAATTTATAAGCAATGGTAATTCCCTGTCTGGCAAGCTGGGCTTCAAGCTGTTTCCAAGTCGTTGCTGTTTTCATGCCTGCTTTAATAGCATCATACAATTCATACCGGGTCTTTTCTTTGCCTTTTAGTACCTGGCGGTTCACTAGATCTTTTCCTTCACCTATATGATAGCCGTACTTCCGGGTGATCTCCTTACAGGCTTTGACATTTTTAGCGAAGTTATTTTTATCGCTAATCGTTTTGCCGTTATTATCTACCCGGTTGTAGACCAAGTGAAGATGTGGATGAGCGCGGTCGCTGTGGCGAAAGATTACATACTGTGTATCTCGGACACCTACTTTTTCCATATACTCTTTCGCCCGCTCCACCATGATGTCATCACTTAATTTGCGCAAGTCTTCTTTGCTCCAGTTGAGTACCAGGTGTCCAACTGCTTTCCCCAACTCAGGCCACATTTTCCGTTGCAGGTTAAAGTCCTGAATGATAGCAGCTGCGTTCTGCATTCGTACGCCCTCGACAGATAATATTTTAGATTCCGGCTTATTCACCACATAGCGAATACAGCCGCCAAAGCTTCTCCCGGTGATCGGCTTACCCATCATGGCTGCTAAGTTTTATAATTAATTCTTCTACTTGTTTGAGTATAGTCTGGATTTCATAGCAAGTGTAAACAGACCTTTTATATGTGACAGGTGGGTAAGCTGGTTGAGGTTGTTAGCTATCCCCGCCAGCATCCTGAACCAGCTGGTTTCCTCTACGGTAAAACGTGGAAACACCTTGGTACTTTTAGCGGCCTTTCGAAACCACTCACTGGGTTTCAGCCCGGCATTTTTAGCTCTACCCTCGATCAAAATCCTTTCTGTGAGGGTTAGGCGTACCATTAAAAAGTCACTCCGTTTGATCGTCTTTTTTGGTCTGCCGGGTGTCCGCACTTTTGTTATTGTTTTATTTTCAGTGGTTGCAGTCATGTGTTCATATCGTTTTTTAATGCTTTAAAAACCGACCAACGGGAGCGAGTTCCGAATTAGCCCAGCGGGGTGGGTTCGGGTTTTTGTGTAGCAAAAACATTAACTCGCTCCTCACAATTCGAAAAATGGTCCGGTCATATATCCAACTATCTACATATATGTCGCATACGGCAAAGCTGTGTCCGCAGCCACGTTCCCAAATTGGCTTAGCGCCCAATTCCCCTGCTTATTTCATTCGGCGCTTTGCGCCGGATCTGCGGTTGCAAAGAAGCTTGTTTTTGTGCAGCCAGATATTCTTTAATGTCGTTAAAGCCTTTGTAAAAACCTGATGCATCGGTGAACCCGATACCCGCCGGCTGCAACTTTTCCGCAGCTGTGATCCCGGCTTTGTCATGGTTGAGCATCAGGAAAACTTCCGGGTAGTTCTTCAAAATGGGCACCGCTCTTTCGGCCAGCGCAACGGAATTCAGGATGATAAAATCCGACTGAGATTGACGTTCCTTCAGTTGCAAGAGAGAAAGGAAATCCGTAAAGCCCTCCAACACAATGGCGGCTTTATGACCGTCATCAATAACGGTGATGTCCTTAGGAGACGATGCCCCTTTGAACCAATTATTCCTTAGTTCGTAACCGCCCGAACGGTTGGCAAAGCCAATAGCGAAATAAGCTTTGTTGCCGATGGTAAAGCTGACCTCTTTACAATATTGGTTTGCGATTGCCGGATCAATCCCGCGCGATTCCAGGTAAGTGATCAGGGTCGGGTGACTAAGCGTTTTCACGCCGGTAATAATCACCGGGTTCTCGGGCTGGGAATCTGTCTTTAGTGCCGTTTGTTGATGAAAAGAGAAACTATGATCGCCATATTCAAACGCTCCAGAAACTCCTCTACCGAACAATTGTGCATGCGTATTCCCAGGTCAATTAAATTACCGCCAGTACCTTCGCCAAAATCCATCCAGGCATTCAGCTTAACACTAACTTTGAATGAAGCGGTCTTTTCTCACGCAGTGGTGATAAGTACCAGTAGTTATGATCTTTGATCCTTTGCGGGTGAATGCTGCATTGCTCCAGGTAATCTACAATAGAAAGTTCTTTTGCTGTTTTACAGTTATATCGTGTCATGTTGTAAAATCTAAAGGGTTGTAATTAAATGATGCAGGTGCCAAACCATACGGAAGGGCTACCCTTACTTTTATGATGAATGATGAGCTATCCCAGTAACTATTTATAAATAAATTATTTATACCCTCATCATCGCCTCATCATAGTTTTCTGCTTTGATGAGTTTGCTCATCGTGCTCATCATTGCTCATCGTGCCTCATCAAACGATGATGAGCGTGTAATGCGCTGACAAACAATTTGATAAATATGAACTTAGCCCGACTCATCAAACTTTTGCCTGCGCCACTCTTCCGTAATGGTATAATACCTGCCTGTTTTTGCGACTGTTACCAATTCGTTGAGGTTATTATAGCAATAGGTCGAATAGCTTAAACTGTTCGGCACCGGCACAAGGCCCCATTCCTGTTGCATCAGCTGCGATACATCTTGCCGTGTCAGGCGCGGCATACTCTTTTTAAGCAGGTCCAGAATGTCCTTATTGGTAAAGCACATTTTTTGGCCGGGGTTATGCTCCTGGATTTCCTTGAGTAATAACAGCAGTTCTGTTTCAAGCCGGTTACGGTATTGCGCATCACGCGTAATAAAGCATCTGTTCGGATCTGCTGCTCAGAAAACCACATCCGGGTATTACCAACCGGCACCTATAAAGGCCGCTCCAATAAATGGAAAAGGAATGCAGGAATTTCGTCGGTCATTTGTTCCAGAAGCCGAACATTCTCTTTTTCAAATACCGGTACTTTTCTTACCCAATACCGCGTCTCCGTCGGTTCGATAACAATAAAATTGTACTCGTTATTGGAACACAGGATGAACTTGCCAAAGAATTCCGTCTCCCGCTTATCCTTGCTTCTGGCTTCCACCTTGGATACTTTAGCGGTGCTCAGGTTCTTGATCTTTTCCGAATCCTCCTTCTTGTCCAGCAGTACTTCCTCCACGGCAATGATCAGCGTATTCATCCAGTCGGAATTGAACTGTGAGCGAAAATCATGATTCCCGTTGAAAGTCATGTTATTGCCGAAGATGACTTTTAGCAGGTCCAGGAAAGTTGTTTACCTGTTTTGCGTTCCTTGGATACCAGGCAAAGAATAGGCAGCTTGATCACCGGCCTTATATACAGCAGGGCAATGTAATCCAGCCCCAGCTCATACTGCTCGCCAAAGATGTGATGCAAAAAGCCCAAAATGGTTTCGCAGGAACCTGCTCCGGTTTGGATTCCAAAGGATCGTTAGCTGCTTCATCCCAAGCTTGACGAAATAGTTGAACAGCCTGCTCAGGATTGCCAGTTGCTTCCATATACATACCTTGCATACAAAGCTGTATAATGCTATTATTTTGGTTAAATTTCATAGTTATTCTCTCAGGGAATATCAATTTATACTCTAAAATAAAAAGCAGCAACTGTAAAGCGTCAGGATTTACAGTATAATTTTTCAGACGCACTATGGCATTAATTGATGCGTTATAGTTACAACAGATCAGCCGGGACGCCTACAAAGTAACGGCCAAAGAGCATAACTTAAATACTAAATTTATTAGTAAAATCTTTAGCTTTTTGCTATTTATTTCTCAACTTTACTTACATGAGAGAAGTAAAGGCTTGGCTGAAACGGCAAAGGATACAGACGAGGTATTAAGGATTGTTAAAAATACTGAAGGCAGGGTTATGGCTTTTGCACTTTTCAGAGCGTATGATATAGGCGCTCCATCACTTGGAAGGATTCTTTTTGATGAGAATGGCTATTGGATTTATGACGGGGAAGATCTGTCAATAAACGAGCAGGAACAGATGGCAGGATTTATACTAAAGACTTTTTATAATCCAGGTAATGTTATTGAAGCTCCGTGAGCCGTTTGATTTACCCGTAACTTTCCATGGAAGAAGCTTAAATTAAAAACGCGTTTTTGAGAGCCGGAGATTAAGCGTAAAATCACTGTATTGATTGGTTAGCATACTTGTTGTTTAAACAGTACTGAGAAGGCGGCTAAGGTATTAATAATATGGTATACACTTATACATTGGCTAATGGCATCAATCTTGCAAAATGATTCAAAAAGACAGAGCATCCTTTAGCTATGAATGAAATGCAACCTCCCAAAGCCAGCGCCAGCGACCATTTAGCCAATGAACGCACCTTTCTGGCCTGGATACGCACAAGCATCGCTCTTATGGGTTTTGGGTTTGTAGTGGTCAAGTTCTCTTTGTTTGTTAAACAACTATCATTAGCAGTAACAGGCCAAGTTGCACCGACACCTGTCAAAGGCTTTTCGGGTGTTATAGGCATGTGTCTTGTTGCAATAGGTGCACTTACCGCCTTGATCGGGTACCTGCGTTACAAACGGATCGAAAAACAGCTGCTTAACGCACATTTTTATCCTCAATCAAGGCTTTTACTGGTGCTCACGGGTAGTGTGGTTATTGGCAGCTTCCTGTTACTTTATTACTTGCTTCCAAACCTGTGATCCGCCAAAGGGCTACATCAGAAAGTTAATTATAGGGTTATTCTACAAATTACTAAAATCAGATAAGGGAGAAGAATCAAACCGACTCCAAGTATCGGGTACTGCGCAGAAGACAAATCAGATCTTTTGCAACATTTGCGTTACATCGCGGATTCAAGCAGAACTCTTGTCATTTTTGTGGTGTGAATAGGCGTAAACTAATAAGGCTCATGATGATCATAGCAGCTTGTTTGCTTGTTGCAAAACCATTTATAGGGTTTTCGCGATGTTCACGCCTGCTGATTAAAAATGAACCTCTTACAATTCTTATAAAAAGTTTTTCCAAATATCGTCTTGACCAGTTAGAAGATACAGAGTTTTGTAAGGATGTATCAGGAGAACTTTATCCTCAACCCCTTTTGCCGCTAATTATTGGCATTGCGGGTTTTTTCGGCTTGCTTTATTTAAATTTTAAAGAACTAAAGATACAAACGCAGGCTTTCATCAAAGGATCAAATCGGCAAATAATCACCACTGAGCCAACGTATATTGCCCTACACCGGCTAATCATTTGAATATGAATTGAAACACTGCATATCGCAGTAATGCCCTCGTCATTGTCTGGGTAACAAAATAGTTTCATCATTCATATAAATTTACAATGTTCATAATAAAAAAATGCTGGCTGATGGCTTTATTGCTATTGCCAAACATTAGTAACGCGCAGAATCAAAAAAGCGTGAGCCTAAACTTTTTGCTTGAAAAGGTTGCCGCAAATGCTCCCGCACTAACAGCTGATGCAGCTGCCATACAAATCAAACAGGCGCAGGCCAGCGAAGTAAGAAGCAATTGGCTGCCTTCACTTAAATTAAACTACCAGGCTGATGTAGGCACCAACAATAATACGGCGGGACCCTATTTCGGCTTCGGCATAGTACCATCGAATTCTCGTGGCGTTCGCACGGAAAGCAATACGTCGGCCACACTAACCAACTTGGGCATTGCTGCGCTTGATTGGGAAATTTACAACTTTGGCGCCTATGGCGCCGCCAACAAAGCCGCTGCTGCTGATATTGACGTAGAACAAAAGCAATTTGAGCAATCAAAGTATTCCGTTACGGCAGCAACCATAGATGATTACCTGCAATTAGGACTTTTGCAGGGCCTGATAACTATCCAAACACGAAATATTGAACGGACTAAAGAAATCAGGCGATCAATACAAGCGCTTGCACGTAGCGGAATACGCGCAGGTGTAGACACCAGCATTGCCGAGGCCGAAATATCAAAAGCGCGGTTAACCTATATCGATCTGACTAATCAGGCACAGCAATTACAGATCAGGCTTGCTGCTTTAAGCGGCCTGCCACCCTCGGATATCGTAGCAGATACCACGACACAGCAGACTTTAGCCAGGAATGCTGCCGAATTCAGTCTGTTCAATGCCGACACGTTGAATCATCCAGTAATTAATTACTATACATCCGTATACAACAGCAGCCTGCGACGCGAAGACCTGATAAAAAAAAGTTATGCGCCTAAAATATTGCTGGAAGCCGCGGCCTGGGGCCGTGGCTCAAGTATTACCGGCGATGACCGTTACAAGCCACTTAACGCCGGTTGGGGTTTTGACAGAGGTAATTACCTTGTAGGGGTTGGTATCAGCTATAACTTATTTGACGTTAACAAAAGGCGGTTACGGTTAAACACGCAAAAGGCGGCAAGTTATTATGCACAGAAAAGGTTGAACGAACAAAAGGCGGTTATCTCCGCAGGCAGCAGGCAGGCAGATGCTAACATTGCATCTGCGTTAGCCCGGTTACAGGAGATACCCAAACAACTCACTGCTGCTAATGCTGCCTATCGTCAAAAATTTGCTTTATACAAGAACGGGCTCACCGATATTATTGAGCTGAATGCCGCTATGAACCTGCTCTATCGTGCCGAAACCGATTACAATTCGGCCAAATACAGCTACTGCAGGGCTTTATTTCAAAAAGCTGTGATTGAAAACCAGGTAAGTGCCATCTTAAATCTTTTAAAATAATAAGTATAAAAATATGTCAATGGTTACATCAGCACTTAAGCGGCCGGTTACCACGGTAATTATCGTGGTGAGCCTGCTGATATTTTCGGTGCTAAGTGCAATAAAAATCCCAATAGATATTTTCCCTCAGCTGAACATGCCGACAATGTATGTCATAGAATCATACGGAGGGATGTCGCCCCAGCAGATGGAAGGTTTCTTTTCTACCCGCATGCAGGACCAATTCCTGTACGTAAACGGTATAAAAAGTATCACCAGTAAAAACATACAAGGTTTAACGCTGCTTAAACTCAGCTTTTATGAAGGCACCGACATGTCCGAAGCCTCTGCCCAGGTGGCTTTGCAGGTAAACCGGGTAATGAAATTTTTCCCGCCAGGTGCATTGCCGCCACAAGTACTGCGTTTTGACGCTTCCTCATTACCGGTTGGCCAATTAGTGCTGGCTTCAAAAACAAGAAGCCTGAAAGAAATATATGATTTGGCCACCACACGGGTCAGGCCAACATTCTCTTCAGTTGCCGGCCTTTCGGCACCACCACCTTTCGGTGCTAACTCACGTTCGGTTATCATTAATGTCGATCCGAATAAGCTACGCAGTTATTCCTTAACACCCGATGAAGTTGTAGCCGCCATGGCCAAATACAACGTGATGTCGCCATCCGGTAATCTGCGGATGAACAATACCATGTTTGTGACCACCATGAACACGCTTATTAAAAACGTGGAAGATTTTGGCAACATCCCTGTAGTGACTAAAAATGGCACACCGGTATTTATCAAAGATGTGGCCCGTGTTACAGATGGTGCAGACGTAACCGTAAGTTATGCATTAATCAACGGCAAGCGTTCAGTGTACATTCCGGTAGTAAAAACTGCGGATGCCTCTACCTGGTCGGTAGTGCAGGCACTCAAAGCTAAACTGCCGGATATACAAAGTTTATTACCCGAAGATGTAAAGGTATCTTATGAGTTCGATCAATCAATTTTCGTTATAAACGCAGTAAAAAGTTTGATGACAGAGGGTGGGCTCGGTGCTATACTTACCGGCTTAATGGTGCTCCTCTTCCTGCGCGACTGGCGTAGTAGTTTGATTGTAGTGATCACCATACCGGTATCTATACTTATAGGTGTTATGCTACTGGGTATGTTTCACCAAACCATTAATATCATGACGTTGAGCGGCCTGGCGTTAGCTATTGGTATCCTGGTAGACCAGGCGACGGTGACAATAGAGAACATTCACCAACACCTGGAAATGGGGAAATCAAAACGGCTGGCCATATATGATGGCTGTGAGGAAATATCTTTTCCGTTGTTACTTATTCTGCTTTGTATCCTGGCAGTATTTGCGCCATCATTTATGATGAATGGTGTGCCAAAGGCCATGTTCCTGCCGCTTTCATTATCTATAGGTTTAACCATGATCGTATCTTACATCATTGCCCAAACCTTAGTGCCGATACTAAGCAACTGGATGATAAAAGCGGAACAGTATCAGCATTACCATCACGAAGAAGTACATGCACACGCTGGTGAAGGACTGGATTATGCAGAGCGTGAACAGATTAATGCACATACCAGAGAAGAACAGAAACATCCGGAAAAGAATGATGTGTTCGAACGCGTTAAAATGCGCTTCATGCACATCATTAGTAAATGGATGCCGCGAAAGAAAGCCATTGTTCCGCTGTATTTGGTAGCGGTTTTGATACTGGCTGGCGTCTGTTATGCAGTGATAGGTAAAGATATGATGCCGAAGTTAAACAACGGGCAGTTCCAGATCAGGATAAAAGAACCGGATGGCACCCGCCTTGAGCGCACAGAAGCTAAATTTAAGCAGGTACTAAGCATTATTGATAGTACATCAAACCATCACGTGGCCATCAGTTCGGGCTTTGTGGGCCTGATACCGAGTAGCTACGGCGTGAGTAACCTTTACGTGTTCAATACCGGTACACATGAGGCCGTGATACAAGTTAATCTGGATGAAGATTACCATGTAAATATGGATGACTTTAAAGAAGCGCTGCGCAAAAATATCACCTACTCGCTGCCCGAAATGCGCATCACCTTTGAACCGATAGACATGACAGAGAAAATCATGAGCCAGGGTGCATCAACACCTATTGAGGTGATAGTTGCAGGTAAAGATATAAGCCAGATACGGGCTTACAGCACCAAACTGCTTGATAAGTTAAAGCGGGTAAATTACCTGCGCGATGTACAGATCAACCAGCCGTTGCACTTTCCTGTTATCTCCATAAAGCTCGATCGTTTGAAAATAGCCCAAATGGGGTTAAACATCACAGAAATTGCCCGTTCAGTTACTGCCAGCACATCATCAAGCCGTTTTACCGAGAAAAACCAATGGTTGGACGAAAAAGCCGCCAACACCTACCAGGTGCAGGTGCAGGTGCCCGAGTTTGTAATGAACACTATGGATGAGCTGCGCGAAATACCGCTGGTACGCGGGCAAAGCAGCCCGGTTTTAGGGGATGTAGCCGAGTTTAAAACCAACTACGTTCCGGGCGAGTATGACCGCCGCGGGCCTCGCCGCTACTTAACCGTAAGCGCCAACATCAATCATAAGGATTTAGGTACCGCAACCAGTGTTGTGCAAAAAGCCATTGATGAAATGGGTACCCCGCCTAAAGGCGTGGTGGTACGTATGGAAGGGATGTCCAATCTTTTAACTGAAACGTTAACAAGTTTGCAAAATGGATTACTGTTTGCCGTATTGGTGATCTTCCTGTTGCTTGCTGCAAACTATCAATCGCTTAAATTATCGCTTACGGTACTGTCAACAGTACCTGCGGTGATACTTGGGTCCCTGCTGATGCTGCTTTTAACCGGCTCAACGCTTAACCTGCAATCTTATATGGGCATGATCATGTCTACAGGGGTATCAGTAGCCAATGCAATCCTGATTGTAACCAATGCAGAAAAACTAAGGTTAGATTACCGGGATGCTACACGCGCCTCTATTACCAGTGCGTCTATCCGTTTAAGGCCGATATTGATGACCAGTTTTGCCATGATCGCCGGGATGATCCCCATGGCGTCAGGCCTGGGTGAGGCAGGCGAACAGTCTGCACCGCTTGGCCGTGCAGTTATCGGTGGGCTGATAGCATCTACTATCGCAGCCTTGTTTATCCTTCCGCTGGTATTTGCCTGGGTGCAAAATAAAACTACTTATACTTCGCCATCGCTTATGCCTGACGAAATTCCAAACACAATTCAAATTAACGAACCACAATACAATGAAATATAAGATAATACAATTAGCTGTCATTGCAACTCTGGCAGCCGGATGCGGCGGTGCACAAAAGCCGGTTGACATTACCAAAGCCGAAAGTAAAGAAGACAGTAACACAAGCAAATTTGAAACAGGCACAGTTGTAGAAAAACCTCTATCAAGCTATGTGCGCCTACCCGGGCAATTGAAGCCTTTTAACGAGGTAAATATTTTTGCTAAAATAAACAGCTTTGTTAAAAAAATTTACGTTGATCGTGGCTCCGTAGTTCATAAAGGACAGCTTATGGCCGTTTTGGAAGCGCCGGAAATGGTATCACAGTTACAGGCTGCAAACGCCCGCTACCTCCAGGCACAGGAGAGTGCCAGTGCCAGCAGGGTAAAATACCGCCGGCTAAAAGAAGCTTCAAAAGAAGCAGGCGCGGTTTCACCGTTGGACCTGGATAACGCCCTGGCTAAAATGAAAGCTGATGAGGCGGTTGCCCTTTCAGAAAAATCAAACGTCACCTCAATGAAAGATGTGCAGGATTACCTCAACATCCGCGCACCATTTGCTGGCACTATTGTACAACGTAACGTATCGGCCGGCGCGCTGGTTGGCCCCGGAAAGGCCGGCGACCAACCCATGCTGATTTTGCAGGATAACCAAAAGCTGCGTTTAGAGGTGATGATACCGGAGAATTATGTAGATAAGGTAGACCTTAAACAAAAAGTAAGTTTTGTTTTCAATGCCATTCCGGGTAAGCAAAACAGCGCCTATATCAGCAGATCTGCAGATGCATTGGGTGCGATGCGTTCTGAAGCTATTGAGATAGACGTGCAGAATAAAAACGGCATATTAAAACCGGGCATGTACAGTGAGGTGAAGGTTCCGTTACGCTCTGGTGCAAAATCGTTACTGGTACCAAGCAGCGCCATTGTACAATCAACTGAAAGGCAATATGTAGTGCGTGTGAAAGATGGCAAAGCCGTTTTCTCTGATATTAAAGAAGGCATCAGCACAGGCGACTCCACAGAGGTGTTTGGCAACGTTAAAGCCGGTGAAAAAGTGATTCTGCATGCGGGTGACGAGCTAAAAGAAGGCACACCGATTAAGTAAAACAAATTCGCATGGCTGTAATTTAATGGCCATGCGATTTAAATTGATCGCCGTGTTAAACTTTTCAAAGGGTTCAGAGCTACCAGCCCTTATCATGCAATTCTCGCAAGGTATCTGCCCAAACTTCCGTTGATTAGTAAGTTCAAAATAATGTTACTCATCCACACCCAAATAGACATGCGATAACTTGCAATTTAATTATTCATACTCCGCTTCTTCTTGATATATAACTCCTGAACTAAAACCATGACTATAAGTACTAAAGGGGTGGCCAGAATGATCCCAAGGTAGCCCGTCAGCGAACCTACGATCAACTGCCCTGCAATGATCATAGCGGGGGGAATACTGACCAACTTGTTTTGAACCAAGGGGGTAATGAAATTACTTTCAATCACCTGTATAAGGATATAGAGTCCAACAATAAGTAATGCGGTGTCAGTGCCCTGCGAAAGGCCGATCAGAACGGCTGGCACCATTGCCATTATGGGGCCGAAATTAGGAATGAAGTTGAGTACCCCTGCTATAAGCGCCAATGCAAATATCATGGGCACCCCTACAATAGCCAGGCTAATTGCGGTGAGTACAGCAACTACAGCCATAGCGAAGATTTTGCCCTTCAGCCAGTTCTTTAACTTATTACCCAATTTATCTAAAATGTCTTCTGCAGCGGTCTCGCTATCTGCAGGCACCAGCGCGATGATCCCTTTTTTATAAATTCCGGGAGATGCTGTAAAAAATATCCCGAGAAACAGGATCACATAGAGGTCACCAAGGACGCCGAAGGTAGAGCTGAAAAATTGCCGAGCAGGGCCGGCTACCTTTTTAGCGTTGTCGCCCGAAAATTGCTCCAATACCTTTCGCCCTACGGCCGACTCATTTAGCCGTCCTTTAGCCTCTTCCACCATTGACGGGAAATTTGAGCTGAGCTGTTCTACCTGCGACTGTACTTTGCTACCCACAAGAAACATGAGGGCAAGCAGCAGGAGGAAACTCCCGGCAATGGAGATGGTCATGCTCCATCGTTGCCCAAGCTTAGTTTTTCTTTCGATCAAATCTGCAAGTCCATGGAAATACAAGGCAATAAGCGATGCCGCAAGCATCATCATAAACACATTAAACGTAGCTCTTACAAGCAATAGCACAACCACAAGCAGGGCGGTTAGGCCCAGCTTCTTTCCGAATGATGATGGTACTTGCTTATTGTCCTGATTCTGTTGTGTGTTTTTCATAATCATCTTAACCTTTCATTTATCAACAACTCCACCGGTTGTGCTGTACGATGAATAGAAATTTACTGATTTCACCACGGGCGATGAGCATAAGTTAATGAAAAGCCCAAAACGGCAGGAATATTGATTTTTGGATGCAGACCGCGAGTAACTGCTATTTATACAACAAGCCCGAATAATAATTGTTCAATAAAGATTAATTTACAACCTGCAGACTATGGAAAAGATATTTTTTGACAACTGGGATAGTATTAGCAGAACGCTTATTATCGGGGCAATTGCTTACCTGGCTTTGATATTTATGCTCAGGATATCAGGAAAGCGAACACTTTCACAAATGAAAGAATTCGATTTTATTGTGACAGTGGCTCTTGGTTCTACACTGGCTACTGTTTTGCTGAGTAAAGATGTTACGCTGGCTTCGGGCGTGGCTGCGTTAGCATTGCTGATTTCTCTTCAATACATTTTGGCCTACTGCTCAGTCAGATCACAGCGTTTCTCAAAATTGATCAGTTCCGAACCGACTTTAATTTTCTATAAAGGCGACTTTTTAACTAAAGCGCTAAAAAAAGAAAGAGTAACCGAGGCGGAAGTTCGTTCGGTGCTGAGGAGCCAGCAGGTTGTTGATCTTAGTGAGGTGCAAGCCGTTGTTATGGAGTCAAACGGCCAGTTCAGCGTTGTAAAGAATGGTTCAATTGATGATCCTACATCCCCATTATTCCAGGTTAAACGCATTACTGATCAGATTCGCTGAATGCAATAAACTATAGGTACTATTGAAAAGCTGAAACCAAAGCCGTTTATTTTCCTTTATATAATAGTTAAGTGCGTGTTGATTGCGGGCTTTTACAATAAAACAAAATATATGGATACGACTGACACTTCAACACAAACCCTTACAGCTAACAATGGCAACAAGCGCCCGGTATTGATTACGATCATGATCGCCCTGGTTTTGATAGGAGCGTTATGGGTATGGAAATCGATCGAGATCAAAAATCTCAAAGAAAAGGCGGCTACCGAAAACCAGGCGCTAAAAAAAGCAGCCGACGAAAAAATAATGCAGGTGCATAACGACCATCTTAAGTTGTTGGCCAAGCCCTTTGTATGGGCGTTAAGAACCGAGATGCTGCAAGGCAATCTTAATCAGGTAAACTTGTATATGAGCGATCTGGTGAAGGAACGAAATATCCAACGGATAGTGATAGCTAATACTAAAGGCACCATCGTCGCATCTACTAATAAGAAAGACGAAGGGCAACCGTTTTCAACAGTTGGCAAAGCGGTCGCAACTGCTACAGATGAAACCAGTGTTGAATCTGAAGGCCATGTATTGACGATGACCAGCCCCATAATGGGATTTAATAACCGGCTCGGAACATTGCTGATCAGGTATGCAGTTCCTGCCACTGCGCTAAACTAAGAGGACTGTGATCGGCTATCGCAACACAGGGCCGTTTGCGGGTGGTATCCCTATTGCCGCCGGGAGGTATGCATATGCAAAAAATTACACTAAAAAATACCTGGGAATTATTTAAAGATACGGGGAAAGGTTTTGTAGATAATAAAGTGACTAAGCTAAGCGCTTCACTGGCATACTATACTATTTTTTCGCTGGGCCCTATGCTGATGGTTATTATTTTCCTGTCTAATCTGCTATGGCGGGAGCAGGCGATGGAAGGATTAATTTATGGTCAGATTAAAGACCTTGTTGGCAATAATGCAGCACTTCAGATACAGGAGATTATCAAGAACGCTGCGATAAGCGGAAACAATACCTTTGCAGCCATAGTTGGCTTTGTTACCCTGCTAATAGGTGCAACAACCGTTTTTGCCGAGATACAGGATTCCATTAATGCCATTTGGCGACTGAAGGTAAAAACTGACAGAGGTTGGCTGATGCTGCTTAAAAACCGCCTGTTATCATTTTCGCTTGTGGTCAGCATGGCTTTTTTATTACTGGTCTCCCTGATCATAAATGGACTCCTCGAGGGGTTCATGGACAAGTTAAACGGTCTGTTTCCACACGCAGCGGTTGTTTTGATATATATCGTCAACCTGGTGATTTCATTGATAATTACCGCATCACTTTTCGCTATCATTTTTAAGTTACTACCGGACGCAGTGATCAGATGGAAAGATGTAATTGTTGGCGCCCTGTTCACGGCATCTTTATTTATGCTTGGCCGCTTTGCCATTGCGTTTTATATCGGGAACAGCCATCCGGGTAGCGCATACGGCACCGCGGGTTCTATTATCGTCCTGTTGCTTTGGATCTATTTTTCTGCTATCATTTTGTATTTCGGTGCCGTATTCACAAAATGCTATGCAATCAGGTTCGGTGGAGAGATCACGCCTGATCAATACGCGGTAACCACACGCGTTTCACTGGTAGAAAGCGAAAAACGCACGCTGCAGGAAAATGAACAAAGCGATGACGGTGCAGGCGGTGATTGATCTTTGCTTGGCCTTCAAGAGCTCAGATCAGGCAGTACTAAAGCTGGCAGGGGTATATAGCTATTGTGGTTAGTTATTCTTCTCATCACTTTCTGATCGGTATTGCGGGGGTATGGTAACGGTATTTCCGTCTCGCAGCGCTTTGTAATGCGGCGACATAATTTCCACACCCGCCTTGTTAAAATGATCTTGGATGTTAGCATGTAATGATGAATATATAGCGGCCTGTTTATTAGGCAGCCGTGTGTAAGCATTAACGTTGTAACTTACATAATAATCATCAAGGCTTGTTTGTAACACGTATGGAGAAGGCTCTTTTTCTATCATAGCAGTATCCAGCGCTGCAGCAATGAGTAACTCATGCACCTGTTGCCATGGCACATCGTAGCCAATGGTAACCGTGGTATTGATGATAAGGCCGCCGGTTAATGCTTCGCTGCTGTAATTGGTGGTATGA
Organism: Mucilaginibacter litoreus; assembly: GCF_042676805.1. Lineage (NCBI taxonomy): Bacteria > Pseudomonadati > Bacteroidota > Sphingobacteriia > Sphingobacteriales > Sphingobacteriaceae > Mucilaginibacter > Mucilaginibacter litoreus. The sequence continues at coordinate 323,473 of NZ_JBHTHZ010000003.1, read as the reverse complement.
TTGCTCATTACAGCAGAATTAGGAATAGAAACAATTTCGTTGTGGATAGTGCGTACGCGTGTAACTAATATAGTTTTTTCTACCACATCGCCGGTCACTTCCCCAATTTTTACCCGGTCGCCAATTTTAAATGCCCGCATATAGGTAAGCACCAGGCCGGCAACAACATTGCTGAGCGCACCTGCTGAACCGAATGTGAATAAGACACCCATAAAAACGGAAACACCTTTGAAAATCGGAGAATTTGATCCAGGCAAATAAGGGAAAAGTACAATGAGCATAAAGGCCAGCACCAGGATGCGAATGATCTGATAAGTAGGGTTTGCCCAGTCCGCATAAAATCCGGGAATATTTAACTGGCCCCTTTCAATCTCTGTTTTGATATAGCGCAGCAACCGGATCACATAACGGAATACGACAACAAGGACAATGATAGTTATCAGGTTTGGAATGTAGTTCCATATAGCAAGCATAATCTTGCGTAGCGGGCTTAGGATGTAATCCAGCAGCCGGCTGGAAAGATCACGCGTAAACGGAAATATGCCGAATAAAACGGGCAATGCCAGGTATAAAATAAGGAGGACGACTAACCATTTCAGCAAAGTAAGCGCAGCGTTAATTACACCCAGTTGCTGGGTAGCATTAAACACTTCATAGTTTTTTATTTTAAATCCCTTAATTTGAGACCCTTGTGCAGATGCCACTTTACGTAAGAGCCACTTAAACAATTTATTTATTCCGTAAATGATTAACCCTACTACACCGATGACTAATAAAGCGAGAAGCGTTTCCTTGAGAATAGTTTGCCAACTGGTTTGTTCCTGATACCTTGCTACCGCATTTTTAATTATAGATTTCAGTTGATTGGCAAGCTGATTGCGGCCGGTGTTCTGCCACAACGCATCCTGGTCAGATATGGACATCAGCAAGGTACTCTCATACATGATATCTGTAGTCACTTCGCTCTGGCTCAGCTGTAAAGAATCTTTCTGAAAATTATATGATGAACCAAGGGCTTTTAGCCGGGAACTGATGGCCGCTGCACGATCTTGAGCGGTGAAACTCCCCTGTCTTACAAAAACATAGAACAGTGTATCCTGCATCAGGGTAACCGGAAAACCTTTAACAAATTTCCTGAGCGAGTCTACTTCGTGTTTCTGGCGTATTAATCGCATAGAGTCGCGTTGACGAAGTTGAGTAAGCTGATCAATCAATGCTGCCTTCCTGATGTTATCAACACTGCTTAATTGAGCTACCCGGCTCTCAAGTTCAGCTCTTTTCATCGAATCAGACAGGCGTTCAGCGGCCAGTTGGTTTACCCGGATAAGCTGCTTATCCAGCTTGGCATTATGTAAGGAATCCTCCTGCTGTTTCAGGCTGTCCTGCTGTGCAAAAATTGGCTTAGCCGCCAAACACATCAGCATCATCAGTACCAGGTAAAATTTACTCATTAGTGTAAATGTAAAATTTATCGATAAATATTTGGCAGCAATTCTCAAATCCTATAAAGCGTCGGGGTCGTAAATACGGAAAGAGAGCAGACGTTAAACTCTTATAGGAAAACATTATGCCCTTTTCATTCCTTATTTAATTAGCCTATTTATAATTATGGATATTGACAAAGCATATAAACTGATTAGCCAAAAAATAGTTACCTGGTTGCATGATCTGATAAGGTTGCTTCCCAACTTTGTGCTTGCTGCCGTAGTTCTGGCAATCGGCATCTTTATAGCAGGGCAGATCCGAAAGGTAGCAGCTAAAGTTGTAAAAAGGTTTTCGAGCCATACATCGCTCAATAACCTGTTAACCTCCATAATTTACATCCTCTTTATAGGGATCACACTTTTTACCGTGCTATCCATCCTGCAGCTGGACAAAGCGGTTACCTCTATTCTGGCCGGAGCAGGTATCGTAGGCTTAGCCCTCGCTTTTGCATTTCAGGACATGGCGGCAAACTTTATCTCAGGTATCTTTATTTCCTTTCGTAGTCCTTTCAAAACAGGGGATATCGTCAAGATCAGTGATTATATGGGCAAGGTGGAAGAAGTAAATTTAAGAGATACCGTACTGCGCACATTTCAGGGGCAGATGGTCATTGTCCCGAATAAGAACGTTTTTCAAAATCCGATCGAAAACTTCTCTATGCTGGGTAAAAGACGGTTCGACTTATCTGTTGGAATTTCTTACGGCGACGACCTCGAGCATGTAAAAGCGGTCACGCTTAACGCAGTGAAAAATTTGCCCGGGCTTTGCCCCGAAAATGAAACAACCATGTTTTTTCAGGAATTTGGTGACAGCTCTATCAATTTCATCATCCGGTTATGGGTTGATTCCCCCGAACAGCCAGCTTTTTTGCAGGTTGGAAGTGACGCTATTATGCGCATCAAAAAAGCTTATGACGAGCAAGATATCATGATACCGTTCCCCATCAGAACATTGGATTTCGGCATCAAAGGAGGTGTATCGCTGAGCGAAATGAGTCAGGTTTTAAAATAAATTTGGTTTTCCGGTCGTTTTTTTGTATATTAAGCTTACTTCAGCGGGTTGTTCCTCAACAGCCGGATTGTTAAACCATTAATTTATTGTTATGAAAACCAACATCAAAAATATTTTGATCCCTATAGATTTTTCCGAAACTTCACTGAACGCACTAAACACGTCTATACAGATGGCGAAGCGACATGGTGCAGCCCTGCACCTGTTATACGTACAGGACATCACGAACTATAACCCGGAATTGGGACAACTCGTTACTATTGATCCCATGGTGGATGAAGCCTTTGAAAAGGAAAAATATCTTCTTGAACAAACTGCCAGTTCCATTTCATTGGAACACCTGGTAATTTGTCACCTCCATTTTGCAAAAGGTATTCTCCATACGGTTATTGCGCAGTATGCAACTGAATTATCGGCCGATATCCTGGTGATCGGCACAGATCCGGGTATTAGTAAGAAGTCTTATCTGGAGGATAGCCTGGTATATAAGGTGCTGAAAAAAACAACATGCCATGTGCTTACTGTACCAGCTCGGAAAGAAATCAATCACTTCCGGCAGATCATATTTCCGGTATTGAGCGATGAGAAACCACTGGCAAAGTTGCAACTGGCACGTAGCATCATCGAAAAAAACAATGCTGCTGTGTATGTTGTTGGAATTGTCAAGAAACATGAGCTGAACATCCTGAAACCCTTGAGGGAACTATCGGACCGTATCCGAATGAGGCTGAACCGATTTGCCGGTAAGGCGACTAAAGGATCAATTTACTCTGTTAGCCCTGCAAAGGATATCAACGCGATCTCCAGGAAAGAAAATGCGCAGTTAATTGTAATTGAAGGCAGAACAAAAAGAACTTTGAAGGAATTCTTCTTCGGAAATTTTACACAGCGAATGATCCGCAACACCCGGGCAGCGGTACTGATGGTGAAACCTGATGTAAATACTAATCATAAAGGTTCGGCTCAAAATGCGCCTGTACGATCACTTCAGTTACAATATTAAGGGAAGTATATGACGTTTACACCTGCAAAAACATTTAAGTTTTTCATTATCTCTTTAGGGGCGCTACTGGCGACAACCAAGGTTTTCGCACAATCGGTTCCTGCGAGGGAACAGATCTGTGGAAAATGGGAGAATGAAGATAAATCCTTACGCATACAGATCTTTATGCAGAACAACGACTTTTTAGCCAAAATCATTTGGTTCAGTGACACGGAAGGGAAACCAATGAGCTACTGGAAGGACAAGCGGAACCCCGATCCGGCATTACGCAACAGAACGATATTGGGGATGAACATACTAAGCGGCCTAAAATACGACGCTAAAAAGAATACCTGGGAAGACGGAAAAGTTTATGACTCCAGGCATGGGAAAACCTGGAACGCTTCAGCGAAGATCACTCCTAAGGGGCTGTTAAAAGTACGGGGATACTGGCATTTTAAATGGATAGGAAAGACGATAACCTTTCACAGGATCCCGTAATAACCCGGGCTGTCATTAAGTTGCAGTTTAAAAAAGATTTGAATCAAGGAAACCTGCTTATTCTTTGCATTGTATCCCCATGGTTAATATTAAAGTTTTTAAATAGTATAATTAGGCACCTAATGACAAGTTTACCAGCACCTTGGATCCGTCAGGCATCACACAAGCTATTCGCACAGTGCCACGTACGGCGCTCATTAGTGCAATATTGAGTTCATAGGGTGTGTTGGTTTGTCGGCCATTGATGCTTACGATGATTGAACCGGGGAGTATACCGATCTGCTCAAAAAAGCCTCCCCTCAATGTAGCGGTTACCATCATACCTGAATTCACCTGGTATCGTTGTTTCAGCCGATCGTCCAACGGTGCAAATTTTGCGCCCAGTTTATTATAAATATCTTCAATAGATGGCCGGCTCCCGTCTGCCAAATCCTCATTAGCCTGTGCTTTGAGGGTAACGGTTGTATTGCCCTGTTTTCCATTACGCTGAAAGGTTATTGGTACCTTGTCATTGGGATGGTGGCGGGCAATGCGTTCAGAAAGTTCAACAGATGAGTTCACTATATTTGAATCAATGCTTTTAATGATATCGCCTTCCTGCAACCCCGCAGCCGCAGCAGCACTGCCCGGCTGAACACCAGTGATATAAACCCCTTTAACCTTACCCGGATCGATGCCGCGCTGTCTTAGCACCTGTTCCTCGGTAGAGGGCGAAGGGAAGCTTACACCCAATAGTCCACGTTTAACAGCTCCAAACTGCCTCAGATCATTCACAATTTTTTTTACCAGGTTAACCGGAATAGCAAAACCATAGCCTGCATAACTGCCGGTTTGAGAAGCTATCGCAGCATTGATACCGATTAGTTCCCCATTTGTATTGATGAGCGCACCACCACTGTTACCCGGATTTATTGCAGCATCTGTTTGTATAAATGCCTCTACTGCAGAACCGCTATTTTGTCCTTCAGACTCGCGTTCCTTATTTCCTATAATCCCTATGCTTCTTTCTTTCGCACTCACAATGCCTGCCGTTACGGTGGTGTTTAATGAAAAGGGGTAGCCTATGGCCAGTACCCATTGCCCCACCCGCACATCATCGGAATTGCCGAACCTTGCAGCACTTAAGCCGGACGCTTCAATCTTGATGAGCGCCAGATCAGTGTTCGGATCACGACCAATCAATTTGGCTGCAAAGGTCCGCTTATCGGTTAGCACAACCTTAATAGCAGAAGCATCTTCTACAACATGGTTGTTGGTTACAATAAAACCGTCTTCACTGATCAGGACACCAGAGCCGGAAGCCATGGCTACCCGCTGCGATGGTGGATATCCGGTATTTGTATGACCGGCTGTTAATTGTACTTTGATGTGTACCACCTGTGGCGTCGATCTTTCTGCTGCTTGGGTAAAGTCAGGGTAATCAATCGCGGCGTCATCGTTTTCAGTGCGGAATGATGCGAAATGCACCGGTGATTTGGCGTTGCGCCCTGCTCGGCGCTGCAAACTATTATCTTCCATCAACTTTACAGTCGCAAAGCTAACACCTGCTGCAATCACAACCGTAAGTGCAATTATTCCTAATATTTTCATACTATTAATTACTTCAGTGGTAAGAACTACTTGGGGTGGTACATAAAGGCAACCGACCAGTTTTCAAATTGTTTTTCTACGATCTGAAACCGACTGTATTACTTATCTTCTCTGGCATCAGTTAACCGAATATGAAAACTGTTTAACAAATTTGCATGCTGACCATTACGATCCAATTGTTTGAGTTGATGAAGCATGTGTAGCAGCGCATCCCGGATATAGCGGTCATCTTTGCCATAAGCCCATATAGGAAACATACAATCTTCAAACAACTCCTTAAATGTCGGCACCAATTGTCTGATAAGAATATCCTCTTGCTCATTTCTAATCACATCAGACAGGCAGTTATGTAGGCGATAGGCAAATAAATCAGTTAATGCGTTGATGCTTAAAACAGCGGTGGCCGGATCATTTATGCCTGGGCTGAGGGCCTTGATGGCTACTTCCGACAATTGCCTGAAACCATATTCTGGGTTTTGATCGATCGGCTGACCGCTAAAAAAATCTACGCTGAGATAAATGTCTTTCCTTAATTCGTCAGTTAATTCTGCGTTACCGTATACGTTTATAAAATCTGTACCTTTAACAAGGTAAGTGCCTTTGGATGGGAGGATATGGAAACGCAACTTTCGGCTTTCTGCCAGATCGCTTAACTTTTCTTTATTGAAGCCCTGGTAGTAACCAGATTCGTTTGCCGGCAGTGTAATAAAATGCCCTTGGCTATCTTTTGTTGAGGCTGAAGTTTCAGGACAAAAGTGTTTTTTCATCGCCGCGAGTGTCTGCTGTTGCACCCTACTTATTACTGTCTCGAATTTTACAGTTTGGGTTACATAATCTAAAAAGTAGATAAACAAGAAAATGTCGACAATAGTTAACAGGATAAGGAGGTAAATACTAATAGCCGGCACATAAATACCACTGCTGATATCACGTATGGTGCTGAGCAAAAAAAGCGAATAAACGATTGTGCCGATATAAAAACCCAGCACAATTTGCTGAAAACGGTTCTCGATCATGCTACTCAGTATACGGTTGCTCATTTGTGATGCTGCCTGGTTAAGCACGATCATGACCATAGAAAAGCTAAAAACTGTTAAAGAGATAATGCCTCCGGCAACTGTAGTAAGGATAGATCGGGCGGTACTTGCATCTTTCAGGCTAAGCCAGCTTAATTGCTGTTTGAACTGTTTGCCTGCATCTGAAAAGTCTACCTGCAGCATGAATATAGACAGCAGGAGAAAAAAAACGGCTATAATAGCCGGATAGAAAGCGATGCTGCTTACTACTTTTGTGTAATGTTTGCGCACCCACTTCAACAATGTTTTCATAATATCTCGTCTTATACTACAGATCAAACAAATGTGAAGCCAGCTTTTCTAAGGCTATAGAAGTCTTGCCCTGAAATTTAAGTTAACCAATTTATCTACCTATGAAATTAAGCAGGTAATAAAAACACACCCAGGTTGATAAGCTTTAACCGGTACTCCCTCTGTCCGATGCAATAGCTTACGCTATCTTGTCCGGTGTCTATTCAGGTAAATCCTCCAACAGCTTTTCGTCCAATGCGGACGGATCGCCAACCTGTATGCAAACCATGGCTTAATGCCTGCTTATTCCTTTTAATAATTACTTGCAGAAAATGTCATGCAGAATATACTGCATTTGTTTAACGAAAATGAATTTTACACGGCTAAAAAGAAGCCCAATATTTATCATCTAAATTTAACGGGCAGACAACCGCTTACCCGCATTTCGCAGCAGGAGTGTACCCGTTGTTCCTGCAATTAAAGATGCGATCAAAATTCCATATTTAGCCTGCTCTACCATCTTTGAATCACTGAAAGCTAATGACGAAACAAATAAGGACATGGTAAAGCCAATACCTGCCAAAGCAGAAATGCCAATGATGTGGCGCCAGGTTGCGCGCTCGGGCAATTCTGCAAGTTTAGATTTAACAAGCAGCCAGGTAAACAACAATACACCAGTGAATTTGCCAATTACTAAACCAACTGTCACACCAATGCTTACAGGGTTGGCCAGATTTTTCAAGAAGTCACCTTCTATAATAATACCCGAATTGGCAAGGGCAAAAACCGGCATAATAACAAAAGCTACCCAGGGGTGCAGGGCCGATTCAATTTTTTGGAGTGGCGTTTGGGCTGCAATGCTCAGGCTCTTAATGTTTTCTATGATATCGTGTTGCTTTGGTGTAGTCAGGGTGCTACAGTTAGGTATCTCCTGGTCAAATTCATCAGAAAGCTCACGTAATTTTAAAGAATAGCGCCTTTCATCAATTTTTCTGTGCGCAGGGATAGTAAATGCCACAAGTACTCCCGCTATGGTGGCATGAACCCCCGAAAGCAAAAACCCGATCCACACCCCGAACCCTATAATGAGATAAAATGCGGTATGCCTTATGCCGATAGCATTACCAATGACCAGTACAAGCAGGAAAATACCACCTATCATTAGTGGTGTAAATTGAAGCTGGGTGCTGTAAAAGACAGCGATAACCAACACGGCGCCAAGGTCGTCGGCTACAGCAAGGGCTGAAAGAAAGACCTTGACAGAGGTTGGAATATGCTTGCCTGCCATTGATAATAAAGCCAGTGCAAATGCAATATCAGTCGCCATCGGTATGCCCCAGCCATGTGCACCATCTTTTCCGTAATTAACCAGGCTATAAATCGCTGCAGGCATCAGCATCCCTCCAAGTGCAGCAGCCATTGGCAATGCCGCTTTTTTTACAGACGATAGCTCACCTGCTATAAATTCGCGTTTAAGCTCAAGGCCAATCACAAAAAAGAAAATAGCCATAAGGCCGTCGTTTATCCACAAATGCAGGGGGTGCCTTAGTACATTGGAATCGAACCCTATACCAAATTCAATTTCCCATATATGATGATAGGCATCTTTAAAAGGAGAATTCACCCAAATGATGGCAAGCAGCACACCAATAAATAACACTATTCCACTGGTATATTCCAAATGGATAAACTTACTGACTGGTTTGATGATATGGTCTATCGGTGATTTCTTCATGTTTAGCTAATGGTAAAGGTATTAAAAATTCAAACTGCGTTACTTCGTGTTTGAAGTTGTTATTTACAGCTACTTGATTAAAAAATTATCGGCAGCCTTATTGCACAACCAGCTTTATATTAGTTTTATATCTTACCTGCAGCCATTGTTCAAGCTTAACCCGGTCCACCGGCCTGATGGTTGAACGAAAATTAGCTAATGCTACGTTTAAAGTATCAGGTTTAGGGTTACCTGCGGAATATAGCACCATAGAATTGATTCCAAATGAACGTATTGCAGGATAAAGAACCTTTAATTCTGCTAATACGCTGCTGTCGGCAACCGCCGGTACTGAAGCACGGTCTTCCACCGTATCAATGCGTTGTTGCTGGCTGAATACATCTTCAAGGATGCTGGCTTTTATTTGAGAAAAGTCAATTTCCTGCTTGGCATTAAGGCCCTGTCTGATGTTCAGCTTGACGCCCCTTAACTTGTAATCGTTGAGATGCAACCGCAAGGAATCCATCTCCTGCCGGCTAAGCTCATTACCGATAAGGAGAAGGTCGATCTCCTTATCGTTATGGCTATATTTGTAAGACTTTGACACCACCTGCGTATTATGAAAGTGAAACTGTTCATCTACAAACTTTCTGGCGCTGGTTTCAAAAATGCTCTTATCTACAATACGGTAAGCCATCACAACACTGGGAATAATCGTGATCAGCACAACAATTACCATATAGCGGGTAACCTTCTTTTCAATTCCAGGGTCTTCAAAATGCTTTCGCTTCATTTTTATATAGCGGGCAATCAGGAAAGTAGCTATCGCAATGAATACACTGTTGATAAAGTACAGGTATAGGGCACCCAATGCATACATCCAGTTACCGGTTGCCAAGCCAAAGCCGGTGGTACATAAGGGTGGCATCAGGGCGGTGGCAATGGCTACTCCTGGGATAACATTGCTGCGCTGGTTGCGGGATGCCGCGACCATACCGGCCAGGCCGCCAAAAAAGGCGATAAAAACGTCCCAGATAGATGGTGAGGTGCGTGCCAGCAATTCGGACTGTGCTTCATGCAATGGCGTTATATAAAAATATAGTGTCGAGGTCAGTATACCGAACAGCGTAGCCACCAGGAGGTTTTTACCGCCTTTTTTAACCAGTTCCAGATCATTAATACCAATGCCGAGCCCCACGCCCATCACCGGCCCCATGATCGGCGAGATCAGCATCGCACCTATGATGACCGCTGTGGAATTGACGTTCAGGCCAATAGAGGCAATAAATATAGCAAAGATCAACGCCCACAGATTGGCGCCTTTAAAATCAACATTTTTTTTAATGGAGTCAATAATAACCGGCTCCTCAGCCTTATCTTCCAACAGGCTGAAACGGTGTTCAATGAAATTTTTTACCGCTTTTGTGACTTCTCCCATATCCGTGTTTTTACCTTTGCAGCCGTGCCGCCAGCTTACCAATGGTCAATCCCTGTACCAAAATAGAAAAAACAACGATCACATAAGTAATCAGGACGAATTCATCCCGGTACATGTCATTGCTTAAGGAAAGTGCCAATGCCACAGAAATGCCCCCTCGTAAACCTCCCCATGTTAATATGGTCACCGCATGCGGCTCAAACTTCACCCTGCGCCTTAACAGGCTGACCGGCACGGCAACGGACAGAAACCGCGCAAGTAAAACGATCAGAATAGCTATTGCGCCTATAATTAGTATTGTTGAATTGATTTTTATGACCAGTACTTCAAGCCCTATCAGCAAGAAAAGGATTGCATTCAATATTTCATCGATCAGTTCCCAGAATTTACCCAGGTAATCGCGTGTGATATCAGACATGCCTTCAGATTTCGATTTGTTCCCGGTAATGATCCCCGCAACCACCATTGCAAGAGGACCTGAAACATGCAGGTGCCCTGCGGCATAATAGCCACCCATAACAATAGCCAGCGTGATCAGCACTTCTACTTTATATTCATCAATAGAGCGCAGTGCCAAAAAGCCGATATAGCCAACCAGCGCACCAAACACCAGGCCGCCTAAGGCTTCCTGTAAAAAAAGCTTGGATACATCAAGAAAAGAAATGTCCGCACCGCCCGAACGCGCGATCTCCGCTATTGTAATAAAGATCACCACGGCAACGCCATCGTTGAAAAGGGATTCACCGGATATCTTGAGCTCCAGCGACTCGGGGATACGTGCTGCCTTTAATAAGCCAAGTACAGCTATAGGGTCTGTAGGCGATATCAGCGAACCAAAAAGCAGGCAATATATAAATGGAATATGAAGCCCAAACCAGTCGGATAAGAGCCACATCAGGCTGCCAACAATGAAAGTGGATAGTAAAATGCCAACTGTGGCCAGCACCAGCACAGGCAATGCCTGTTCGCGCAGCTTCTGCGCGTTAATATGGATAGCACCGGCAAAAAGCAGGAAGCTTAGCATAAAGTTCATCAGTACTTCCTGAAAGTCAATAGATGAAACCAGCTGAACAGCCTTCTCTGATAACAGCGAATGCGAACTACCCAGCGTGGCCAGCAAAAGAGAGGCGGCCAATGACAGGATCATGATACCGATTGTTGGTGGCCATTTGATGTATCGATAGTTAATGTAAGCGAAAACAGCGGCCAGCACGATGGTAATGGTCAGTATTTCGTTAATGTTCATGATATAGTTAGTTTGAACGGACAATATAGGACTTTCCTGCCAAGGGTATAAAAAGAATGGCGGTACAATGTACCCCGGATGATTGCCTGTAAGAATTGCGTGTTGGAAACACTCTTGGCAGGCGGTAGTTTCTGGTCTTGCAGGTTGGCCGTAGTCAGCATATATTTATTTACCTGTTACATTATTAACCGCACGCCGCCCAACTCAGACAAGTGATAAGGAAACGTGTTTCCGGGCGAACCGATGAACATAAAGTTTTTGGGAATATTCCATTCTTTAGAAAGTTTATCGATGATCTCAGGGCCAAACCTTCCTTCTATCTCCACAAAATCGATATCAATATCGGGATAGGCCCGGTCTAAAACTTCTATATCCTTTTTTAAATTATCATTGTTGCTTTCCGGGTTTGCGATATGCACAATCTTAAGCCGCTTGGTGCTCTCGTTTTCTTCCACATAGATCATCACCCGGTTCAGGATAGCCACGTTATCACCCCTTGTAAAAAACACCAGTCCTTGCGAATTGATCTTAACCAGGGCCCTGTATGGCCGTATAGTTTCGATAATGATTTTTCGTAAAGGTTTACTTGTAAAATTGATGGCATAAATGAGCCAACGAATGATCCTGCCACGGTTCAACATTATCAATATAAATAATACCGCAGGAATCAAGTATTGGATGAATACATAAAATGAGGGCAGGTTAAGCCGCATATTGCCCAGGAATGCGGCAATTATGAAACCAACAGCCAGCACGACTGATAAGACTGTTGCCCTTTCGGGCCGAGGTAGTTTTTCGCGCTTGGCCTTTAGCAGCAGGTTACCTAAACCGAACAATCCCATTACAGTTAAAAAGGAAAAGGTATATACACCCGCAAGATTTGCCAGATCGCCTTTTGTAACCAAAAGGATAGAAAGGCACAATATGAAAAATCCAATTACGATGCGGTAATTGACACCTCTCCTATTCTTAGCCAGAAAAAAATTGGGAAGTATCCTATCAAGCGTCATTCGCTCGGCGAGCCCGGTTACCCCTACATATGAGGTCAGCACAGCGCCACTTAATACCAGTACAGCGTCTACAGATATGATATAACTAAGCCAATTGCCACCGGCTTTTTCCCCCATAAAAGACAGGAGCGATTCCTGATGATCGCCGATCTCAACCATCGGTAGTACGGCCAAAGCAAGCAATGCTATAACCGGATTAAAGAAACTAACTACCCCCCACATGTTACGGAGCGTTTTTGGAAACACTCCGGGTTTTTGTTCTTCTACAAAATTGGCTGAACTTTCGAAACCTGAAATACCCAGCATTGCTGCCGAAAAACCAAGGAACAAGGCAGTAATTACACTACCTGACCGGACAGGCATTCGCCAGTTTGCCATGAATATCTCTGTTCCGTGATGCAGTACATACCAGCCCCCGGCCAAAACGAGGAGCAACAGGGAGGTAATATGCATGATGAAAATAATAACCGCAACAAATGCTGATTCACCTATGCCAATAATGGTCAGCATCATAAAGATCAGCAGCAGCAATATGGTTGCAGGAATAAGAGGGAGGTTATGCGCTATGTCATGAAAGTAAAACATGGCCTCATAAGCTGAGATGACAGCTGTTGCCATATAGGATAAAATGGTAAGGCAGGCAGCAAATGAGGCGGTACGTTTTGAGGCCGTATTTAAAAGCACATTATATGCCCCCCCGTTCAGCGGCATGGCGCCTACCACCTCTCCGTAGATCTTTCTGAAAAGAAACAGAACTGTTGCTACAATCAAAAGTGATATCCAGGCATACTGGCCCGCGTAGCTAATAGTAATAGCAGATACATAAAGGCAGGAAGAGCTGATATCATTGCCGGATATAGCAGTTGCCTGGAGTTCATTTAATTTGTGCAGTGTAACGTTTTTACCACTCATCGTCTTTTTGTTGCTGATTGGCTGACAACCTTACAAGGTATAAACCTACTAATTGTTTGATGCGTGCTTTTAAGAATGGCAACACATTGTATCAAAATAATTATTTACTCATGGCCCGGTTTAACAATACATTGCGTCATCATAAATTTTCTCAGACAACTCTAATTGATCAAAACAGGTCTTTTATTACATCCCTTTATACAGCAAACTAAAATTAAGCTGCAGAAAGCTTAGACAGTAAAAATGCTGTCAAAAAGCCTACAACAGTAATCACGCCAATTACGTTATGCCCTTTTTCAAATGCTTCAGGTATCATAGTATCTGATAACATTGTAAGGATGGCTCCCGCAGCAATGGCGATGGTAGCCGCCATTATAGCGGGCGAAAGATGACTGAATACCGTGTAACCGGCTATAGAAGCCAATCCGGTCAGGATCGCAATTCCTCCCCATATTCCAAAAACAAACAATTTGGAGCGGCCGGCATTACGCATACCTGCCGAACTGGACAAGCCTTCCGGAATATTTGAAACAAAGATCGCAATAACAGTGGCTATACTTACTGCACCTCCCTGGATCATGCTGATCCCGATAGCTATAGCCTCCGGAATCCCATCCAGTAATGCACCCAGTGCAATGGCCAATCCGCTTCCGCCCTGATCACTCTCGGATGGCTGCTGATCTTCAGAACGTTTTCGATGCTTTGCCCCATACAAGGAAAGCAGATAGTTAGCTCCGGCATAAATTAAAGCGCCGGCCAAAAAGCCCGTTGCTGTTGCTGTAAAACCACCTTGCTGGTAAGCCTCATCCATCAATTCGAACGATAAGGCAGAGATGAGTACACCAGCACCAAAGCCCATGATAATGGCTACCGTTTTTTGCGATATCTTTAAAAAATAACCGGCCAATGCACCCACAACCAGGGCTGAGCCTGATACCACTCCCCACAAGCCTGCGATCATCCATTTATTCATTACTTTACAACACCTGATGCAGCGGGTAGTTTACGAAAAGTGGTTTTAGTGGATGTTCGCGCAACAAAATGTTTACATATGCATAGCACCCTGTCTTTTTCCCAAAAAAAAGTAGATCAATGAAGCAGGCATAAAAACAATATTGAGTATCGTTTTGTAATTCCAGGCAAAAACCTGGTGCGCCTGAACGCTTACCTGGTTATGATTTTTGGGGATCCAACCTACGATGCTAAAGCCAAGGTCTACCAGTAAAGCCGAAAATATAATACTTACACTCAGTAACAATAGCAATACCAGCATGGGTTTATTACCAAAATAGCTGCGGTATACCGCCAGCATGGGTATAGTTACCAAATCAGCTAATATATAAGCGATCACACCGCCGAATGATATGCCACCATGCCACAAAGCCGCCGCCATCACAATATTGCCTACCGAGCATACAAAACTGATAATGGCAACTATAATGCCAACCAATATATTTAAGATCAGAACTATAAAATGAGGCAGGGTATGATTATCGGTTAAAAATAAAGCATTCCAAAAATCCCGGGGCACTACCACCATGATAACAGAAGCGATAACAACCCCGATCAAAACATCTTTGCCCACCATGATCACATCCATATAGAAATGACTACTGGCAAGGAGCATTTTTTCTTTAAATCCTTTGTGCGTTTGGGACTCCCTGGCGTCGTGTTGATGCATATCCTTATGGTTGGGGTCATGCAGGTGCATGTGTCCCGCGTGCATGGTGTGCTCATCTTCCGCCTGGTGCAAATGCGCGTTTGCGCCCTCTTTTAATTTTGCAGGATAAAAACGCGAGATCAATATAGCGGAAATTACAATGAACAGCAGACCGCCAAATACTTCGCCGCCAAAAAATGGCCAGCCAAGTACACTAACAATCACAATAAATATTTCGAAAACCAGATTAGTACTGGCTACCATGAAAGCAACAGCATTTGACCAGGTAGCTCCCTTGATCAACAATGTCCTCGCCATTGAAGCCGCAGCGTATGAACAGGAGGAGGATATTGCGCCAAAGAACGATGATAGTACCAGGGCCTTGGTGCTGTTATTTCCCAGCCGCGAGCTAATTGCACTTGTAGGTATGAAAGCTCTTATAACAGATGAAAGCATAAAGCCAAAGGCCAGCCCCCAGTAGATCTCCCAAATCATGGATACCAGTTCAATTCCTATCTGTTTCAATTGATTCATAGTTGAAAATTTTGCAGTTAATTCCTGAAGCAGTCCAATCAATATAATGTTCAGTTTCTTTATTAACTGATCATCTTAAAATGGTGATTTTTTGTTTATATCATGACCTCTGCAACCAAGAGATGATCTTTTTAGCGATATCATCTGGTGAAAGAATGTAATCGGGGTGATCATTAGCGATCAGCCCACTTGGCATTAACGGGAAAGCTGCCGTTTCAGGGTCCTGAACGATAATTAAGCCATTTTGATCTTCGATGTTTTTAGCACCTTTTATACCATCATGCCCCGCACCCGATAAAATGACTCCCAGGCTCCTTTCTTTTGCATCTGCAGCAAGTGATTCAAAAAACACATCGATTGTTTTATTGATTTTATCATCAGGATTTCTTTCTCTGACGTGAAGGAACCCGTCTTTGAGCACCATCTCTTTACCAACCGACAATACATATATGCGGCCACATTCCACGTATTCAATGGTTGACACCGGTATAACCTTAAGGTCGGTTTTTTTTGCAAGAATTTGGTCCAGGTTACTGTTATTATTGATAGGCAAGTGCGAAAGAATAACCAATGCTCCTTTAAAGTCTGCAGGTAGCTTAGTTACAATCTCCAACAATGGCGTTAGCCCACCGGCCGATAAGCCAATTCCAACAACATCAAAAGTATAATTATGGGTCATAGTATGCATAATCCTCTATACATAACTATAAGCGCCTAACATAGTTTCAGGAGTTTTTCAATGATATTATCATTTTAAGGCATTTGTCACCTCATTTGGCTTTAATAGGGTCAATTTCATCCAAACTGGTGTATAAGGGTTGCCATTTTTATCAACGTTTACTGCCGTAATTTTGTCTATAAGGTCCATACCCTTTACAATTTCACCAAACACAGTATAGTGCTGGTCAAGGAAAGGTGTACCACCTGAGTTCATGTATACCTCTCGTTGTGGCTTACTGAATTTTACTTTATATTTTACCTCAATGGTATCCAATTGTGCGCTCGTCCAGGTTTTTCCGTCAACAATATAAAACTGGGTAGTAAAAGATGATTCGGTTGGATTCGGGTCCCGGCCCATAGCCACAGCTCCGCGTTTATGGTATAAAGCCGTATTAAACTCCGGCGCAAGCCATTTTTGTTCAGGCTTAAGCACATGCGGCTTTTCATACAGCGAATCCTGGTCGCCGCCCTGTATCACAAAGTTCTTAAGTATTCGGTTAAAAGTTGTTTGATTAAAATATCCGCTTTTAACAAGCTTTATAAAGTTGTCGCGATGCACAGGTGTTTCGTCATACAACTTGATTATGCACCAGCCTTGCGGAGTCTCAATTTTTACATACTGATTATGCGGTTGAGAAAATGCGTTTGATTGTAGGAACAACACACCAGCGATTATTAAACAAAGTATATTTTTCATCAGGAAAATTAAAATGTTATCTGCTAATAATAAAGATACTTTAATTAATATTACGAAGTACTCATAACCCATAACAAAACATATATATTCGAATACTTAAACCCTCATGCATGAAAAGAAAATTACTTATTGTTACAGTTTTAGTTACCATATGCCGTTTCTCAGCCTTAGCACAGGATAAACGCACATCCGTTTATGGCGTTGAAAGAAGAACAAACTCATTTGAAATTGGAGCGGAATATTTGATGGGGCAAGGAGATTTTGGAAAGATTTATAAAAATGGATTTGGCGGCGCTATCAGGTACCGTTTTGCAATCACAGAATTTAAAAGCTTACTTGCCAGTATTGGATATACCAATTTTAACGGCAAAGTTATTTTGCCTGGAAATCCGGAAGTTGATGTTTCCGCAGGTTTTATACCAGTAAAAATTGGAATGAAATTCCGCTTCCTCAAACAGGTATATTTTGCATGGGAGTTGGGCCCTACAATAGCATTAGGTGTAAATGGCACCGATAAAATTAACCCTTATGTAGCTGCGGATTACAAAATCAATGGTGTTCTGTTTAATTTTGCACCAACATTAGGAGTTCAGATACCTACCACAAACAAAAATTATATTGATTTAGGTTTTAGATATGAGGGCATGGTACTAAAGTCAGACCCTAAATTTTTTACAGGGATAAGAGCAGCCTATGCCTTCGATGTTGCAAGGTGAGGTTGTAAAACTAATTATTTTATAAAACAAACAGCCCGGCGAGCCGGGCTGTTCTTTTATAGTTTACGCTAAACGGTAAGCTTTTTATATTTAATACGCTTAGGTGTCAGGTCGCCAACGCGCTTTTTGTGATTCTCTTCATATTCGCTGTAGTTTCCTTCGAAAAAGTAAACCTGCGAGTTACCTTCAAACGCTAAAATGTGGGTACAAACCCTGTCCAGGAACCAACGGTCGTGGCTGATGATTACTGCGCATCCGCCAAAATTCTCTAAAGCTTCCTCTAAAGACCGCAATGTATTCACGTCGATATCGTTGGTAGGCTCATCCAGTAACAATACGTTCGATCCTTTTTTCAGCGTGATAGCCAGATGCACCCGGTTACGTTCACCGCCTGAAAGCACACCAACTTTTTTCTGCTGATCCGCTCCGTTAAAATTAAACTTGGATACATATGCCCGCGAGTTAAGCGGTCGGTTACCTACCATTATATTGTCCAGTCCGTCGGTTACGTTTTCCCAAACAGATTTATTAGGGTCAAGGTCGTCATGCATCTGGTCGACATAACCCAACGCTACTGTATCGCCCACACGGAATGTACCTGCATCGGGTTGGTCTTGCCCGGTTATCAACCGAAACAAAGTAGTTTTACCTGCGCCGTTTGGACCAATGATACCAACAATGCCCGCCGGCGGCAACGAGAAGCTTAAATTTTCAAATAACACCTTATCGCCATAGGCCTTTGTAACGTTATTGGCTTCTATAACAATATTACCTAAACGCGGGCCCGGCGGTATAAACAGCTCCAGCTTTTCTTCGCGCTCTTTAGTTTCTTCAGACGCCAGTTTATCATAATTTGATAAACGTGCTTTAGATTTGGCATGGCGTCCCTTAGCGCCCATGCGTACCCATTCCAGTTCGCGTTCAAGGGTTTTCTGGCGCTTGCTTTCACTTTTTTCTTCCTGTGCAAGTCTTTTAGCTTTTTGGTCAAGCCATGATGAGTAGTTGCCTTTCCATGGTATGCCCTCTCCCCTGTCAAGTTCCAGTATCCAGCCGGCAACATTATCCAGGAAGTAGCGATCGTGCGTTACGGCTATAACAGTGCCTTTATACTGCTGCAAGTGCTGCTCCAGCCAATCTATCGACTCGGCGTCCAGGTGGTTGGTAGGTTCATCCAGCAATAAAACATCCGGCTCCTGCAGTAACAACCGGCATAAGGCCACCCTGCGGCGCTCGCCTCCGGATAACACAGCAATTTTAGTATCCGGCTCGGGGCAACGCAATGCATCCATGGCACGCTCCAGTTTGGTATCCAACTCCCAGGCGTTGGTGGCATCTATTTTATCCTGCAGTTCGCCCTGGCGGTTCATTAGCTTGTCCATTTTATCCGGATCGCTGTAATACTCTTCCAGTCCAAACTTTTCATTTATCTCTTCATACTCTTTTAACAAAGCAGTAGTTTCGGCAACGCCTTCTTCTACCACCTCGCGTACGGTTTTTTCAGGATCAAGTTCTGGCTCTTGGCTAAGATACCCTACACTGTATCCGGGCGAAAAAACGACTTCTCCTATATTCGTTTTATCAATGCCGGCAATAATTTTTAATAGTGATGATTTGCCGGAACCGTTTAAGCCTATAACACCTATTTTGGCCCCGTAAAAGAAAGACAGGTATATATTTTTAAGTACTGTTTTTTGCGGAGGGTAAACTTTGCTTACTCCCGCCATAGAAAATATGATCTTTTCGTCAGCCATAAAGTTTTCTGATTTTTATTAGGGATAGCAAATATAAAATTGAAATGTGGAATGGTGGATAAATTTCACCACAAATTCATGTTATAATTTGTATCTTTCATTGTAAATCATTTGGTTTGCTACCAGCGTTCGTTTATACGGCAAATACATGTTGCAACTTATGCCGTATTGTCATAAAGCATGACTAAATGCCCCGATTTATTAAATAGTTTATTTAGCAGTAGCTTAAACCATTTAACCGGGGTTGCATCAAACTAATAAAGTAATTGATTTTTATAGCAGTTACCAAGCCAACCAACTGGTATTTACAAACAATAAGGGTTAAAACCTATTTAAAATAAACAGGGATAGTATCATTAAATTGTCTGTTTACACTAAAGCCAAAAACTTGGCAATATTGTTGATAAAACTAAAAAGAATCGGCTTGATTGATAAAAACAAATTTATAGATTAGGACGATCATAATCAGAAAGGTATATATGGAAGCTAAATTTTCGCCACGGGTAAAAGATGTGATACAGTACAGCAGGGAAGAGGCGCTGCGCCTTGGACATGATTATATTGGCACTGAGCACCTTTTGCTTGGCCTTATTCGCGATGGCGACGGCGTGGCAATCAAACTATTAAAAGGGCTGACCGTTGATACCGCTAAACTACGCCGTGCAGTTGAGGATGCTGTAAAAGGAACAATTGGCACAAATGTACATATAGGCAGTATCCCGTTAACCAAACAAGCCGAAAAGGTTTTAAAAATAACTTACCTTGAAGCTAAGATTTTCAAGAGCGATGTAATAGGGACCGAGCACCTGCTACTTTCTATTCTTCGTGATGAGGACAATATTGCTTCGCAAATACTGATGCAGTTTAATGTAAACTACGAAGTATTTAAAAGCGAAGTTGAATCAAACAAAAATGATGTTACCGACGAAATGCCGGGGTCATCTACAGGCGGTGATGATGATTTTAAAGAAGATGATTCATTCACCCAGCCTAAAAAGGTATCTGATATAAAATCAAAAACCCCGGTATTAGATAATTTCGGACGTGATTTGACTAAAGCCGCCGAAGAAGGTCGCCTTGATCCTATTGTAGGCCGCGAAAAAGAAATTGAACGTGTTTCGCAAATATTATCGCGCCGTAAAAAAAATAACCCGATTTTAATTGGCGAGCCGGGTGTTGGTAAAAGCGCCATTGCCGAGGGGCTTGCATTACGTATAGTACAGCGTAAAGTATCACGTGTATTATTTAATAAACGTGTGGTTACCTTAGACCTTGCTTCGTTAGTAGCAGGTACAAAATATCGCGGACAGTTTGAGGAGCGTATGAAAGCGGTAATGAATGAACTCGAGAAATCTCCGGATGTTATCCTGTTCATCGACGAGATACACACTATTGTTGGTGCAGGCGGCGCTTCGGGCTCGCTTGATGCCTCAAATATGTTCAAACCAGCATTGGCAAGGGGCGAAATACAATGCATTGGCGCAACCACGCTTGATGAGTATCGCCAGTATATTGAAAAAGACGGCGCCCTTGACCGTCGTTTCCAGAAAGTAATGGTTGAGCCGGCTACACCGGATGAAACTGTTGAGATACTTAACCGTATCAAAGAGAAATACGAGGAACACCATGGCGTTACCTTTACAGACGAAGCGATCAATGCCTGCGTTACCCTAACTACACGCTACATTACAGACCGCTTTTTACCAGATAAAGCTATCGACGCCCTGGACGAATCTGGCTCACGTGTACACCTGACCAATATTCACGTTCCACAGGAAATTTTGGATATAGAGCAGAAGATTGAGCAGATAAAAATCGAAAAGAACAAAGTTGTACGCAGCCAAAAATATGAGGAAGCGGCCAAACTTCGTGACACTGAAAAACATTTGCTTGATGAGCTTGACCAGGCTAAAGCCGCATGGGAAGCAGAAACTAAATCGAAACGTTATACCGTTACAGAAGATAACGTTGCCGAGGTAGTAAGTATGATGACCGGTATACCGGTACAGCGTGTTGGACAGGCGGACAGTGCCAAACTACTGGCTATGTCAGAAACCATCAGCGGCAAAATTATTGGGCAGGATGATGCTATTAAAAAGCTTACCCGTGCTATTCAACGTACACGTGCCGGTTTAAAAGACCCTAAGAAACCAATTGGTTCATTTATATTCTTAGGCCCAACCGGTGTTGGTAAAACCGAACTGGCTAAAGAGCTTGCCCGCTTTATGTTTGACACCGAGGACGCGTTGATCCAGATAGACATGAGCGAGTACATGGAAAAATTTGCTGTGTCTCGTTTAGTAGGAGCACCTCCGGGATATGTGGGTTATGAAGAAGGCGGGCAGCTTACCGAAAAGGTTCGCCGCAAGCCATACGCAGTAGTATTGCTGGATGAGATAGAAAAAGCTCACCCTGATGTATTCAACATACTGTTGCAGGTATTGGACGAAGGCCAGCTTACCGACTCTTTAGGCCGTAAAGTTGACTTTAGGAACACCATCATCATCATGACCTCTAACATTGGCGCACGCCAATTAAAAGATTTCGGTCAGGGTGTTGGTTTTAGCACCAGCGCGAAAACCACTCAGGCAGATGCTCACTCCCGCGGTGTGATCGAGAACGCCTTGAAACGTGCTTTTGCTCCTGAATTCCTGAACCGTATTGATGATGTTATCGTGTTCAACTCATTAGGCAAAGAAGAGATCTTCAAGATCATCGATATCGAGCTTGCTGCATTGTTTGGCAGGGTAAATACTTTGGGATATAAGATTGAGCTTACGCTTGATGCCAAAGAGTTTATTGCCGAAAAAGGTTACGACTCTCAGTTTGGTGCAAGGCCGCTCAAACGTGCCATCCAGAAATACCTGGAAGACCCTATTGCAGAGGAGATACTTAAAGGCGAACTTAACGAAGGGGATACCTTATTAGTTGACTACGACAAAGAAGCTAACGAAATAAAGGTGACCGACCGCAAAGGCGAAGACAAAAAGCCTGAAGAGGAAGAGCAAAAGTAATAACAATTAACACAATGAAGCCCGCTTGAAAATCAAGCGGGCTTTTTATTTTAATAGCGGATAGTAATCAACCGGCAGCAACTAGGCTACCCTGTTTTTGCCCCACTCACCTTCAAAGGTTACGCCTGATGGATTAAGAATAATGCCATTCGTATCAAACAGGCCATAGTTTTCTGATACAGTTACTATAGTTATTTCATAATTCGGTATTTTGTCTGGATGATAAACTCCTATTGCCGGTTGCTTTGTCTTTCGCTTAGTATACATAATGTACAAGCTATTTGGAAAACTAAGTGCAAACAAACCCCGAACATCTGTGAGCTTTGCAAATTCGTTACTCTGTAAAGGTGAATCTATAAGCGTTTGAATATATTTATTGTTGCCAGTGCCGCTATACATGGGATTCTCTTTACGAATCAAACGTAAAACTTTAAATCCGTTTACTTCTGCCTGGTCTGTCACTATTGATCTTAAAAAGTGCATTGATGAGCCTTCATAAACCTTAGCCCGATTTTTACGCCATCTCTTTTGTAAGCCATCATCGCCTGCCATGGGTTCAAATAATGCAGAGCCTTCAACATAGAAATAGCCTTCCTTATAGTCACGGGTAAATTTGTTGATCAGGTATTTAATCTTGTAACCAAGGGCACGATTCTCAATCTCGAGAAACTCATCAGAAGAGCCTGTCAGCGTTCTGTATTTACTGCTGTATGTAAGGTAAACCGCGTCAGGATTTAGTATCCGGCATTCTTTGGCATTATTGGATAAACCCAAAAATTCATCCTTAAAAAGCTTATAATTACGCAACCAATTATCATGCGGTTGGATTTTTACTTCTTTCAGCTCGGTAGTTTTTGCAGTAAGCATAATGTCAGCCAAATGCATATTATCAGAGCCTGCCAAAACATTTTGCCGATACGTAGCGTATCCTAATACAGTTACCACTAACTCATACTGTCCCGGCCTTACATTAAGCAATTTAAAGCTGCCATCAGCGCCTGACTTCCCGCCTACTGTTGCATTGCTTAAAAATATGCTGGCGTCTGCAACCGGTTGCCTGCTTTTTGCATCTATTAGTTTACCGGTGATGTTGATTTGCGCAAGGCAAACAACCGGAAAAAGTAAAAGCGTTAAGAAAAGGCATCTCATAAAGATAAAGTTAACTAATTTATTAGTTAATTAAACCTTTTCTCTTTTATTTGTTCTTATAAGTGTAGTAGCAATCCGGTAGGATAGCAAAAATTAAATTATTAATCATTTTATCAATTCGGAAACATCGTATGTTTCCAATCAAAACAAATTATCACATGAGAAAACTATTATCTATCCTATGTGTGGCCATTCTTTTGTTCACGGCATCATCATGTAAAAAAGAAACGTATGTAACGCCTGGTGCTCAAACTATTTTCACAGACACAAAGAGTTGGATAACTGATGACGGAGGCATCACTTACACTACAGATATTCCAGTTCCCGACATTGACAGTTATTTCGATTCGAGTGGCGCAGTGTTAGTATATAACGACCTTGGTGGCGGTGAATTTGAACAATTGCCATCGGTTTATGGTGGAATAACTTACCGATTTACATATACAGACGGACATGTTTACATAGATGCTCAAAATGCTGATGGCGATTCTATCACTCCTATGCCCCCCAAACTTAACTTAAAAATAGTTTTAGTTGATTAAAAGTTAATCATAAATAACAAAGGCGAGCTTTGCAGCTCGCCTTTGTTATTTATGATAGGTTATCTTACTATTTCTCCATTTGTTCAATAACGGCCTGGGTAACACCGGTGAATGAAAATCCGCCGTCATGAAACAGGTTTTGCATGGTAACCATGCGGGTAAGGTCGCTAAACAGGCTTACGCAATAGTCGGCACACTGGTTGGCATCAGCATTACCAAGCGGACTCATTTTTTCAGCGTAATTAATAAAGCCATCGAAACCTTTTACACCGCTGCCTGCAGTAGTACGGGTTGGTGATTGTGATATGGTATTGATACGCACTTTCTTTTTAACACCATATTGATAGCCAAAGTTACGTGCTATGCTTTCCAGGTAAGCTTTGTTGTCAGCCATGTCGTTATAGTCTGGAAATACACGTTGTGCAGCTATATAGGTAAGTGCTAATACTGACCCCCACTCATTGATAGCATCCATTTTCATGGCAGTTTGCAGCACCCGGTGAAAGCTTAAAGCTGATATATCAAGGCCTTTATGAGTAAATTCGTAATTGTTATCTGTATAGGCAATTCCTTTACGCACATTAAGGCTCATGCCTATAGAGTGCAATATAAAATCTACACCGCCGCCAAAATGCTCCAGGCTTTTAGTGAACAGGTTATTAATATCGTCTGTGCTGGTAACATCTGCAGGAATTACCGGGGCATTGCATTCTTCAGCAAGCTTATTCAGTTCGCCCATGCGCAAAGCAAGGGGTGAGTTAGTTAAAACTATTTCAGCACCTTCTTCATGGCAGCGCTGCGCTACTTTCCACGCGATCGACTGCTCGTTAAGCGCGCCAAATATGATACCTTTTTTGCCCTTTAATAAATTGTAAGCCATCTATTTTAAGTTTGGTTTTAAGCTGTAAAGTTATAAAATTAGTTTGCAGTTTACAGTGGGTAGTTTGCAGTTACAAAACTGACCCGATTTTCATGCTGAACTTGTCTAACCATTTAACATGTGCATAGGTCTTAGATAAGCTTATACCAACACTTCTTACGTGCCCACTGCAAACTTAAAACTGCTAACTACAGCGAAAGCAACTCCCTCGCATTTTGTAACGCGCTTTCGCCGGGCTTGTCGCCGCTTAGCATTTTGGCTATCTCTAATACGCGCTCCTCGTTGCTCAGCTTTTTAATTCGGGTGTAGGTAGTTGCAGCATCATCATCCTTATAAACAAAGTAATGGCTGCTGCCTTTACCAGCTATCTGCGGTAAATGGGTTATGGTAATAACCTGCAGGTTTTGTGATAAGCGTTCCATCACCTGCCCTACCTTGTTTGCTACCTCCCCGCTGACGCCGGTATCAATCTCATCAAATATTATTGTTGGCAAAGCGGTGTACTCTGCAATAAGCGACTTAATGCTAAGCATCAACCGGCTTAATTCGCCCCCTGATGCAACTTTACTCATATCTGCCAGCGCATGACCTTTATTGGCCGAAAACATAAACCGGATAGTATCAATACCATTTTTTGTAAGATGGTCGGTAAGTCCGAAAGTCGGTAAGCCCGTAGAAGAATTTTTCTTTCTCACTTCTTCATTTTCATGCTTGCTGACGATCTGCTCAATTTCTAATGCAGAATTACCCATGCCCATTTCAGTTAAGGTAGAAAGAACCTTTTGCTGTATCACGGGAATGGCCTTTTTACGGTTTGCAGATAACTCTGCGGCCATTTGCTCAAGTTCCTGCTGTGCTGCAGCTATTTGCCTCTGTAGTTTTTCAACCGCTTCATCGCCAAAAACGGCTTGCTGTATTTTATCAGAAAGATCATTCTGAATAGCAATCAACTCCTGGTTGGTGCTTACACGATGTTTTTTCTGCAAATTAAATATCAAACTTAATCTCGTATTTAATTCTTCGGCGCGGGCTTCATCAGTAAACGTACGTTGCTCAATGTTTTCAATTTCCGCAGCAATATCCTTCAGCTCAATCAATGTACTTTTAAGGCGCACATGCAGTTCTTCCACATCGGTATTATATTTCTCAATACCGGATAACTGCTGACCTGCTTCGCGCAACTGAATGATGGCCGATGTTTCACCCTCATGCATCAGGTAATGCGCACCCATCAGGCTGCGTTTAATTTCTTCAGCGTTATTTAAGGTAGCAAGTTCCTTTTCCAGATGTTCCTGCTCATCTGCCGATAAGGCAGCTTTTTCCAGCTCATCAAACTGAAACTGGTAATAATCAAGGTCGGTTTTTGCTTTATCGTTTGCCTCAATCAACTCTTTTAGCTGGGTAACCAACTTTTTATAAGCCCGGTATTTGCTTTGGTAAGTATCCAACAGGCCCTGATGCCCAGCAACGCCATCTACAACCAGTAATTGAAATTCGGGGTCGTTAATCTCGCGGGTAGCATGTTGCGAATGTATATCTATCAGCCTTTCTCCAAGCTGTTTTAAAGTGTTCAGATTTACGGGCGTATCATTAATAAAAGCTCTTGATTTGCCATCGGCGGATATTTCGCGACGTAAAACGGTTTCTCCCTCATAATCCAGGTCGTTTTCTTCAAAAAAGCCTGAAAGATGAAACCCTTCAATCCTGAATAAACCCTCAATCACACACTTCTTTTGCTGATTGAAAAAATAGCGGCTTTCTGCACGCTGCCCTAATATTAGCGACAGCGCCCCTAATATGATGGATTTACCTGCGCCTGTTTCACCGGTCAGGATGTTCAATCCTTTGTCAAAGCTTATTTCAAGACTATCAATAAGTGCGTAATTCTGAATGGTAAGCCGGTTAAGCATAAAAAAGTATCCCCGTTTATGAGGATACTAAATTACTAAAAATAATAGGAAATTGTTTTTGGGTTATCAACTATGATATCAGGTTGCGTTAATTCCTTTCAGGGTTTGCGGGCTACAAAGTATCTTTTGCCTGTTCCGCTTTTTCCCTTGCTTCTTCTATTTCGTTTTTTACAGCTTCTTTAACGGCTTTATCGGTCTTTTCTATATTGTCTTGATTGTCACCATTCCAATAATAATTAGAAGGATGAGTGGCCTTATATTCCTTCAGTTTCTTTTTAAACTCAGGCGTATTCATGTAAGCACGCATTTTTGCTGTTGCCTGCTTCATTTGTTCCTGCTCTTTTCTGATCTGATCGCTATGTGTAAACGCCCGCATTTGCTCGCCTAACTTGCGCATTTGTTCCTGTTGGGCTTTTATGTTAGGGTTGTTAAAGGCCGTGCGCATGTTTTGCCCGGCGGTACGCATTTGCTCCTGCTGTGCCTTTAACTCGGGGTTATTAGTAATATCGCGCATCTGTTTGCTCAAATCGCGCATTTGCCCGTTAAGTTGCTGCACATCAGCCGGAATCTTGGTTTTCAGTTCCGCCTGATACTTGCGGTAATTATCGTCGCTATTGTCATAATAGCTATTTTCCTTTACGCCGTACTTTTTTGCCAGGGCTGCGTTCATATCTTTAAACTCTTTAGAGTTGTAATAACTTTCCATTTGCTTACCTAACGCATCCATTTGCTTGCCAAGCTTATCCATTTGCTCGCCCTTGCCGGCCCATAATTTGTCGTATTCGGCTGCCGCTTTTTCCTGTTCAGCAGTACCCCGCTTAACCGACTCGCTTTCGTAAAAGGCGCTTATTTGCTTACCAAGTTTGTCCATCTCTGCACTGGTGGCTTTAAACTCCGGGCTTTCATAATACTTACCGATAGCTTCGCCATGTTTTTCCACCTCTTTGCTAAGGCGCTCAAGCTCCGGATCTTTAAAGCCATCCACATTATTATTATAATTAAAGTTGTAATTGAAAGCGTAGTCTTTTTCTGTTTTAGCTTTAATAACCTTTTTACCGCTTTTCGTCACTGTTTTGGTTGATTTAGAAGTTGCCTTTGCAGCTTTTTTTGCAGGCACAGTATCTGCAGCTACAAGCATTTTTTTAATGGTCGGGATAAGTGCCTTTACTGATACCTTGCCTTGTGCAATTTCTGGTTTCAGGAGCGCAAAGCTGCAAATGCTTAGCGTTAATATAAGCATAGCCACTAATGCAGGGCGTACGCTGGGTAATGTTTTTTTAGTTTTCATGATACGTTCAATTCTGTTTAATAAATGATACTTTTTGCCGGTTACAGCCGGCGCTAACTGTAACTCATTGTGGCGTTGTTGCTCCAGCTTAAATAAAGCCTTTGCATAAATAATTGGTGTTTGGGTGTTGTCTACAACCAGGTCGTCGCAGGCATTCTCACGTTCTTCACTAATTATTCTGTTGATAAGCAATACACAGGGATTAAAAAATAACAGCGTAGTAATTACCTGCTGCAGCAGGTTGATCAGGTAGTCGTTACGTTTAATGTGTGCAAGTTCGTGCATCAGGATAGCCTCAATTTCTTCGGCCTCCAGATATGTAGAAAGTGTTACGGGCAGCAGTATCACCGGCTTTATGTAGCCTGTAATGCAAGGCACATCAACCAGCTGGCTAAACCCTACCCTTACTTTTTTTGTGATGTCAAGCTTTTTTGCAAACCTGCTTATTTGCTGCTGCAGTTGTACACCAAGGCTCATAGTGCGTTTAATGAATTTTAAACCCCTGTATGCTAAAATAACCTTGGCCATATTAAGTACAAGCCCTAATGCATACACAGCGGTAACATAAGGCATGTAAGCCTCTATACTATAATAGTAGCGCAACGCGGCTTCATTAACCTGGCGCATGTTAGCCGGCAAATCCAACAGCACTGCCAAACCTGTTAATGCACTAGGCTTAGCCAGCCAGTTATAAGCCTGCACCTCGTGAAAAAGCGTAACCGCAAACCAAGCAGTAATGGCTGATAGGGCAGCGACAGCCAATAAATATTTCCTGGCAGCAGTAAGCCATGGATTGAATACCAATAAGGACACTCTTAATAAAAAGTATACCAATAAACCCTGCCATAAGGAATGGACGATGGTTATTCCTAAAACCTGACTGATGTTATAAAGTACATTTTCCATGGCTGTTTGTTAAAAATTCTAAGTTGTAAACTCTAAACCCTAAATTTTAAAATTCTAAATCCTAAATCTTAAAATTCTAAATCCTAAATTTTAAACTCTAATCTGATTGATAAGTACTTACTATTTATCCTCTCTATTCACCACTTACTATTTTCTTCCCTCAAACTCATCCAAAAAGTTTTTTATGGCATCTATCTCATCTTTTGATGCGCGGTGCTGGCCTAATGCCTGTATAACCAGATCTGCAGTTGATCCCTTAAACACCGTTGATAATATTTTATCCAATGCACCTTGTTGTGCCTGTTCGCGTGACATTAATGCACTATATATATGCGTCTTGGCATCGGTATTACGGGCAAGCAAGCCTTTATCGTGCATTATCTGCATTAATTTAAGGGTAGTAGTATAGCCCGAATCTTTTGTTTTGGCCAGTTCATCATGCACATCCCGCACGCTGCACTCGCCTTTTTTCCAAATGATCTGCAGTATCTCCAGTTCGCTTTCTGTCGGTTTCAAATCCATCTTAATCCTATTTACGAATTTCTTCGTACAAATATGTACGATAGATTTCGTATATCAAAATATTTTTTAATTTTCTTTAATTAAAAGACGAAGCGATCAGTAAAAAGTTACAGTATTATTAGGCTATTGTCATTTAAACAAGCCTTTTCGTTACCTAAACCTCAATAGGTTATATTTGCACAAAATAAGCGCATGGAAATTTTTGCATTAGGTGAAGGCTCATATTCTGTAGACAGTACAAAAAAATTCATTCCGTTTAACCCGGAAACGGATAACCGGAAAGACAGGCCTGGATCATTGTTTATTCATGTGAATCCTTTTTTGATAAAGACCAGCACCGATCTGATAGTTTTAGATGCCGGATTAGGCTATAAGGATACGCGCGATGAATTGATACTGCATCAAAACATTCGTAATGCAGGTTTCGGCCCTGAAGATGTAACGCTGGTACTGATGTCGCACCTGCATTATGACCATTCGGGCGGGCTCGTTGTTGAACGTAACGGCCAGCTACAGCCCAGTTTTCCACAGGCCAGGCATGTTATACAGCGCCAGGAGTTTGATTTTGGCCTGAGCGGTAAATCATCCTCTTACCATAAAGAGATATTTGAAGCTTTGCAGGAAAGCGCTATAATTGACTTTGTAGATGGCGATGGCGAGTACCAACCCGGTATACGCTATGAGCTTTCTGCCGGCCACAGCAAGTTTCACCAGGTGTTCTGGATGGAGTTTGAGGGTAAAAAAGTGTTTTTTGGTGGAGATGAATTACCCGAACCCGAACAGCTGATAAGGAAATTTGTAGCTAAGTATGATTATGATGGCCAGCGCTCGGCTGATTTACGCATTGAGTATGGCAAAAAAGCGGCAAGTGAAGGCGATATCTGCTTGTTTTATCATGCCAGGAATACAGCCTTAGGCACAGTAAGCTATAACGGCGAACAGTTTACGGTTACACCGGTTTAAGCGTTTACTCCAAATAGCTCCTTTATCTTTTCGACATTAAGAGGTTTTGATATAAAATCCTTTACCAGGGGGTAAGAACGGGCTTTATTAATATCATTACTAAATACCGATGAAGAAATAATGTATATTTTGCTTTTACCTAAAGGGTCGATATTTAAACGCTTATACTCATCTAAAAATTCCCAGCCATTCATGATAGGCATGTTAATATCAAGAAGGATATAATCAGGTAGTTGGTTAGGGTCTTTTTCTTGAATTTCCAGTAACTGATCGATAGCAAAACGTCCATTAAGGCAAGCCATAATTTCTGTATTGGTTAACGCTTTCTTTATCAATTTTATTGAGATAAAGTTATTTATTTCGTCATCGTCAACCAATAAAACACTTACTGTTTTGTCGTAATCAAGGCTCATATTATGTTATACGGAAATAGATAGCAAAAAGTTTTACAACGCATAGTTGTAAAGCAACAAAATACGTTTTAATAAAAATTGTTTTTTAAAGCAATATATTATAATAAGCAACAAAGCCTATTTATAGTATGAACATATACGTTTAAAAACAAAAATAGATACATTATAACCAAATTAATACATTAGCTTACAGGGATAGGAAGCCATAAATAAAGAAACCGCCCTGGTTGGGGCGGTTTCTTATTAATTGTATCATGTTCCGTATTCCGGAGTAGTTACTTCGCTTTCCTCAAATTCATAATCAGTAAGCGGAGGGCAAGAGCAGATCAGCGTACGATCTCCATAAGTATCATTCACCCTGCCAACAGAAGGCCAGAATTTATATTGGGCCACATAAGGTAGCGGAAAAGCCGCTTTTTGACGGGTATATGCATGTTCCCACTCGTTACCGGTTATAACAGCGGCAGTATGAGGCGCATTTTTAAGTGGGTTATCGGCTTTATCTGAAACGCCTTTTTCCACATCCTCAATTTCATGACGAATAGAAATCATGGCATCGCAAAAACGGTCAAGCTCATGTTTAGGTTCCGACTCGGTTGGCTCAACCATCACCGTACCCGCAACCGGGAAAGATACCGTAGGCGCATGGAAACCGTAATCCATTAAACGCTTGGCTATATCAGTAACTTCAATACCGTATTGTTTAAATGAACGGCAATCCAGTATCATCTCATGCGCGCAACGGCCATTTGTACCAGCATATAAAACTGGATAATGATTTTCTAACCTTGATTTGATATAGTTGGCATTCAATATGGCATAACGGGTTGCGTTGGTAAGCCCCTCAGTGCCCATCATTGCGATATATGCATGTGATATCAACAATATGGATGCAGAGCCCCAGGGCGCTGCCGATACCGCGTGTATAGCCTTACCATTATCTATATCAACCACAGCATGGCCGGGCAAATAAGGCACCAGGTGTTTAGCTACACCGATAGGGCCCATACCCGGGCCACCACCACCATGTGGTATACAAAATGTTTTATGCAGGTTAAGGTGGCAAACATCTGCACCGATATTAGCCGGGCTGGTTAAACCAACCTGGGCGTTCATGTTAGCGCCATCCATGTAAACCTGGCCGCCATTTTGGTGAATGATCTCGCATATCTCGATGATCGATTCCTCAAATACACCGTGAGTAGACGGATAAGTCACCATGAGACATGAAAGGTCGTTGTTGTGTTGTTCGGCTTTAGCTTTCAGATCAGCTACGTCAATGTTGCCGTTATCGTCGCACTTAACAACTACTATCTTCATTCCTGCCATAGCTGCCGAAGCAGGGTTTGTACCATGTGCAGATGCAGGTATCAACGCTACATTACGGTGCCCTTCACCCCTATCGATATGATAAGCACGAATAACCATTAAGCCGGCATATTCGCCCTGCGCACCGGCATTTGGCTGCAGGCTCATTGCTGCAAAGCCGGTAATTTCGCTCAACCACTTGTTAAGCTCATCAAACACCTGCATATAGCCGCCAACCTGGTCGGTAGGTGCAAACGGGTGCATTTTGCTGAATTCGGCCCAGGTAACCGGAACCATCTCTGTAGTGGCGTTCAGTTTCATGGTACATGAGCCAAGCGCTATCATAGAGTGGCAAAGCGACAAGTCCTTTGCCTCAAGTGATTTAATATAGCGCAGCATCTCATGCTCAGAGTGGTGCGAATTAAATAAAGCGTGAGTTAAGTATTCGGATGTACGCTGCAGATCAGTTGGAATAACACTCTCAACATTACCTTTCAGCGTATCGAAGTTTGCATCATTTAAAGTTTTGCCTTTTACTTTGGCAAAAAAACGTACTATGGTTTCGATATCTTTAACAGAAGTAGTTTCGTCAACAGAGATCGTTACTACCGAACCATTATAATGCAGGTTGGCCTCATTGTTAAGCGCTTCAGAATGTACCGGGCCAACTAACTCACCCACATCAAACTTAAGGGTATCAAAGTAAGCTTCATTTAACTGCTCGTAGCCTAACTGGTTTAAAGACGATGCTAATAACACAGTTAAGCCATGTATTCTTTCAGCGATCAGCTTTAAGCCTTTTGGCCCATGGTAAACGGCATACATACCGGCCATAATTGCCAGCAGCGCCTGTGCGGTACAAATGTTTGAAGTTGCTTTATCGCGGCGAATGTGCTGCTCGCGGGTTTGCAGCGCCATGCGTAAGGCATAGTTACCGGCACTGTCTATAGTTACACCAATGATACGGCCGGGAATAGAACGCTTGTACTCTTCTTTAGTAGCAAAGAACGCAGCATGCGGGCCACCAAAGCCCATTGGTATACCAAAGCGCTGCGATGAACCTACAACAATATCAGCACCCCACTCTCCCGGAGGGGTTAAAAGCACCAGGCTCATCAAATCGGCCACTACGGTCAGCTTGATGTTTTTCTCATGTAACGCTGATGCAAAGTCTTTATAATTATAAACTTCACCGTTGCCTGCCGGATACTGCACAATGGCACCGAACACATCGTCCGTAAGCTCTGCCGTACGGTGATCGCCTATCTGCAGTTTGATGCCGTAAGGCTCACTACGGGTGTTAAGGATATCAATAGTTTGCGGGAACAGCTCTTCGCTCACAAAAAACACATTTGCTTTCTGGTTTTTTCGCAGGCTGTATTGCATAAACATGGCTTCTGCGGCGGCGGTACCTTCGTCAAGCAACGATGCATTGGCAATTTCCATCCCCGTCAGATCAATGATCATGGTTTGAAAGTTAAGCAACGCCTGTAAACGACCCTGTGCTATCTCTGCCTGGTAAGGAGTGTATTGTGTATACCATCCGGGGTTTTCAAGTATGTTACGCTGTATAACGCCGGGAACTATTACATCATAATAACCCTGACCGATATATGATTTAAAGACCTTATTTTTTGAAGCTGTTTGTTTAAGCGTATTCAGATAATCAAACTCGCTTTTTGCGGCGGGCAAATTAAGCGGGCCTTTCAATCGTATTTTAGCCGGGATGGTTTGATCTATTAACTCATCAAGCGTATTTACGCCTACTGTTTTCAGCATTTTTTGAGTATCCGACTCGTTTGGCGCGATGTGCCTGTTTTGGAATTTCTCCTGATAATCTATATTGAGCTTCATTAAAAAAGGTGCCTTAAAATTTAGGGCAAAGGTACAATTTTACCTACTCAATAACAATCGGGTAATGTGATAGTGACAATGCCTTTACAAGTACAATATCAGCCATTGAGCAGCCTGCTATCTAAAAGATCAACTCAATTGACGTAAGTACATTTGTATGGTATTTTCCAATCCATAATACAAAGCATCGCTTATGAGTGCATGGCCTATGCTTACTTCATCAAGGGCTGGAATGTTTTGGGCAAAGTATTTCAGGTTTTCCAGATCAAGGTCATGGCCGGCGTTTATGCCAAGCCCTGCTTCATGGGCGACACGGGCGGCTTCTTTATAAGGCGCTATAGCGGCTTCTTTATTGGCAGCATAGCCATGCGCATATGCCTCTGTGTACAGTTCAATTCTATCTGTACCGGTAGTGGCGGCACCTTTTACCATCTCTACAACCGGGTCTACAAATATCGATACCCTGATGCCTGCATTTTTGAAAACAGCGATGATCTCTTTCAAATATTGCTGGTTGGCCATAGTATCCCATCCGTGGTTTGATGTGATCTGGCCCAGCGCATCAGGTACCAGCGTTACCTGCTCCGGCTTTACGGCTAAAACCAGGTCGACAAACTTTTGCTCCTGGCAGTTACCTTCTATATTGAACTCTGTAGTGACAATCTTTTTCAGCTCATAAACATCGTTATAGCGGATATGCCTTTCATCGGGCCGAGGGTGCACAGTAATGCCCTGGGCGCCAAAACGCTCACAGTCCTTAGCTACCTGGATCAAATCGGGGTTGTTGCCACCGCGTGAATTACGCAGGGTTGCTATTTTATTGATGTTTACTGATAACCTTGTCATATCGCTGAAGTTTGTGGGCAAATATCTGCATAACGCTCATAACATTAAAAAGATATTTAAGATCAGGTACGGACTATAGTGTTCACGAACACACAGATGAACACTGTGAACATCGATAAACAATTAGTTATCAGGGATATAAAAATTATGGTGACATTGTGCTGTCACCATAATTCCAGGATAAGGTAGCACTTTCATACTTGCCGACAAGTTCTTCGTGACGAATGGGTGTGCTGTATTTATATCAGTGGATGTTTTTTTTCTTTTGCCGGAAAAGAAAAAGAACGAAAAAGAGACCTCGCAGCCGCGCCAGCTTGCTTTGAAAGGCTGTGGTATAGCAGCGCCTGTGCTACCCGCAATCTGACAATGCCGCACTATTTTAAGGAGAACTATATCACATTAACCCACCCCTAACCCCGCCAAGGAGGGGAATTATAATGTTAATTATTCAGTTTCTGACATAGCAGAATATTTAATTAACCATTCTTACACTCCGGGAAGGGAGTTACAGCGCTGCCAATCAAAAAAAAGCCCCGATAATTCGGGGCTTGATATATAATAAGTACTCCTATTTAAGCGGCGGGAATTTCGCACCGTCAAATATACTGTTTTGCGCGGCCATTTTCTCCACATCCTGCCAGCTTCTTGGCGCATCAGCCGAAAGATTAGTGCCTTTGTCTTTACCAATCAGGATGTCATCCTCTATACGTACACCTATATTCCAGTATTTTTTATCGCACTTGCTGCCTGCAGGTATATATAAACCCGGCTCAACAGTTATTACCATGCCTTCTCTCAGGTCGCCCTGGTAATCACCTTTGTCATGCACATCAAGCCCAACATGGTGTGATACGCCGTGTGGATAATAGGTACGCAGTTCCTTGGCATCTTTTATTATACCCAGCTTAATTAAGCCTGCGGCTAACACTTCGCCGGTTTTTGCTTCCAGGTCGCGGTACTTAACGCCTTCCTTACACATCTTGAAAACCTCTTCCTGGGCATCATACACTATCTGATAAATGGCCTTCTGCTCCTCGCTAAACTTACCGGTAGGCGGCACCGTACGGGTAACATCGGCCGAGTAGCCATGATACTCGGAGCCTACATCCAGCAGTACCAACTGGTTATTCAATACGGTTTCGTTGTTTTCTTCATAGTGTAAAATACAAGCATTAGCGCCTACACCTACAATTGGAGGGTAACCTTCGTCCTCTGCACCGTATTTTTTATGCACATATAAAAGTATACCTTCAAGCTCGCGCTCGCTCATGCTTGGCTTAATAGCTTTCATTACCTCTGCATGCGCGATGGCAGATAGCTGAGCGGTTTTTTTCATCAACGCAATTTCTTCAGGCTGTTTTATTCCGCGGAGCGCAACGGTATAATCATTAAATGAGTTTGCTGCTCCATACTTGCTTTTGATTTTCTCTTTAACCGCTACCAGTGTTACGCTGTCGGGTTTATTTACGAGTTGCTGTACCAACTCGTTACTATTATAAACCTCAGGCTTAAGGCTCTTTTTCAGATACTCCACTATGCGGGGCAGGGTAGCCGGTGTTCCATATTTATTTATAACGTTTAAGCTATTTAATAACGCTTTATCAATCACCGGCACATTAGCTTTAGCTTTAAAAGCGCTGATTAAACCGGCCAGCTCTCCTGTTGCATCAGCCGGAAGCTCGTCATATATAACCGCACTGAATTTCTTAAAGTCGACAGGGAATTTTTCAAACTCGCTGCTGTTGTATACACGCTTAAACCCAAGCTGTGACTTACCGCCATCTACGCCCAGGCGACGGCCGGTCCATTGCTCCTGTTGCGGGTCGCGTTTGCGCACAAACAACACTTCATTGTATGACGTATCTCCGGTGCCCTGTGTTTCTTTGAATACCAGCAGGGCGGCATCAGGTTCTTTATATCCCGAAAAATAATACAGATCGGGGTTAGCATGATACACGTAGTTTACGTCGTTTGAAAAAACGCGCTCGGGGTAAGCAAATATTACAGCTACCGAGTTGGCCGGCATCAGGTTACGTAACGCCTGCCTGCGGCCTGCATGAAACTCTTTAGACAGGTAATCTTTAGGCAGGTTTTGTTGAGAATGGGCCTGCAAAATGCTAAGGCATATAGCTGTGGTAGCAAGCAGTGTTTTTTTTATTGATCTCATGATTGTGTATTGTTCAGGTGAAAAAACCGGTTCAAATTACATAATATTCGTATATAATGAGCCATTGATTATAAAAACGTTATTGTAGATTATCAATTCACATATCAGAAAGGTGATCAAAAACAATGAATAGCTTGCTGTTATAAATTGGTGCTGCCTCAGTTCAACGCGTATTGTATACTTCGATGTTTAATCTTAACATGAAGAAGTGATGAATTGAGCAATATCAATGGCTAAAGCAGATAAGAACTTTTGTTTATCGGGTTGAACATCTTTAATGTGAGGCGGTAGTTCATCCATATAGCTAAAGTGTCCGGCGTCCTCATCCAGTTTAACTTCAATCTCCATTTCCTTTGGCAGTATTTCCATCAGCGTAAGTGCCTGGGTGGGTGGGGTAACAGTATCTTTGCCGCCCACACGCAGGTGTATCCGTGCATCAACAGATTGCAATGCATACGGGTGCCTGAAAAAATCAACCGGTGGCGCCAGAAGAGCAAGCCCCTTAAATTGCCATTTTGGCCCTGATACAACCTGGCACCCGGAGAGGGTTTTGGCTTTACCTCCTGCAAGTGCAAGCAATAATACGCATCCTAAAGAGTGCCCGATGCCAATAACCGGTTCATCAAAGCGCGCATATTGTTTCGAAGCAAGTTCAAGCCGCCTGATGCGTGTATTCAGATCTTCTATTGTTGGCACTGAAGATGCCAGCATGTCAAAATGAGGTGCAATAATGGTAAAGCCACGTACGGCAATGGCCCGCAGCAGCGAAAGGTGCCTCAGTGGGCTCCCACCCCGCCCTGCTGCAAAGAAAACAATACATGTTGGCTGCCTGGCTTCTAATATCGTTACCTTAAATGCCCCGGCATTATCTTGTATATGCAATGTGTTTTCAGTGACGCTCATACTTGTTTACCTGTCTATATTCCCCCCGATTTAGTAATTTTTAAATTTAATGAAGCTTTATTTAAGCCCCTATCAATAATAGTAATTACAATTTGAGAAACTATGAAAATTTAGTTAGCCATAGGGTAATAGTAAATAAGCTGCGCATAAACGATTGTAGCCAACCGGTGATCTTTAAAAATCGTAAAACCTTCTTTAATTTACAGATATAAAAAAACGGGTTGCCTAAGCAACCCGTTCAACAACTCAATCTGATATTATTATTTAAAAACCCGGATTATTAGGTAACAGTTTCGGATTAACATCCAATTCCTGCTGTGGTACAGGGAACAGGAGGTTTTTTTCTGAGAACGTAGCATTAAACACGGTTTTATGCCCTACAAAATCGTCCCAGTTACCGGTTACATCGTTATGTACCTTTCGAGTCCGTATCATGTCAAACCACATTTTGTTTTCAAAACAAAGCTCATAGTACCGTTGCAGCCATACTTCTTTTTCAAACGCATCCTGCGACAGGCCACCTATAGGATCAAGGTCAGCCCGTTCCCTTATCATGTTAACATACATAGTAGCGTTTGAATTTGGCCCTCCCCCGGCACGGTTAGATGCTTCTGCATACATCAGCATTACATCTGCCAGGCGATAAATGGTAAAGTTCAAGTCAGATTTCACCGTGTTATTTACGGCTACTGAATCAAAAAATTTATAAATGTATGGGCTTTTAAAATTTACAATAGCACCTGTTTTCTGGTTTTTATAGCTTGAATAGAAAAATTGTTTCTCTTCTACCCTTTTATCACCCTCAGGATAAGAGGCTAAAAACTGTTTGGTTGGATAAACAGATCCATATTCATCTGAATATAAAGATATACCCGAGTAGTTTGGAATGGTTAAGGCTGTTAGCGGATTGGTTAACGGCACTGCGGCAGAAAACTGCACCTGAAAAATGAATTCCCCCTTATTTTTATTACCGGGATCAATCATATCCCTGTATTCAGGAAACAATGTGTAACCTCCTTTGGTAATAACATCAAGCGAGCGTTTTGCCGACTCTGCATAGGCCGCATCACCACCGTTTATGGCTTTGCCGGCATAGGTTAAATAAACATCAGCCAATATTGATTTTACCGCTCCCATAGATACCCTGCCTGTAGTATTTTTCCATGGCAGGGTTGATCCTTCGGCCGCTAACAGATCAGGGATAATGATTTGGTCATATATTTCCTTAGCAGCAGTACGCGGTAAGTTCAGGTCAAGGCTTGCAGGTGGCTCGGTCACCTTAGGCACAGCCCCAAACATACGTACAAGGTAAAAGTAATATAATGCCCGTAGGGTTTTGGCTTCGGCCAGCATATTGTTTTTATCCTCGTCAGAAAGGCCGGCGGCATTGATCTGCGGTATTTTTTGTATAGCCAGGTTGGTTGCCCCTATCCCCAGATAAAGCTGCCTCCACCAGGTATCAAAATAAAACGAGGTGGAATTATAAGAAAGGTTCTGGTAGTTTACAAAGCCTGTTTGGCCAAGGTCGCTGTTCGCCTTGCCTGTCATAAACTCCATCAGGTTATAGGTATTACCACCGTAAGATGATGGCTGCCCGGTAAGCAGTCCCTGTAAATTTACGTACCCGGCATCGGCAAATGCCCTTGCTGCCTTGGCGCTCGAAAGATTTGATTCCGGTGTTAGAAAGCCTGTGGGATTTTCCTCCAGGAACTTTTTGCATGAGCACGATAGCATTACAGCCAGGCCCATTAACATATATCCAATTTTTTTCATGACGTTTTCTTTAATAGTTGTATTCATCCTTCTGCAAACTTAAAATGACGCCTGTATACCAAGGTTCCATACACGCGGGCGCGGCGGCGCAAAAAAGTCTACGTTTTGCGAAAAGGCAGCATTTGAACCATAGCTTTGGTTAAAGGTATCAACCTCCGGGTCGTAACCTGTGTATTTAGTTATCAGGAACAGGTTTTGTACGCTTGCATAAACTCTGAGGCGTGTAAGGCTGAGTTTTTTAACAACATCCGGTTGGAAGGTGTAACCTAATATAAAGTTCTGCCCTCTGATGAATGAACCATCCTCTACCCACCAGGTATCAAATTTGGAGTCCTGTGCAAACTTATAGTTCCTAACTTCAGATACCATTGTATTTTGGTTAGTAGGTGTCCAGGCATTAAGTACAGTGGTAAGGCTGTTTGCCAATGTCTGGCGGTCCTCAACAGAGTGCTTAAAGTTAGCTGCAGTATTTACACCCTGTACAAAGCGGATATCGAACGAGAAATCCCAATTTTTGTAACGCATTGTACTGTTGATGTTACCGGTCCATTTAGGATAAGCCTGGCCGATAATGCTATAGTATTCACTTCCGTCCGGGTTATATTTATACTTCCTGTCTCCTGGCTTCAATCCGTGAGTTGCCGCTTCAGCAGCCTCGTCGGTACCCCAGGTGCCTAAACGGGTACGTCCGTAGAAAGAACCGATCGGCTCGCCTACCCTTATCACAAAGTTTTGTCCCAAAAAGTTAGGGCCAGGGAAAATATCAGCATTGTTATCATTCAGCTTAAGCACCTTGTTTTTGTTCGCGGTGAACAGGAAGCTGGTTGACCATTCAAAATCGGTAGTGCGGATGTTTTGCGTATTTAAGGCTAACTCGATACCGCTGTTACGTACCGAGCCTATGTTCCGGTAAACGTTGGCCTGAACCTCACCCGCCGACCAAGGGATTGGTGTTTGTAAGAGCAGGTCTTTGGTAGTACGGTTATAATAATCCGCATTCAAACTGATGCGATCACCAAATAACCCTAATTCCAGTCCGGCATCAAACTGGTCAGATCGCTCCCATTTTAAATCGCGGTTACCTAAATAATTAGGCAATATAATGGTCTGGTTTTTTCCATCCAATACAGTGTTGCTTGGCGACAACTGCAATTGTGAAAGACCGTAGCCTATTTCCTGATTACCCGAGGTACCGTAACTGGCCCTTAGTTTTAAGTTAGAAATGGTTTTATTCCCTTTCAGGAAGTCTTCTTCAGATACGCGCCATGCGGCACCTACAGAAGGGAAGAAAGCGAATCGGTTATTAGCACCAAATCTTGATGAACCGTCGTAACGACCAGTAGCGGTGAATAAGTACTTCTCATCAAGGTTATAGGTAATACGTGCGTATACTGATGCCAATGAAGAGTAATTATCCTCCGATTCATTCGCAGATCTTACCGATCCGGCGGTTTGATTATGCCATTGGAAAAAGTCGTCAACAAAGTTTTGTGTTTCAGACCGTACCCTTTCAAAACCGGTACGCTGTAAAGAAGCACCTAACAAGGCGGTAAACCTGTTGCGCTCGTTGATCTTCTTGTTCCAGGTAAGGTAGTTTTCTGTTTGCCAATGGTAGTTCTCGTAAGCGTTGATATTAGCCACACCGCCCTGGTCCTGAGAAATGTGCGGCAGGTCCATAGCAGAATAAAAGTTGTTTTTTTGCGACCCTACTGTATAACCAAAGTCAGATTTAAAATCAAGCTCTTTAGTTAAATGCAATATCGCATACACGTTTCCAAGCGCCTGCAGGGTATTATTCAGTGTATAACGGTTATTGGCAATATGAACTGGGTTCGGCGCGCCTTCTAAACCGTTAATATCAAAGTTACCGGCCCAGGTACCATCAGGATACTTAACAGGCACGATCGGCACCTCTTCGGCCACTGCACGCGGCAGGTTAAGGCTACCGTTACCGTCTGTTACCAGCCTTTGCGTACTCCGGATAACGTTGATATTTCCGCCAACCTTAAGCCAATCATTTACGTCGTTATCCATTGTCATCTTCATGGAATAACGCTTAAAGTTTGATGTTGGCGCAAGGCCATTTTCATTCAGGTAACCAAGTGATATACTGTATACTGACTTTTCGCCGCCACCCTGCACCAATAACTGGTGATTCTGAGAAAATGATGGCTTATAGGTTTCTTTTTCCCAGTTGGTATCATATATAGGGTTATCATTCTCATCAAAAAGCTTTGGGTAGTTTGCATGATTAAGCGCTGCCGGCGGGGTCCAAACGTCACCTACTGGGTCATATTTTTGTCCGTTGGCAAAGGCTTTGTTATACACATCAATAAATTCCCTGGCATTTAAGGTAGGCAGGTGCCTGTAAAGCTGGTTTACGTACAGGTTGTTTTCATAGCTAACAGTTGCGGGTCCTTTTCTTCCTCTTTTAGTAGTGATCATGATCACCCCGTTAGCACCGCGTGAACCGTAGATAGCTGTTGATGACGCGTCTTTCAACACTTCCATCGAGGCAACATCATTAGGGTTGATGGTATTGGGATCTACACCTATTACACCATCCACCACATAAAGCGGATCGATATTGGAGTTGATAGAACCTATACCCCTGATGCGGACCTTTGCACCTGCACCCGGCGCGGTACTGTTAACGCTTACATCCACACCGGCAACCTTACCCTGCAATGCCTGGGTAACGTTGGTAACCGGCCGGTCTACAAGCCTGTCTCCCTTTACGGTAGCGACAGAACCGGTAAGGTCTGATTTTTTTACGGTACCGTAGCCAATAACCACCACTTCATTCAGGGAATTTGCTTTGGCTTCCATTTGTACATTAAGCGGGCCATTGCCGGCAGGAAGCTCTTTGGTTACATAACCGGTATAAGAAAAAGCGATAATGGTTGTTGCATTGGGCGTAGATAGGGTGTAATTACCATTTTGATCGGTTACTGTACCGGTGCTTGTGCCCTTGATCTGAACTGTAACACCAATTAACGACTGGCCGTCTTTGGCGTCTGTTACCTTTCCTGTAACCTGTACCTGTGCCCAGGCCTGTACGGAAAGCATACATAAGAGTGTTAGGTAGATAATTTTTTTCATAATGAGTTTGAGGTTTGAGTTAAAGTGTTTCTGTTTAGAGAAGCAGAAAGGATTACGGTGGTATATCTACCCCGCAAGAAATTGGTTGAGTGTGCATTTTCAATTAGTTATAGATGTTTATGCCGTTACAGCATTTGCTCTTTATATACGGATAGCTGGCTACCCCTCTTTAAGCACTTGTTTTGCCCAAAGCTTTAGTATATCTATGGCATCATACAGTACACCTGCCTCGCCCCTAAAATCGCCTGATCCTTTGGGCTTACCGGTTTGTACATCATACCATTCATAAAATCCTTTATTTTCTATGGCCCTTGCAAGCATGGGTTTCAAATCCCGGTAAGCATCTGTAAGTAAGCCGTAGGGCTTTAATGCTTCGGCTATGCGGCCGCCAAACCATGTCCAGTCGCCTGCATTCTGGTACAGGTATGGTTTCATGTTAGGGAATTGCGATAATGGGTAAGGCGGGTAAACAGTTATGCCGATGGTGGCGTATTTTTCTTTAGCCGCTGCAGCGCGGAATTGCCTTAATATCTGTTTTATTTCTGCCGGGGTATTAAAGCCGGCCATTATCGCACAGATAGTTCCGCCGGTATATAAAATAGCCTTTTCATCAAAACTCCCGCTGAAAGGGCTTCCGTTAAGGTAAAGGTGGGGTATATATTTATTATTGGCAGACGACCACAGGTGCGCCCTTACCTGTTTCTTAAGTTTTGCAGCAATATCCTGCCAGTTTTTTTGAAAAGTATAACCTGCGGGTTTCATCTCTGCCAAATCGCGAAGGGCGATGGCAAACATGGCGTTGTCATAAATATCAATACTCCACTTGGTTTGTTTATTGATGGCTACGCCCCAGCCTGCTTCGGGCTGTACATCGCCCCAATCAATGGTTGTGGCGCCTTTTACAAGCTGATATCTGGCACTCCAACGGTCGGTAAGAATGTATTGCATGGCATCTTCCATTCTTCTCATTACTGTTTTGCCGTCTATCACTTCCGTAAGGATAGAGGCATCCCCAGTAACATCAATATATTTTTTTACCGCCTGCACCAAAGACGACTCCTGATCCGTTTCCACAGTATTTTTATGTGCCGCCCATGTTGGGAGCAATTTGGAGTAACGATACGCATACCCGCCATGCGCTTTAGAAGTATCAACCAGTCCGTCAACAATGTTACCGTCGTCACCCTGTATCTTGAAAAACAGGAGTAAAACATCCTTAACGGTTTGTTTATCCCTCACCTTTAAAGAACCCCTGATAAAAGTATTGAAATCACGGATCCAGACCTCATTATATGATGTGCCCGCAGAAAAACCTTTTAACAATTG
Source organism: Mucilaginibacter litoreus (assembly GCF_042676805.1). Classification (NCBI taxonomy): domain Bacteria; kingdom Pseudomonadati; phylum Bacteroidota; class Sphingobacteriia; order Sphingobacteriales; family Sphingobacteriaceae; genus Mucilaginibacter; species Mucilaginibacter litoreus. The sequence goes on along the minus strand of NZ_JBHTHZ010000003.1, from coordinate 279,333 downwards.
GAGCGCATTACGCTGTATACTATCCAGGTTGCGATCATTCAATATCTGCCGCGCAACAGTTTTATCAGTTAACGACTGCCCCTGCACATATTTAGAACCGCACAAAGCAAACACTACTAATAGCGTAAAAAGCTTCTTCATCGGCAACTGGGTTAAGAAAAACTTAGGTTATAAAAAATTGCAACTATAAAATTACAATCATGTACAAACATAAATTCATAATATTAAAATACAAATTATTTTTAAATTTTAAGCAATTTTGCCTTATATGCAATATTTACTGGACGGCAAAAAAGAGGGAGGAATCTTTATCAGGCATTGAAAAACGTTATTTTAAGACTAATTGGTTATGATGTCGAAACCTTAAAAAAATATTATTGTTTTGATTTATTAAAAAATTTAATCAACGTGTAATTTATGCACCACACATCTGCTATTTATTAACTGAAAAACATAGATAATTTTCTTAATTAACGCTACCATATAGATCCTCAAAGAACTGAACCTTAAAAATCAGAACAGCTACAGGCGCACCTGATTACCTCGTTAATAAACTGTGATTAGTTGCTGCATACCTATTTCGTTTAAAATGTATTGCCCTTAATTTTAAAGCAATTAAAACCCTTCAAATATTTATTTTGATATGCATTTATAAATTATATGTTTGTACATTATTACAAAGCAGAACATCACTAATTTATCTTCATAAACCATTACAATTCAACTACTTTTATTTATGAGATTTTGTATTAAACTTTTTTTTGTACTCTTAACCATATGCCAGGCAACTGCTATATATGCACAAAACGTAACGCAGCATTTTACATCTGTCAGCCTGCAGCAAACTGTAGCTTTTATAAAGCAAAACGGGCAGGAACGCAGGGTAGCAAGATTAATTTTTAATAACGGTAAAAACTACTCAGACGGGCAATTAACAGTTAGTTTTAACGGCCATACCGATAAATTACAGATACCCCTGAATAAGGAAGGACAAACTGTATTCGAAGTGCCTTTGCCGGGCCCGGATATAAAAGTTTCCACACAGGCCTCCGTTACTTTGGTAAGCGGGAACCGCACCTATTCGGCGCGCTGTATTGTTGAACCAGCCCGTAATAACTGGAAAGTTTATGTACTGCCACACTCGCATGTTGATATAGGGTATACTAACACACAGGCCAAAGTGCTAAAGCTTCACATGGATAATATTGACGAGTCGATAGCCCTGGCAGAGAAAACGCAAAACTACCCTCCAGGGGCGCAATTTAAATGGACCACCGAGGCTATATGGGTTGTGGATAATTATCTTAAACTTTCAAGTGCTGAAAAACAAGCACGTTTTTGGAATGCTGTAAAAAAGGGATGGATAAACCTTGATGGCGCTTATGGCAACATCAATACCAGCCTTACCGATTCCCGGCAGCTGATGCAAATGTTTTTCCGGTCGCAGCAACTGGCTAAACAGAACGGCATAGAGATACATACCATGTTTCAGGGTGATGTACCCGGAGCCTCATGGGGGCTGGCCGCGCAATCAGAACAAACCGGCATCAAATACTTCCTATCGGGGCCTAACGCTTCTGACAGGATAGGCAACCTGGCTAAATGGCAGGATAAACCATTTTACTGGTTGTCACCATCGGGAAAAGAAAAATTGCTGTTTTGGCAGTGCCAGCCCTATTCCATAGGGTACAAACTTAAAGGCACCAAAATACCTAACTTTTTCACCATCGAGGATCCTAAACCCTATTATACAGGCAAACCATCAGAAAATTTCCTTAACCCTTACCTGTTTGAGTATCTGGGTGAACTGGAGCAGAAAGGGTTTCCGTACGACATGACCATACTGACCTGGGCTATGAGCGATAACGCCCCTATAGACCCGGAACTGCCGGATGCGGTAAAAGCATGGAATGAGCATTACTCATCACCCAAGCTTGTTATCACATCAACTGCCCAATTTTTTAACGACCTGGAAAAGAAGTATAAAGACAAACTGCCGGTTTTTTCCGGAGATTACACCGAATACTGGACCGATGGCGTATCATCTGCCGCTAAAGAAACAGCCATGAGCAGGAAGGCTTCAGACAAACTTAAACAAGCCGATGCGATATGGGCAATGCGCGGCCTGCCAAACTACCCGGCAGGTAATTTTGCGGATACCTGGAAAAACCTGCTGCTCTTCAGCGAGCATACCTGGGGTGCATATAACAGCGTGGACGAGCCGGAAAACCCAAAGGTCATCAGCGAATGGCAGGTTAAGCGCTCATTTGCAGAAACCGGTTATAAAAAGGCAGATTCGCTGTTAAAAGTGGCTGCTACTGCCAGCCAGGCCGGCAATAACCTGCTGGACGTTTATAACACGCTTGGATGGCCGCGTACCGATGTTGTATATGTTTCTGCAGCATTAAGCCGGGCAGGTGACCTGGTTAAAGATGCATCTGGTAAAAAAGCGCCTTCACAACGGTTAAGTACCGGCGATCTGGCCATTTTGGCAAATGTACCTGCGTTTGGCAAAACTACTTATACCATTAGTAAAGGAAAGGCTTTTCATAACGGGATAGCTAAAATTACCGGCAATACACTTTTTAACGGGCTATATACGGTAATTATAGATAAAGCAAACGGTAACATCAGTAAGTTAATTAAGTATGGCAGAAACTTTGTAAACGACACCGCATCACTTGATCAATACATCTACCTCCCTGGCGATACTTTAAAGTATAAGCAAACAAGCTCAAATGCCAGGATAAGCATTAAAGAAAACGGCCCACTGGTGGTAAGTTTAATTGTAACGGCTGATGCGCCCGGCACTAACAGTTTAAAAAGGGAAGTAAGACTGGTAAGCGGGGTAGATAATATAGAGATCATCAATACAATAGATAAGAAGGCTATCCGCCGCAAGGAAAGTGTTCATTTTGCCTTTCCTTTTGAAGTGCCGCAGGCCCAGGTACATTACAATATACCATGGGGAAGTATCGCTGCAGAAGCCGATCAGTTACCTTACGCCAACCACAACTGGTATACCATGCAACGCTGGTTAGATGTATCTAACGACAGTTATGGTATTACGTGGAGCAGCCCGGACGCCCCTTTGTTTGAGATCGGCAAAATAACTACGGCAAATCTGTTGGGCGGCCTTCATTTCTCCCCTTATTGGATAACATTTACTCCGCAATCGTCGCAGGTTTATTCATGGGTGATGAACAATTTATGGCATACCAATTTCAGGGCAGACCAAGATGGGGTAAGCAGCTACCGTTACTACATACAGGCACACAATAAGGGTTATGATGCATACAAAGCAAACCAGTATGGCCTTAGCAATCATCAGCCACTGGTTGCTGCACCGGGCTCTCAAAGTACTGACAACGGCTTATTTTTTAATATCGCCGCAAACAATGTTTATGTTGAAAGCCTGAAACAGGCAGATAACGGAAAAGGCGTAATTATCACGTTGGTGAACGCAGCAGATAATGGCAGCGTTATTACATTGACATCCAAGCAAAAAAAGGAATTAAAAGTTTGGGAAAGCGATTTAATGGAAACAGAGAAACGAAAGTTAAACGGCACAATCGCGATACCGGCCAAAGGGATACTTACTTTGAAAGTAGAAGAATAAATTAACACTGTGAGTCGCCCTGAAAAAGGCTGGCAGTTTCAAATGAGTGAATATTAGTCCTTGTAAGGTTATACCGGCAAGGACTTTTTTTGTGTATTACTCTTGGTGTTTGATAACTTGATGAGAGATGTGATTTTATTGTATGGTAAAGATCAACCGACTGTTTAATCATTTTTTAGACTGACTCATATTTACAGGTTAATATTCAGGTGATCGTTCCTGATGAAGCCGTTGACTCGTTCAGCTAAAGCACTATAGCACCTGCTGAACGGCTCTTAACGCTTCCTCTGCCCATTATCCAGATCCCTTTTCCACATTTTTTGTTGATACCATAAGCTTTAAATTATTTGCAGGTAAAGTAGACAAATAAGCGCTTTTTGTTTAGGCAGATAGTTATCAGCGCGTATTCAAGGCTCTCATGATGTTACGTGTCAGGCGCTGTAAAAGCGTCGCATCTTCGGTAATAATTTCGGCACTGGCCAACATACCTTCTTTTAGGTGCACCGGCCGCTTCATATCAGACATTTTTGAATTTAGCTGTACCTTTGATATAAAAATGCTGTCTTTGTAAGGTACGTCAGAGAGGTAGCTTATCTTACCCCGCATCATACCAAACTCTTCAAATGGATAGCTTTTTAATTTGACCAGCACTTCCTGGCCTTCTTTAACCTTCCCCAGGTTATCCTGCGGAATGTTCATTTCACCAAAAAATTGATCGTTACCGGCATTTACATAAAACACATCCTGCCCAGCAGTAATTATCTGGTTTTGCTGAATGATGCCGGCAAATGCTACACGGCCGGTTTGCGAAGCTGTTAATACGTATTTGGTTTTCCAGTCTTCAGCCTGGCTGATAAGGCTGTTTAGCGCCTGTGCAAATTTCGACCGCTCTTCAAGCACCTGGTTATCCAGTTCCATAATCTCTTTTTGCTTAGCCAAAAGATTTGTGTTGGCGGTGATCAAAGAAGCGTCGGTTTGCAATAGGGGCGACTTGCGTGCTATATATTTACTTTCCTGCTGACGCAGTTCGGCAGGGGTCTCTACTTTTTGCTGCGCAAGTTTTTTGTGCATATCATATTCCTCCTGAGCCAGCTTAAAATCTCGCTGTTGCAATTCACGTTCGGCCTTTAATTGCGAAATTTGCTGATTAAGGGATTCATTATCTTTTTGTAGATATATCCTTTTTTTTACTAAAAAACCATTTTCTATTGTAGAGTTATAAGTAATATATGATTGGGTGAATGATTGGTAAGCCGGCTGTAATTCACCCAGTTCTCCATTACCCGCCAATGCAAATACACTTTTATCCAAGGGCTGGCCATTGTTCAGCTGTTTTTGCACCAGTTGCAGTTTGGCTATAAGCGTTAAAACCGCCTGATGGTTCGCAGTACTTTCAATAAAAGCCAGCGGTTGATTTTCCTGCACCAACTGGTTATTGCTCACCATTATTTTCACCAGCTTACCGGCAACTTTGGCCACAACCTGTTTGGGTTTATCAGGCGATGTTATTTTTAGTTGTGTTTTAACAATATCCGGATATTTAATGAGTGCCGACAAGCTTAAAATAAGTACAAGCACGCAAAAGAACAGCGTGATACCCCAGCGCAGCAACCATGATGGTACCGCTGTAATGATATCCTGCACATCGTCTGAGTGCCTTACCTGGGTATTGGTATCAGTAGAAAAAATTGGCATAACTATTAGTTTACATTCCTAACTCCAACTGGTTTTTTACCAGATTATAATACTCGCCCCTTGCGGTCGTCAGTTCGTGATGGGTACCTTGCTCTGTAATATGACCATGGTTCAGCACAATGATATTATCAGCATTGCTTACTGTACTTAGCCGGTGTGCCACAACAACCACTGTGCGCCCATTAAAAAACTCCTTTAAATTTTGCATGATAACACGCTCGTTATTGGCATCAAGCGCGTTAGTCGCCTCGTCAAAAAAGATGTATTCCGGATCCTTGTATACGGCGCGGGCGATGAGCAGGCGTTGACGCTGGCCCTGGCTGATGCCGTTGCCCTCTGCTCCGATCTTGGTATTTAATCCCAATGGCAGGCCATCGATCAAATCCTGAATATTAGCAACTTTTATGGCATGCTTAAGCTTTTGCTTGTCTGGGTATTCGTCGCCAACGGCAATATTGCGTTCTATGGTGTCAGAAAATATAAAGCCATCCTGCATCACAACGCCGCAGCTGCCCCGCCAGGTTTTAAAACTTATGTTACCAAGTGCTTGTTCGCCTACTTTTATATCGCCCTGCTGCGGCTCATAAAACCTGAGCAGCAGTTTTAAAATAGTTGTTTTACCGCTACCGCTCATACCTACAATGGCCGTTGTCTTTCCTTGTGGTATCTTAAGATCAATATTTTGTAAAACCGGCTCGTTACCTGCCCCCGGGTACCTGAAAGTAAGATTATTAAGGCTGATGCCGAGGTTTTGCGGTAGCTCATGACTAAACTCTTTCTCTGCCGGCTCTTCGTCGTCCATTTCATGTATTTCATTCAATCTCTCCAAACTGATCTTGGCATCCTGAAAGCCCTGAATGAAGGATAAAAACATTTGTATAGGGCTATTTAGCTGGCCAATGATATACTGTACAGCCATCATAGCGCCCAATGTTAAATTACCTTCTATAACAGCCTTGGCACTCAAAAATGTAATAAGCAGATTGGTCGACTCATTAATAAACGTTGAGCCCCCTTGCTGGTACTGGCTCAAAGCCAGGTTTTTCACGTTAAACTTAAATAATCTTGCCTGCAAATGTTCCCATTCCCACCGTTTTTGCTGTTCGCAGTTATTTAGTTTAATTTCCTGCATCCCACTTACTAATTGTACAATACTACTTTGGTTTTTTGAAGATATTTCAAAACTTTTATAGTTGATCTCGCGGCGGCGTTTAAGAAAGGCTAATATCCATCCAACATAAAGAATGCTGCTTAGCAGATAAACAAAAAATATAGTGGTATTGTAATACGCAAGAACAACTGAAAATACCACCAGGTTAAACATGGAAAAAAGGGTGCTTAATGTTGAACCCGTCAAAAAAGTTTCGATACGCCGCTGATCATTCATGCGCTGCATGATATCGCCGGTCATTTTGGTATCAAAAAAGCTAATAGGCAACTTCATCAGCTTGATCAGGAAATCTGTAAGGATAGAAATATTTACCCTTGTGCTGATATGCAGCAATATCCACGAGCGGATAAACTCAACGCTCACCCTGCCAACGATCAGCATTGCCTGAGCAATAATCACCAGGTAAACGAAGTTCAGGTTACGGGTGTTAATACCGATATCAACTACAGATTGTGTTAAGAACGGCGTAACCAGTTGTAACAATGTGCCAATGCCCAAACCAAACAGAAGTTGCAAAACCAATTGCCGGTACGTTACCAGGTAGCGCAGCAAAAACCCCCAACTAACCTTATCTTGTTTCTCATCATCCTGCTCATAAAAATAAGGTGTAGGTGCAAGTAGCAGGGCAATCCCCTCGTTATTATCTTTATCTGACAGCCAGGCTGCGGCAAAATCGGCTTCGCTCAAAGTAACCAGGCCACTACCGGGATCAGCGATGTAATACCTCCCTTTCTTTATTTTGTATAAAACTACAAAGTGGTTTTGTCGCCAGTGTAAGATGCAGGGCAGTTCGGCTTCCTTTAGGTCGGCCAGGTTAAGCCTGGCGCCCAACGATCTGAATCCCAACTTTTCGGAAGCATCACTGATACCCAATAAAGAAACACCTTCGCGGTTTATCTCGCAAAGCTGCCTTAATTTTTGTATTTTAATGTTGCGGCCGTAATGTTTCGAGATCATGCGCAAACAGGAAGGGCCGCAGTCCATCTGGTCGGGTTGTTTGTAAAAGGGGAATGGCATCAGGTAGTTTGTATCAATGTAAGTTAGTAAATAGATTTAACATACACCAAGAGTGAAGCACCGACAAATTTTACTTAAAAATCTCATCCAGTTTTTTATAAAGATCAGTTCCCCGAAGATTTTTAGCTACTACCTTTCCGGTACTATCAATAAGAAAGTTTGCCGGCAATGCAAGTATTTGATAATCTCTTAAATATTTACTTTTGGTTCCTGCAGGATCGTTTACATGATAGAAATTAGATGTCTTATCAAAATGTATGGCTTTCAACCATAAACTTTTATCAGTATCAACTGAAACCGCAAGTACTTTAAAGCCTTTAGATTCAAATTTATCCATTGCGCCGACCAAATTTGGCGATTCCTCCCTGCAGGGCTTACACCAACTTGCCCAAAAATCAATAAGCATAAATTTGAAATTAGATTTCATATAATCCTTTTGTACATCTCCCGTATCCTTCAAACTAATGTTGAAAGCTATTGAATTTAACTTCAAACCTTGTCCCGTTGATTCGTTGCTGCTGCCAGTCAAAGCCGCTATACTTTTATCATTTGGAAACCTTACCTGCAATTGTTGAATCAATTGCAATTTTTCGTCATCTGATATTAAATTGCTGCTTCTTAAAACTGCTAACATTAATCTTCCGTTAAAGGAGCTTTTAGTTGTATCAAATACCAGTTTTGCAATATCATTTGCCTTTTTTTCATTGCTGTTGATTTGGGACCGTCTGCTTGCCAATTGTGTACTATCAAAATTTTTAAGGCTGGAAATTGAATCGATCTCTTTCCTCATATTACTAATGTTCAGTTTATAACCATACATCTCTTTTAGTGCGGTTATCCTTTCTGAACTTGTGGGGGATCCGCTAACTTTTATCCACAAATTTTTATCGGCAGTTGCAATGTCATAGCTAAAAACAACATGTTCACCTGGCATTACAACGAACTGATTTAATACATAAGGTCCTTTCTTCTGATAAAATATGTTAAAATAAGATTCATCTTTTATATCAGCTTTTAAATCGAAGATTGCGTGGTTCTTATCAATTTTGGCTGAATCAACAGTTTTGTTGAATGAGTTAATAAGATAAACCCGTTGGGTTGGAGAATTTAAAATTGTTCCAGAAAACGTTACCTGCGAAAATCCTGCAGTTGTATAAAAAAAAGAAACAATTACAAACACTAATTTTTTCATGTATCAGTTTTAATATCCCGAAGCATCAGTATTGATACTTCGGGGCGTTTTAATGGTTAACTTGCATAAGGAATTTCACTACAACCCCATCCTGATGGGCTACCATATGTTCCCGGATGATTTAAAATGTTGGTCGTAAGATTATCTTGAGCATTTTGAAAATCTGTTCCACAGGATGGGCCGCTTATGGTTGATCCGTTAGAGTAACTAATAGTGCAAGTGTAGCATCCTCCACCTGCAGGCGGCTGAACCAATCCCCCCATTACAAATTTCATCTCAGTTCTGCTGAGTTTGTTAAATTTTGACATAAAACAAAGTCCTAAGGTTAAGATTTAAATAAAATTTCTTTTTTGATCTTACCATTTACTACTACAACATCACTATCATTCAATTTTTTCGAGCGCCTCTTTGAACTGCGGATCAGATGGCCTTATACCGTCAAGTTTTAAAAGCCGATGCTTTCTATCATAAAGCAAATAATATGGCAAAGATGAAATTTGATAAAAGCGCGCAAAAGCCGATGTGAAATTTTCCGACATCAAATAGTTTGTTTCAATCAACTTTAAAGATTTTGATTTACTTTGCCATGCATTCTTATTTTTGTCAAAAGATAGGTAAACAAAATCTACTTTATCTTTGAGCTGCCTTTGAAGCTGTTTTTCGTAAGGCATTTCTTCAATGCATGGAACGCACCAACTCGCCCAACAAATTATTAGAACCGGTTTTGAGTTAAATAGCCCTTTCACAGTAATTGATTGACCATTAAGACTCATTATCTTAGACAATATCGCGTCATCAACACTATACTTTTTTAAGATTTGACTTTTTTTTGTAGAGTATGAAGAATCTATAAAGCGTCTATATAATTGATTATGACATACTGATTTATAATCAGTTAATAAAGAATCAAATGATGGATATATTATTTGGGGGTTACTTAAAAAAAAGGACAGATGCTGTGTGAGTAAATGATCCTTTATGGTATCAGTAAATTTTTTTTTGATAAGGTTGTAAATTGAAATAAAGTCCGCATTACTATATGGTTCGTCTTTTGATTTTTGCCGAGAAATACAGGATGCATAAGTGTATGCTATAGAGCTATAATCACTTGTTTTAAAATATACCAAAGGATCGTTAAAATTGGCTTTTACAATTGATAGTTTATAACTTTCCGGATATGTTTCTAATCGGATGCCTTTACCAAGTGGTTTAAGCAGATCATCAATATATACTGCATATATTTCTGCTTTAGCCAGTTGCGCGTACACATCTGATATATGATACTTTTGGATGTAATTATCCAAATACTTTAATCGTGCGAAATAATTATTGCTTACCAGCGTGCAAAAGTCACTTAGATTTTCTGTTTTTTTGTATGGCGTACCACTGCTCCAGCCTAATGCTCCATACTTATTAGCCAATGAATCAAAAAGTGAATAAATAAATTGATTTTTACCTTGTATAGTTAGATCATTAAACCAAGGCCGAGCATATTTATCATGTAATTTTACTGTGGGTTTTGAATGGCTAACAATATTTACAATAATACTGTCGCCAGGTATTACAAACGTTTTGTAGCCAAAACCTGAACTCAAATAGCCACATGAAATAGAAGGTATATCAAATTGGCACTTTGTTTCTATAAAGCCGTTTTGACGATTTACCGATACAATTTTTCCATTGTAGCTAACTTCCTCCCCAAAAACTCGTAGGTCAAATGGTTTTTTTACCGACAAATAAAAGGAATCTTTTTTAAGAGAATCCAGTTCATATCTAAATATGACGGTTGTTTTCTTTTGAGCAATCGTCTGAAACATTAAATGACATAGTGCAAAAAGTATCAAACTAAGTTTTTTCATGAGGTCTGAAGAAATAATTAATATAAGCTAAGAGAGCCCGGTAATAGGTATGCTATACTTTCTCAGCTAAGCATTAAACAATACCGGGCTCCTGAATTTTAACGACAGTCTACGTCTGAACAACAATCATTCGAATTGCAGTTGTTATCTGCTCCGGCTTGGCAATTTTCTGGTGTATCGGCGCACGATGTTTTGGTTGAACCAGAAACACAATCCGATCCTCCAGACCAAGTCCAAGTGCATGTTACCCCTGGTAAAGGTGCATATCCCCCCATTACAAATTTCATCTCAGCTCTGCTGAGTTTGTTAAATTTTGACATAAAAACAAAGAATTAATAATTAACTATCTTTGCCGTAACCACGCCCCGGCAATTTGGCGGCATGCAGGTAAAGTGCATGCTCCTTTACTTTCGCGAGAAGTATCTTTTGCTGTTATTCCAGCATATATTTTATATCACTTAAACGATATGCATCTGGTAAGCGGTAACCGTTTACCAGCAGGGTGGGCGTGGCTTTTACTTCAGCCAGTTGGCACCAGGCTTTCTGGCTATCCAGTTTTTTAAAGTCCTCTTCGTTTAATTTTACCGGATATTCTTTGGCCCAGTCGTCATAATTCTTTTGTTTTTGATTATACCAGTCGTGCAGAGCGCGTTGTATCAGGTTTTTGTCGCCCAGTTGGTAAAGCGCCATCAGGTGGCGTGTAACAGGGGTTTTAATATCTTTGTCATTGTTATCGGCTGTGAACACAATACGGGCCTGTATGCCGGTGTTACGGCTTAGCCATTCATCTAAAATATTATGGGTTTTGGCACAGGGTGGGCAGTAGGGGTTGCTTACCATGGTGATAATGTTTGGCGCTTCTACGTTACCTAATACAATGCTCCAATCATCATCTGGCTGCGCATATTTAGGCTGATTTTTTAATGTAGCGTTAAAGGTTTCCGTATTATATTTAAAATTTTGCAATTGACTTTTAAGCGGTTTTAACTGCTGTGCCTGTAACAATATCGGTTTTAGCAGCAGCCACAAAGCTACGGGCACTAAAAGCCCAATAATCACTAACAGAATTTGCTGAAATGATGGCCATATTAGTGGCTGGTTAAGTATACTAACCAGCGGCATAAACTCCAGCCATAGCAAGGCCTGTACAGCACAACAAAACAAACACCATTGTTTCGCTATGCGTGCCTGATAATAAATTGAGTATATGGTATAAGGTAAACAACAAATATTTAAAACGGCTAATAGCTGCAGTATGGGAAGACTTCCGCCACTGATCAGCAACGTAAGCCAAGTGCCCGAAAAATAAAAAAAACCTACCTCGCTCCAGCTAAGGCCTTCAAATATTTTAGCCGCTTTTGAGGATAATATGGCGTTACAATTGGTTTTGCCGCCCCCGCCGCAAAGCGTTTGCACCAGCGGGTTGTTTTTATCAATACTTTGTATAAGTAACAATATAGCTACCGCCAGGCCGGTGGTTTTGAAAAAGGTAAGCGTAACGCCTTGCCAGTAGCTTAGCAAGCTATAGTTTAAAGCCAGTACACTTGTAAAAATTAAAGCCAATATGCATACGGCAAGCCAAATTGCTGCATTATCTTTTAATGATCTGTTTATGTATTTAACAGTTTTAACGTCGTCGGGCACTAATACTACCCCGTCAAAAATCTGCTTAAACTCATTAAGGGATAAAGTATAGTCGCCCTTGTTGCTGCTAAGCAAAGTTACCGCATCGTTAGTCAACTTTTTAACAAGCATAAACTCGTACCCAGTTTTTTTGGTATGCGCAATAAAAGGGCATGGCACATCGGCCAATTCATCAGGCATTATACGGTAGGCCCCTGAGGTGATGCCAAAGTTGTTCAGCACATCATTTAAAGCAAGCAAATTAGGATAATCAGGGTGAATACTCAGCTCATCAGTAATTTGTGATTGAGTAACGGAAGGTTTAATAGCTTGTATAATTTTAACTAATACTAAATCAGCATTAAGCAATTGGTTAATTAAAGGCATAGGAGATTTACTGTTAAGTAAACTTATGCTATTGCTCACAATTAATCAAGCAATATTTATTTTTTGCGGAAAATTACGTGTCCTCATTTCAAGACGGTTATTTTTAAAGACTTAAATTTATTTATTAAGAAAATTAAACCTGAAGATTTTTTGCATACTTGATTTTATGGTTGTGATATGGGTTTACGAGTAGATAAGTTTGCAAATTTGAAATAACAATAGGAGTTAACTTCCAGAGCTGGTCTCATCAATTTGACACAATCGCTTCAGATGTATTTTGGAAGATTTACTTGATTAGCTTAAAAAGAACAAAGCCTTTCAGCGTAGCCTCTTAAGGCTATTAATAACTGAACATCTAAACTATTTATAACTTATATCCTTTGCCATGTATATTAACAACGCGTACAGTTGGATCGCTTTCTAATTTTTTCCTAAGTTTTGAAATAAACATATCTAAACTTCGAGCAACGATCACACCTTCATCTTCCCAAACTTTTTGAAGAACACCTCTTTCTACAAGTTCATTTTGTTTTGTTGCAAGAATATTTAAGAGTTTTGCTTCCTTGTCAGAAAGCTCAACTTTTTCTTCCTTACATTCCAGATATTGATCATCAGTGTGAAACTTATACCGCCATATAGTAACCACTTTTGGCGTAGCTGCAAGAGTATTCTCCACGCTGATAAGTGATTTTTTACCTTTAATAGTTATTCTTAACCCCGAAAAAATCAGCATAAAGGCTATTAAACCTCCACCGGTTGCTACAACATATTTTGTGTTCAGCGCATTAAACATCGTGTCCCTGAAAGCAATATTGACAGAATAGTAAGCTTTAGGCTGTTTCCGACCCTTGCAAGGTACCAGGTTAGTCTGCTCTGTTTTGAGAATGGCGAATCCGAATATGACCTGATTGGATTGACATTCCACTACATTTACGATGTAATCTGCGGGTAAATGGTTTTTTTCAATATTCTGCCGGATAATGCTGACGACAGAATCCGGCGAAAATTTAAAAGTGCTTTCAAAGCGAATATGATATTGACCATCATTTGTTTGATATACCGGCAACACCCTCGAACTGCTATCACCAGAACTTAGTAAAATTTTATGCCCTATTGTCCGCATAACAATTATTTCTCTGGCCAACGCAAATCCATTATCGTCTGGCTTAAAGCATACGCTTAAAGAAATAACCATAAGAAGTAAAGCAGCGATAAAAAGAGGCCGGATCTTAGAAGATAACAAAGGAAATATTTGGTTTGGCGCTATGGACGGAGTCTATAGGTACAATGGACATATTATCACTAAGTTTTGAGGGCTAAGAACGGCTATAGAAATATTCACTTGGTTTAGTTGCCGATAACCTGTAAGTGGTTAAAATTTTTACTGTTTAGGGCTACCGTTTGCAGGAGCCCTACAAGATCGAACCACCAAAATGAGTTTTACATTCTCGCTAAACTATTTGATTAACAACAAGTAATGTATAAAAACAAGGGCAAGCGACCGTAACGTGATCTCCCTTTGTAACTCCTGATAAGTTTCCGCATCATAGAGCTGGTTATGATGACGAATTATTTGTGAAAAGATCTGTCACAATGCCACAACTCACCGAAAGCGTTAGTCACTTCACCTTTTTACAGATGATTTGTTGGTCACCCTTGCGAAATGACAAGGATATCACCGCCCCGGCACTGTCCCGCTGAAAGGCAACTGGCAGCTGGTCCCTTCCGTTATCCAGCAGGAAATGGTCCTTTTGCTGACAATACATTTCCTGCGTAGTGCCGGTTGTGGCCAGCAGGCGGCCCTTGTGCGTTTTTATTTCGATGAACTCACCGGGACGCAGCTCATATTTTCCCGTGTAACCGTTCAAGGTTGCCTCATCCAGCGTGGCTTTGTTTTGCGCCGGGAACTGGTATGGCCGGCCGTTCACGATCGCCAGAATCTTGAACGTTATCGCATGCAGCTCCAGGTCTTCAGCATTACTCAGCATGACCACGCAGATATCGTCTTCCGGTACCCGTGCGAATTCCGCTTTGAAACCCCAGATGTCGCCGCTGTGCGAAACCACCTTTTTATGATCTGCCGAATCGATGATCCACCCATAGCCGTAATTTAACGCCACCGGTGTATAGGCCTGCTTTAGTAAGGCTGTAGACACCAGTTGTCCGGTTTGCAGCGCCCGGTGAAATCTATACAGATCGTCGACTGTTGAATAAATCGCCCCTGCAGCCTTGGGCTGGTCGTAATTGATGAGCTTGGCCGGTTCTGCAGACGCATCTTCCGGAAACACCCAGTAACCCGTCGCCTTATGCGGGCTCTTTAGCGCCGCAAAGTCAAACGCGCTTTCCCGCATACCCGCTGGTTCGAATATATATTTCCGGATGGCGTCATAGTAGCTCATCCCGCTCACCTTTTCCAGAATATGACCCAAAACAATATAGCCGGAATTGCTGTAGCGCCAGTCGGTGCCCGGAGCGAAATCCAGTGGTCGGGCTTTAAGCCGTTCAATATCCGTTTTATCTTTAGCGGTGCTGTCGGCTTCATGATCAGATATACCGGAGGTGTGGCTTAACAGGTGCCTGATAGTTATACTGTCACCTTTTGGAAAACCGGTGAAGAACTTACTGAGAGGATCTGTGAGCTTCAGTTTTTTCAATTCGATCATTTTCAGGGCCAGCGTTGAAGTGAAGCACTTAGTCACGGATGCGATCTGGTAAACCGTATGGGCGCTGTTCGGCTCTCTGGTCTTTACATCTTGGTAACCATAGCCCTTCTTAAGCAATATCCTGCCTTTCTGGGTGACCAGTACCGTGCCATTAAATTTTTGCAGTTTGAAATAAGTGCCTATTAAATGGTCAAGTTGCTGCGAACGATCTTGCCCTTCAGTAACGAGGCTGACGCAGGTCAGTAAGCATAAAAAGAAAATGTTTTTCATTGGTTATGGTTTACAGTTTTCGCGCCTAAGTAGATCGCGGTTTCTAAGGCCATAGCGGCGTTTTTTTAAGGGCAATTGTCCGGTTCCGGCTTAAAGGTAGACGCTTGGTACGGCTAAAAGTTACCAAGCTTGTAGCTTTTTTTTCTCTTAACTTCCTGGCCCATACATTTCTCACGGTGCTTTCGCTGGATCAAAAGGCAGGAGTCGATATCCGCATCTGCCATCAAGCTGGAGGTAATGAATGTAAAAACAAAAAAGCCTTTCAAGCTATGCTGAAGGGCTTTTATTTATACTCCCCACACTGGACAGAATTTGAACCAACTACTTGAAAATTTGAAAGTATAATGTAAATCTAAATCATTCTGTTCTGTATATCCACAGGCTTGGATTCACCTTTATGAACAACAAATAACAATTTTAGAATCATAGAGTTAAAGCAAACATTCGTTTCCTTTAACTCTTCTTTACAACCTCTAAGCTGGCTAATACTTTAGCTTTTGCCTTTCTTTACCGCCTATTATACCATATACAACATGTATCCTCGATATGGGGACAACGTTAAAGGCTTTTTAACTGCTTAATCCTTCTGAAGCATTTCACCACATATTTAAAGCATTTTGCCACATTAAATATTAATTAATTATATAGTTGCCTTTCTTTGATGCTATGAAAATGCTGATCAAGAAAATCACAACCTGTTGGTTCATTCATTTATTGATAGTATGGTTTGTTACTGTAAGTTATGTTGTTATAAGCTACGTTTATGAAGTGAGCCTCCATGGTAATTATCACTTTAATCAAGATGGATCGCCGGTAAGTGCATGGCAGTACTTTTTGAACCACACATTTCGGTACGACATGTTGGTTTTGGCCTTCGCCCTCCTGCTAGCCGAAATCAACTACCAAATTTTGTTTAAGATGTTAAAATGGGCATTATTTATTTTAAGCTGTTTAATATTTGCTTTTGTGGCATTTGTAATCCTCGCATTAGGGCATCCGCGCACTATAGAAGTTTTTGGGTTACTGTCAGGTGCAGGACCTATACTTTTTATGGCTTTATATGCCTTGGTCTATGCGCTGGTACGCGATTACTTCTACCAATACAACCGCAAAAAAGACCTTGATCTCCAACACTCGCAAAATGAACTCGACGCACTAAAAGCACAATTAAACCCCCATTTTTTATTCAACAGCCTAAATTACCTATATGGCACCGCCCTTAAGGAAAATGCCATGCAAACAGCCGACGGTGTCGATAAACTCTCTGATCTTTTACGCTACACCGTTAACGGGATGCAGCATAACGAGGTAGCGTTAACTGATGAAATACATTTTATTAAGAACTATCTCTCGCTGCAAAAAGCCCGGATCCCACAAAAGAAAAGTATTAAAGTTAGTGTAGAAATTAACGTAGCTGAGGAGGGTTTTAAGATTGCTCCCCTGTTATTACTTACTTTCATAGAAAACGCCTTTAAGCACGGAATTAGCATGGATGAAGAATGCTTTGTTGATTTGTGTATTCATGTGAAAAATGGTTGGCTTAATTTACAAATTGTCAACAGCATTGTAAAGACTAGCAGCCAGCTGAAACACAGTAATACAGGCTTGGCCACCACTCAAAAAAGGCTCGAGTTGCTTTATCCCGACAATTACAGCCTCAAACTGGATGATAACCACACCAGCTATTCAGCTTCTCTTAAGATCAAATTAAACATATAAAACTAAGACTCATTATGAAAAAACACTTGTGTTGGCTGCTATTTACACTGCTGCCTGGCCTGGCAATTGCCCAAAAAGTGACCGATAGTACGTTCACTCTCCTTGTAGAGTTTAAGAGCACCATAAAGCAGCCTAAGCTCTTTTTGGCCTACCAAATAGATGGCAAAAAAATCATTGATTCGGCTGCATACGCACCCTCTAAGGGGGGCTATACGTTTAAAGGATTTACCAAACGACCAATCCATGCTACACTGGTCGCCGATCAGGACAATGTCGGTCTGCTTGGATTAATGCGTCAATCTACCATAAGTACCCATGTCGATCTGATCAAACTCTATCTACATCCGGGTACCATAGGCTTTAACACTACCGATAGTGTGGCCCGGGGCACCTTTTCAGGTTCGCCTATCAATACAGATGAGCAAAAACTTCAGAAAACGACCAAGCGGATAGACGATGAAAGTCTTGCCGTAAGTATGCAGTTTCGCGCTGCTAAAGATCCCAAAGTACAAAGATCGCTTGGCATCAAATTAGATAGCCTTTCTGCTGCACGTAAGCCGTATTTAAAAAAGTTTTATGAAGAAAACCTTCAAAGCTACATTGGATTGGTAGCCCTGCTGGAATATGCCGGTTCGCATCCTAAATTAGCTGTTTTTGAGCCAATGTTTAATAAGCTCGATGCCAAAGTGCGCAATACCCCACTGGGACGCGAGTTTATTAAACACATGACCGACCTCATCACGCTCAAACCCGGCGTACCAGCCCCCGACTTTGTACAGAAAGATACCGCAGGCAAACCAGTTAGCTTATCATCCTTTAAAGGCAAATATGTTTTACTTGATTTTTGGGCATCATGGTGTGGCCCGTGCAGGCAGCAAAACCCTAAGATTAGTGCTATTTATAGCGATTTTAAGAATCGGAATTTTACTATCTTGGGCATATCGCTCGATGGTGCTGATGGCAGACAGGCTTGGTTAAAAGCAATAAAAGACGACAACCTGCCCTGGACGCAACTATCAGACCTGAAGCATTGGGATAACGAGGTTTCCAAACTATACAGTGTATCGTCTATACCCGAGAACTACCTGATCGGTCCTGATGGTTTGATTATAGCCAAGAACTTAAGCCCCGAGCAATTAAGAAGCAAATTAACTGAAGTGCTGCCTGCTAAATGATAAATGCAATTGCCATAGATGATGAACCGGTTGCGCTGGATATAATAGCTGCCCATGCGCAAAAAATCCCTGGCCTTAACTTACAAGCTGCTTTTTCGAGCGCAACCGAGGCTTTGACATATTTTGATACCAACACCGTCGATCTCATCTTTTTAGACATAAACATACCTGGCCTAACAGGATTGGAATTTGCAGAAATAGTGCGTGATCGGGCGCAGATCATTTTTACCACAGCCTATGCCGATCACGCCCTTAAAGGGTTCGATCTGGCAGCAACTGACTATTTGCTAAAACCCATCAACTTTACGCGTTTCTTACAGGCTTATAAGCAATCTGAATTGCGTTTGAGACAGCCGGATAGTAAGCCTGCAGCCTATGTAGAGACGTTATTGATTAAAGACGGCAGTATTTGGGTACAGATTCCCTTAAGCGGCATTTTGTACATAGAGGCCGAAGATAATTACGTAAGCATTGTAGAAAACAATAAGCGCACCTTAACCCGCATAACCCTCAACGAGCTGCAACAGAAACTTCCGCAGGGTGGTTTTCTGCGCATTCATAAATCGTTTATAGTCCCGTTATCTAAAATCGAAAAAATAGAACGCCATCAGGTTACAATCAGTTCAATGAGGATTCCGCTCTCTCGCTCATATCGGGACGAATTGTTCAGGCGCTTAAAAGTCACTTAGTAAATTAAATATTATTAGTTAAGCAAACGACTATTTAATTACATTACAGCATCGTCACAACAATGAACTTTAGGCTCCATTAATTCCTTATAGCAGCAATGAAAACGTTGGATTTCATTTACTGTACCAACTGATCTAAGATTGATTTGTTACTGTAAGTTAAAGTTACGAGTCACGTTAGAAAATCATAGTAAGTTGGTAGAGCAAAAACGAGTTTGTTTACTATGGCGTTACAGTAATAATTCCCTCTTACGCGCCGGCTACACTAAAGACATAACTAAGATGGGCTCGAACCAAAAAACTCCATACTTTTCAAATAATAAAAATGTAAGCTTTAATTGATTGCTTCAATTACCACTTTAAATAAAAATGCCATCAATTTTTAAATTGATGGCATTTGCTCCAGAGGATGAACTTTCTCTAAAACAATTGTATCAAGATTTGAAGACAATCGCAAATCTTGGAGAGGACATACCGCTCAAATGGGCTTGAAAAGGAAATAGCTCGAAACATATAACTGTCAAAATTCGTAATACTTGAAAAGTAAAAACTATCAGACTATTTCTGAATGTTATATGGATTGGGGGATGCCGCGATAACTTTTTATAAGTTCTTCCGATTCGCTTTTCATTTTATTATAAAGTCCAGCAAACGCGTCACATCGCTCTTTTGCAAGTGGGTTGCTTTTTTTTACAAAGCCAGCTTGTTTACCTAAAAACTCATACTTGTCATTATAGTCCCAACATAAGTCCCAGGAACAACCTTCAACTTGTGGCAACGCAACTTGTAGAAAAGCATATTCTTGTGTTTTAAATGTAGCTCGCCCAATTTTTATTTTTCTCAATTTTTTTAAGTTTAATATTGGTAAAAAAGCAGGGAACTCCATTTTACTGGTTACAAAACCCAATGAGAATACCTCGAGATTTGGCAACCCCGTTAGAAAAGCAAAACTCTCAATGGGTTGATTCCAATCCAACGTTCCATCAATATGTAAATACCTTAAACTATTGATACCTTTAAGACTATCAAAATTTGAAACCCTACGCAAGTTTTCAAGATGCAAGGACCGCAATTTTGTTAGTTTTTGTAACGGCGACAAATCTGAAAACCCCGATACATATTCAAGGATGACTTCTTCCAAATTGTATAAACTTCCAATACATTCAATATTGTTCGCCCGAAAAAAAGTCACTCTTAATCTTTTTAGTGATTGCAATTGTTGAATCTCTTCAACTTGTTCTTTACTCGGGTTGTGTAATGTTAGTTCTTCAATATTTGGGCAGTCAAAAATTTGTTTCCAATTTGAATGATTTTTACTAATTGTTAGAATTTTTATTGCTGCTTTATCGACAATTTCATTGTCAGCCGCATAGGCATACCGTTCTCTGTTTGGGACTATCGTCCAATAACCCTCTGTCCTATCTAAAAAATCGCCAAAGTGATGCTTCATTTAAATTTTATTATAATGACTATTGAATAAATGTACTAATAATCGTTCGGCAAAGGGCGAGTCTATAAATTGTTTTGCCAAATCCCATAGCAAATGTAATTAACGACTTGACATGGTATATCAATATATAAATGCAGCATATGAAACCGAAATTAAATATCCCTAAACGATCAATTAAATCAAACCAGGTTATCAAGAATTTTAGAAAAATAGGAATTGAAATTTCAGACTTAGAGGCTGAAGAATATCTGGACTTGTTGTATTTCCTGGCTAAACTAGTAGTAAAACAAAATTTTCTATTCCCAAAACGTGAGCAAAAGAGTGCAAGCAAACTGGGTTACACAAGTCTTAAAAATACAAAAGCCGAATCAAGGTGACTCGGCTTCTAAAAAAACAATGTTCAATTCTTTTAACACTATAATAGTATAGTGTTATTTTGCTCCTGAGGCTGAACTTTCACTAAAACAATTGTATCAAGATTTGAAGACAATCGCAAATCTTGGGGAGAACACAATGCTTAAATGGCAAAAAGAACTGTGATAGCTCGAAACATACTCCCGCGAATTTTTAAATATTTATATAGCTACCTCTTTTTTGTTGTCGAAGCAAACTCCATTAACTTATTTTTTAGCGCATACTCGTGTTGCTTTTTTGTCAAATAAATTATCGCATCGTCATATTTTAACTGGTAAAAATTACCGGCCAGGTTATTTTCAAGGCTTAAATTGTTCATAAACGCCGGAAATTTGACGTCCATCCATCCATATGTTGTAGGGAAGGTATAAGAATGAATTTTACCTTTTGACACATATTGTAGTTTTATACCGTGAGCTTTTTTAATTTGGATCGCTTTGGTAGGAGTAAATTCGCCATGCGTGATTTTAGCGAGATGATTTAATAGGTTGATATAAGCTAGCTGGGGGCCGCCGTTTAGCGCGTCATGTAGATTATAAATTACGTCTGGAAAATTTGATAATAAGATACTGGTCGAAAATGGATCAGCAGCCTGGGCATCGCCAAGCGCTTTACTAAAATCCGTTTCTGAAAGGTGTGCAAAAAGCCCCATCCTTTTCCAACCGGACATGGTACTGTCTATCTTTGTCGAAGTTAAATTGCTATCATAATCATCCATACTTACCATCATATAAGACATCACCGGATCTTTCATAAACACATCACCTTGCTCGTTTTTTAGCGCGATAAGGGCACAGCGCCTTATATCTTCGCTGTTCATGGTATAGCTAAACATAATACCGTGTAAGCGGTATGGCGACTGCTGATCTGTCAAAATCTTGTTGAAGATGCGATAAAAATCCTCAGTAAAAATATCTTCAGGAGAAATTTTACCTTTTGGGTTTTTATAATTACTAATTGGAAGGCTGATATGTTTGTAGATTCGTCCATTGCATTTTAAACTAACCTTAAACCGTACCCCGGGTATGGAAAATGAAGTGTCCGGTATCTCAGTATAGCTAAAGTCAGTAAAATCAAGGCCTGGTAGTATTGAAGCTATATCCCGGTGCATTTGCTCCAGCCAAACATTCGGGTCATCGGGATACTTCGCCATATCAAAAACCCGGTCGTATTTGCAATAGTTATTAAGTTCGAACGCAGACTCAAGTTTGCCATTGTTAATGTCATTCTTCAATCGCAAAAAAGATGAATCGCTTACAATACCGTACTTGTGCAACTGTGCTGCAACCGGCAGCAACCTGCTTGGAGCCAGCCACTCCAGACGCGAACTCATTTCGGTTAAACTGCCTATTAATTGAAAATTAAGAACGTAATCACCGCTTTCGATGCCTTTTTGCGCGTAAGAATAAACCCTTTGAGACAACAAGCCCGATTTTTTTATTTTCTCCAACAGTTGCTGGAGCGAGATATTAGTACTATCCTGACTCGCCTTATCAAGGTGCTCATTACGATAAGAAAAAGACCATCCAGTTGTGCGAGGATTTACGTGAAATCTTTTTTGAAGAATGATATTTTCCAACCCACCAAGAATCGCAATACGATAATTAGCCCGACTTGTACCTCTGATATATTTGACTTCTTTCTCCAACGCCGGGCGCTCTTTGGCATTTATAACCCGAAATTTAATAAGACTGTCAATAGCTTCGGACGGTAGCTGTCCATAAGACCAATTAAAAAAACAGGATAGAATAACGATGATAAGGCAACTTTTCATTTTGTTAGGTGTTGATGTTCATCACTACTAAACTATAAACATTTAGTAAACAGATAGAATATAAAGTAATAAAAAAAGCCGCATCAAATTGACGCGGCTTCTATAAAATAATTTTTGAATAATTTTAACACTACTATAACACAGTGTTATTTCGCTCCTGAGGCTGGGCTCGAACCAGCGACCCTCTGATTAACAGTCAGATGCTCTAACCGGCTGAGCTACTCAGGAGTGTTTTCCGGTTTGGAGAGTGCAAAAGTATGTTTTCTGATGTAATTTCACAATATTTGCACAAAAAAATTTTAAAAATATTTTACATGAGTTTGTTAGTCATTGGTACTGTGGCGTTTGATGCAATTGAAACCCCTTTTGGTAAAACCGATAAAATTGTTGGAGGCGCTGCTACCTACGCAAGTTTGGCCGCTTCGTACTTTTATGATAAAATAAAAATTGTTGCCGTAGTGGGCGACGACTTCCCCCAGGAGGATATAAAAGACTTTAACGACCATCATATCGACACTGAAGGCCTGCAGATCAAAGCCGGAGAAAAATCGTTCTTCTGGAGCGGCCGATACCATAATGACATGAACAGCCGCGATACTCTGGCTACCGAGCTGAATGTACTGGCCGACTTTGATCCTATCATCCCTGAAAGCTACCAGGACTGCGAATACCTGATGCTGGGCAACCTTACCCCACAGGTACAGCAAACGGTTATTAAACGCCTTAAAAACCGGCCTAAGCTAATTGTAATGGACACCATGAATTTTTGGATGGACATTGCTATGGACGACCTGCTGGATACCATTAAAATGGTTGATGTACTCACCATAAACGATGCTGAAGCCCGCCAGTTATCCGGCGAATACTCTTTAGTAAAAGCCGCTAAAAAAATATTAACCATGGGTCCAAAATACCTCATCATAAAAAAGGGGGAGCATGGAGCCTTGCTTTTCCACGAAGATCATGTATTTTCGGCACCGGCATTACCATTGGCTGAGGTTTTTGACCCAACCGGCGCCGGCGATACGTTTGCAGGTGGCTTTATTGGTTACATGGCTAAAGTAGGCACCATCAATTTCAATAACATGAAAAATGCTATCATCTTCGGCTCGGCGCTGGCATCTTTCTGCGTAGAGGAATTCGGCACCGAAAAAATAAAGAATCTTTCGGCTGAAGAAGTGAATGCACGCGTGCAGCAGTTTGTAAAATTGTCTTCTTTCGAAATAAAATAACGCCCAGCCCTTTCTAAACGGTAATGCTAACTATAGTTCACTTCAAGCTTCGCCTTTTAAGGAAGATTGAAGTGGGCTATATTCAAGCCATCTCTTTATTTTAAGGCCGATTATATCGCCAACCGTATATTTATCCGGCTCATTGTTCACAGTCCTGAGTATAACACCAGAATTTTCCAGGATCAAATCTTCATACTGCCCTTTAAACAGTACCTCTATTACTGTCCATTGGCTGGTTTTTAAAACATTAGCTATACGTATCCACTCCGGATAGATCACTACTATTGCTTTATCTGTTTGTATACCGCATACTTTTGCATCATTTGCATTAAGTATATTGCAATTAGTAAGCAGCTCGGCAGTATATAAATTGCCCGGTGTATGGTACAAAGTTTTGGGGTGCCCCGTTTCAACAATTTCACCGTCTTTTAACACCACCAGCTCATCGGCCATAGAAAGCACCTCTGCCGGGTCGTGCGATACCATTACAACCGTAAGGCCGGTTTCTCTTACTATCTGCCTGATATCATGCTGCAACCCTTCCCTGAAAGATGTGTCAACCTGGTTAAAGGGTTCATCAAGCAGCAAAACACCCGGCCGGGTAATAATTGCGCGGGCAATGGCAACACGTTGTTTTTCGCCTCCACTCAAATCGGCTACGCGTTTAAGGGCCAGGTGCATCATATTAAGCTGGCGAAGTACCTGCTCTGTTTTTTCTTCCTTAAGTTTCACATTGGTACTGGGCAGCATTGCAGCCACGTTATCCCACACGCGGGCAAACAGGTTCAGGTCGTCGGTGTGCTGGGTAACCATCTTCATGGCATCGTGGCCGGGTATAAGCTTTTCTTCAGGGCCCCAGATACGCTCGCCTTTAAAACTTATCAAACCTTCGTCGGGTGTTAGCAATCCATATAACAACCGCAGCAGCGTACTTTTTCCGCTGCCGCTTTGCCCTATTATAGCTGTAATTTTACCGGGCGTAATATCAAGCGTTATATTTTTCACGCCCGATGCAACCGCGCCGCCATAAGATTTAGTAACTGCTTTAGCCCGTAACAAAGATTGATCATTCATCAGGGCCAAATATAGGACAGGATTACAGGATTTAGCGAATGACAGGATTATAAGATTATCATCCCGCAATCTTTAAATCCTGTCAGTGTTTTTACCAACCCACGCTCATACCAAAGTTGAACTGCCTTAAGCCATCCTGGGCCGGGCTATCCTCAAACATATCGTTCAGGTAATATTTGGCAAACACCCCAATCGCACCGTAACCAACACGTAAGGATGCGCCGTACCTGAATTTAGCGAAGTGGTAATTACCGGATAATTTAGTATCGCCCTGCTTGCTTTCCTGTTTAAGGCTGCTGCTGATGCGTATGCCCAAATCAGGGCCGGCAACAAAATGAAACCTGCGGCCATCGGCATCATCGTGTGTCCTGTAATCAAAAGAGATAGGTACCCGTATATAAGTGGCCGATAGCCTGTTTTTAGTGTACGATATATCATCCTCCGTATAGGTTAACGTAGGTTGATTACGCTGAATAGTGATGTTTCTGCGAAGGCGCAGGTTTGTCCAGTCGAAACCGCCTGCCGCATATATCCTGAATGAGCTGCTGAAACGGTAACCTAACTGCAATATATCAAAGCCAATATTACTGCTGCGCCATGAGCGGTAGTTCAGAAACTGGTTTTGTGGCGAAAGCTTAAAGCTGCCGTTATCATTAAGTGTTGTCAGCCCGATATCAAAACGGGTAAAAGTAAGCCCGAAAGAAAAGCCGGGCGCTTTAGAAACTTCTGTAATCGTATCATTGATACCTACCTGGGTAGCATCGCCGCCAAAGCCGAGCTTGATACGTGTACGGCGGGTTTTGGTTGAATCGCCGGTAGTTTTGGTGCTATCCGGATAAGTTTTTGCAGAATCGGTTGTAGTAGTTTGTGCAAATAATGCCACCGAAGCAAAAGATATAAGTGTTGTAAATAAAAGTCGTTTCATATCAAGGTGTAAATATATCAATCTTGTTTTTTTATTTTAAGAAAGCCGAGGTTGATACCGGTGATATTCGGCTCGTCTTCATCTTTATCAGAAAATTCGATCAGTTTATCTTTTCGTTTATCAATTTTACGTACTACTGCATTCAGCAGATCGCCAATGCCACGTATGCGGTGCTTCTTAACCGGGGCAGCCGCTATTGTCTTTGCCACAGGTTGCTCTTGCGCTGCCACAGGCATTAATGACGTACTGAATTTTATATCTTCGGGCGCTTCCATCCTTGCAATTAATGGCGTTTCCTTATCAGGCACTACATATTTTATGCTTCCTGTATCAGGCTTAGGTGTGTTTTGCGCAATTTGCGATGCAGGCAATACGGGCTCAATGTTAGCTGTGTTTTGTGCCGGTACTGGTTTCTTAACTTTTACTTTCCTGAAAGCTTTTACAGATGCCACCTGCACATCCTGATGTATCTCATTTTCAGGCTGCGCAGGCAACTTTACGGCTAATTGTTGCTTTGCCGGTTCTGCTTCAGGCTTTGCCTCATTCTTCTTTACGTTTACCCGGGCAATGTTTGTCCTGTTTTTAACCGGTGGTTTGGTATCTGTAATAAAATACCAGCCTGCAGAGAGTATGATTAGCAAACTTGCAGCAATGCCCATATACCTTAAAAAAGGGCGTTTGGTTGTTTGCGAGCCCAGTTCTGCCGAGATGTTCTTCCATACCTCCGGCGATGGCGCGGCTTCAAAATGTTCAAGCTCCGACCTGAATAACCGGTCAATTTCTTTATCCTGCATATTCATATCTTTTATTGTCCATTTTCTGTATCTGTTCTTTCAAAATGGCCCTTGCCCTTGACAACTGCGATTTAGAGGCCCCTTCTGTGATACCCATTATTCCCGCTATTTCTTTATGCGAGTAACCATCAATAGCATAAAGGTTAAATACCATACGGTAACCTGGCGCAAGTTCCTTGATAAGGTTCAGCAGATCTTTGGCTTGCAGGCTGCTGGCTGCTGATGCATCTACCACCGGTTCATGCCCTGCCTCATCAATGTCAACCACCTGCATCATTTTATGATTACGCCGGTAATACTCTATCGAGCTATGCACCATTATGCGCCTCACCCAACCTTCAAAAGAGCCATCCCCACGGTAATCTTCTATTTTCTGAAAAACCCTCATAAAACCATTCTGCAACATATCCTCTGCCTCCATACGGTGCGTAGCGTACCGCATACATACACCGAGCATTTTTGAGGCGAGCTGCTTATACAGCAATTCCTGCGCCTTACGCTGCCCGGCCTTGCAGCGTTTCACCAGTTCATCAATAGTAGGTTTGGGTTCCAGAAACATCATTTAAAGGTAAGATGTATTGCCGCATCAATTGGTTGCATGGCTTATAATTTTTTTTAAGGTTATTAAACGTTCCGTATGCGTGCAAATCACCCTGTTCTCTTATGCAGATTTTTAATACTTTTAAAGCAGTAAAACCTAACCTTATTACAACAGCAAATGAAAAATAGCAAGCTATTTATCCAATCTCCGTTTCCTTATTTTCCGGGAACCAATTTATCAGCCCACATCAAAAAAGCCGGTACCGCCATTTTACTCTGCGCCTTACTGAGCGCCCCGGGTTTAAGTTTAGCCCAAAAAGAGCCTGAAGTTACCCTTGCTCCTGACGTTGTGAGTTTTCAGGTAGATCAGCTCAACGATTTTCATGAGGGCTACGCCATTATTAAACGCGGTACGGCGTCTTCACTTATCGATGCCAAAGGAAATACCATCATACCGTTTGGAAAGTACCAGTTAGAAAGCACAGATCTGACAGAAGGCTTCCTGAATGGATATTGCATTGTGAGGGATGCTAAAACAGGTTTGGCCGGGTATGTAAACAACACAGGTAAACTGGTAGTTAACTGCCTGTATGGTTCGGCAACGCCATTTGATAAAGAAGGTTATGCTGTAGTAAGCGATAAAAACAATGCTAATTTATTCTTCATTAGTCGCGATGGTAAAACAACCCCATTCCCTAAAGTATTCTTTTATACCAAAAAGGCAATTGCACCAACTGTAGCTTTAACCGAGGCCAATGGTGTAACCAAAAGCCTTTTTAAAGCAAAGGACCCGCGGGATGGTATGCCATCTATTCTGCCGGATTTTAGCGAGGGCATGGCTGCCGGTAAAGAGGATGATCAGTTCGGATATTACAACCGGCTTGGTAAAAAAATAATTGCCAATAAATATGAAAACGCACAGCCATTTTCTGACGGGCTTGCAGCCGTGGCTTACAAAAACCAGTATGGCGAAGTTAAATGGGGATTTATTGATAAAGCCGGGAACCCGGTTGTAGATTACAAATACAGCCTGCAGCCCGGCGATTTCCATAACGGCTTTGCTGTGGTTTATCCGGCCGATAAAACACAGTTCCAGTATGCGTTCATCAACAAAAAGGGCGATGTATTTTACCAGGTGAAAGATAAAGGCAAAAATGATCATAAGGATTTTCAGGAAGGGTTTGCTTTTGTGGCCAATAAAGGCAACCTGGACTTGCTGGATGCGTCCGGAATGTTGAATGAGCTTACGATTAATACCAATACTACCGATAAGAAAGGGAACCCAGTATTGATCAAATCTTTTGATTATGCCAACATCATCGATAATGGGAATATTATGGTCAGCAAAAGCGGCAAACATGGCATCATCAATACAAAAGGCAATATCGTTATACCCATCGAGTTCGAAAGCCTGTCATACTATGATCCGGTTGCCAAACTGGCAAAAGCAACTTATAAGGTAAAGGCTAAAAAAGGCACGGAGATTATTGAAGGATATGTAAACGCAAGCGGCACCTTTATTATGGTGCGGCAGGTTACCAAATCGCAATGGTAAATATTACCACGGGAGCGGCTGTAGTATATAAAGTATTACAGCCGTTACTTTTTCAATCTGAAATACTTATAGATCTTGACCGCCGACATGAGTATCATACTGAAGGCTATGATACTGATAACGCCGAATATCCAGTTGATGGCACTTTTTAACACTACCAGGAAAACAATAGCAAACAGGATAACCGTTGCCAGCTCGTTCCAAAGCCGTAACTGTGTAGATGTCCATTTGAAAACGCCCCCTGCCATTTGTTTCATTTTTTGCTGACAGATGAAATGGTAAGCAATCAGCCCTATAACAAACAGCAATTTTACATGTAGCCATGGTTGCTTTAAAAGCGGCGGATTAATGGTAACCATGGTAATGCCTGCGGCTAAAACCAAGTACATGCTGGGCGTTGTAATGATCCACCATAGCTTGCGCTCCATTATTTCAAACTGTTCTGCAAGGATAGCGCGCGCTGGTTCGGGCTTTTGCTGCGCCTCAGTATGATAAATAAAAAGGCGCACCATGTAAAACAGCCCCGCCATCCAGCAGACTACAAAAATAATATGTATGGCTAAAACGTATTGGTACATACCTTTTTTTAAATGTCATTGCGACACGCCGAATGGCGGAGAAGCAATATGATAGGGCAAGCGTATATGCTGAGATTGCCGCGCTATCGCTTGCATTGACATAGCTCAATCAATTAATATCTAAACTCTTTTATAACCTCTACTGCGTACTTCACGTTATCAAACGGAATATCAGGCATAATGCCGTGGCCAAGGTTAAAGATAAACCCATCTTCGCCGCGCATACGCTCAAACAGGCGATGGATGCGTTCTTTGATTACTTTCTTGTCAGCATACAAAATATGCGGATCAAGGTTACCCTGCACAGCAATGCCCTGCGGTAAGCGCTTTTTCATATCCAGTAAGTCAACGTTCCAGTCGATAGATATCACATCCGGCCTGGCCTCTGCCATCAGCGGCGCAAAAACAGAACTGCCTTTGCAAAAAGATATTACCGGTATATCCTTGCGGTTTAACTTACTGATGATCTCTGTAATATAACGGTGAGAAAATTCAGTATAATCATCCCATGATAACGCCTGCGCCCAGCTGTCAAATATTTGGACAGCATTAACACCGGCTTCGATCTGCAGGTTCAGGTAGTTAGCAGTAACTGTTGCAATTTTTGATAGCAACTGATGAGCCATTTCCGGCTCGTTATGCAGCATCAGCTTGGTAAGCTTAAAATCTTTAGATGAACCGCCTTCAACCAGGTAGCTCATTACAGTAAACGGCGCACCGGCAAAACCTATAAGCGGTATGCTGCTATTAAGGCGCTGCTGTATAACTTTTATGGCATCAGCAACATATTGCAGCCTGTCGCCCACATTGGTTTCCAGGGCGTCAATATCTGCCTGTGTGCGTACAGGGTTGGCAAATTTAGGGCCTACGCCTGCAGTAAAGCTCAGGTCGCCGCCCATAGCCTCGCCGGTAACCAAAATATCAGAGAACAAAATAGCGGCATCTATACCCAGCAGATCAACCGGAAGCATGGTAACATCAGCGGCTATCTCCGGGGTTTTGCACATCTCCAAAAAAGAATATTTGTTTTTGATATCCCAATACTCTTTCATGAACCTGCCTGCCTGGCGCATCATCCAAACCGGCGGGCGTTCTGTTTTCTCTGAAAATGCGGCTTTTATAAATAAAGAATCTTTCATTTGTTTGGATAAAAGACACCATGATAAAAGAGCAATGAGTTTGTCCTTACTCTTTTATCTTAATGTCTTTGTTCTTTCTTAGTGCTTTTGTATTTCCTGCCTTACCTTCCAGATTACGTCTTTCATTTTGGCAGATATATTGTCTTTATGCTTTTCGGTTAGTTGAAGGTAAGCCCTGGCTTTTTCGTAGTTGCCTTTACGCACATTAATATTAGCCACGTGTACCAGTGCGGCCACGTGGTCGTTAGCGTTACGCAAGGGATACAAAGCTGCCAGTTCATAATGCTGTTCGGCCTCGTCATAAGCCTGTTTTTGCAGGCACACGCCACCGTAAATAAACTCGTAAAACCCCCTGCGGCTTTTGGCAAGCATATCCGGCTTGGCTACCTGCCTTAATAACTGTTCGGCACGGCCATAATCCTTTTGATGGAAAGCCTTTGCCGCTAGTACTATGGTGCCTTGTTTAAAGTATCCGTAAATCAGCAATATAATAAACATCAAGGCTATAGCTGCTAACTGATAAACCTTGTAGTGCGCGGCAACAGCCATCAGTATCACAAAAAGCCCCGCCACCAGTATTCGCGCCCTGTTTGTAAACATGCTTAATGAGTATCGGTAAACTTATAACCTACACCACGAATGGAGTGAAAATAAATCGGATTTTTAGGATCTGGTTCAAAGTACTTACGGAAGGTAAGTATAAAGTTATCGATAGTACGTGTTGATGGATAAACATCGTAGTTCCACACTGTTTCAAGAATCTGCTCGCGCGATACAGCTTCGTTTCGGCGCTCTATCAGCAGTTTTAACAGCATGGTTTCTTTTTTGGTAAGTGCGGTGATGCTGCCATCCTCATTGATCAGCTCGAACGAGTTGAAGTGTATGGTTTTATCGCCGATATGATAGCTGTTAAATTCTTTCAGATCATCCCCTTTAAGGCTGCGTTTAACCAGGTTGTTAACACGCAATATCAGCTCTTCCAGATTGAATGGCTTGGTCAGGTAATCATCAGCGCCCTTCTTCAGGCCTGATATTTTATCCTCATTAGTATTTTTAGCGGTGAGGAACATAATTGGCACCTCAGAGTTCTCCAGCCTGATGGTCTCGGCAACTACAAAACCGTCAATCTCGGGCATCATAACATCTAATATCACCAGGTTAAAACGCTCTTCTTTAAATATCTGAAGGGCCTTTTTACCGTTGTTAGCTGTAGAAACTTTATAACCTTCCAGCTCAAGGTTCAGTTTAATGGCTTCCAACAAATGTTCTTCGTCTTCGGCCAACAATATTCTTTTTTTGTTGGGCATCATTTTTTTTAAGATTAGGTTAATGCAAAAACAACTTCAAAAACACTACCGGCAGGGCGGTTATCTTTTACTTTTATACTGGCCTGGTGCTTATCCAACACCTCTTTAACTATATATAAGCCTAAACCGGTACCTTTTGTATTGCGCGTATCCTCGCTGCCCACCCGATAGAATTTATCAAATATGCGACTTTTCTCGTTATCCGCTATACCAATGCCATGATCAGCCACCTGAAATATAATCCTTCCCTCTTTTTCAAACAGCTTAACATGCACTGTTTCGCAGGGACTTGAATATTTTACCGCATTTTCTATCAGGTTTGTAATTACTGATGTAAGTGCAAATTTATCGCCGGTTATCTCAATTTTTGGCTCTATCTGTGCAGCAATTATCTGCTGGTTACAATCGCATTTGCTTATCTGCAGGCGGTTAACTACGCTATCTACCAATACTGATAAGTTAAATTTTGCTTTAGGAAAGCTGTAGGAGCGGTTATCTATTTTTGATGCCAGCAACATATTTTCAACCATATCGTCAAGCCGTTCCACATCCAGTAACGACTTATCTATAAAGTTTAAAATCTGCGCGCGGTTCAGATCCCGCTTTTGAATAGTTTGCAACAATACTTTGATAGATGCCAGCGGCGATTTAAGCTCATGTGTTA
Source organism: Mucilaginibacter litoreus (assembly GCF_042676805.1). NCBI lineage: Bacteria > Pseudomonadati > Bacteroidota > Sphingobacteriia > Sphingobacteriales > Sphingobacteriaceae > Mucilaginibacter > Mucilaginibacter litoreus. The sequence continues at coordinate 246,808 of NZ_JBHTHZ010000003.1, read as the reverse complement.
CCGATAGCAAAAAGTTTTTTTGTTGCTCGCGCAGGCGTGTTTCTTTGTTAAGCGATTTATGTAAAAAGTAGGCGCCTACTAAAAACACCATAACGAACATCATTCCCTCACCAAAAATCATGCCCCGGCGGCTTGGATTGAGGTTAACCAACATATACCCCCACCATACCAGTTCGGCAACAGCATAGATAATGATAGCGTAAAATATTACAAGTGTCTTTTTCATTTGAGCCTTAAGTTTACAGTCATCAGTTTACAGTTGGCAGTTGACGATTAGCATAACTGCACACCGCCAACCGGCAGCTATTTTCCGAACACGATATCCAGACTATCAAATATAGCTGTTTTTGTTATTTCCAAGTCTTCCTGTGTATGGGCCGATGATATAAAACCAACTTCGTACCCTGACGGCCCCATGTAAATCCCCCTGTTAAGCAATTCGCGGTGCATTTCCTTGAATTTAACCATGCTTGCCGGGTCTATCTGCTCGGCTGTGCTGATCCTTTCCTGCTCGGTAAAGGCAAACCAGAATATAGAGCCGATAGTAAATAGTTTAACAGGATAGCCACGCTCATTTACAAACTGCTGAACCTCGTTTACAAAACGAGCTGTTTTTGAGTGAAGATCGTCATAAAAACCCGGTTTAAGTAATTCGCTCAACTGCGCAATTCCTGCAGCCATAGCTACCGGGTTTCCTGATAAAGTACCCGCCTGGTAAACAGAACCTATAGGTGATATATGATCCATCACTTCTGCCGATGCGCCATAAGCGCCAACCGGCAAACCGCCGCCAATAATTTTACCATAGGTAATGATATTCGGCTGAATGCCATAGTAAGCAGCAGCACCCTCAAAGCCCACACGGAAACCTGATATCACTTCGTCAAATATCAGCATGGTGCCGTTTTGCGTACAAATATCACGCAGGTACTGTAAGTACGCTTTATCCTGTAACAACAAGCCGTTATTAGCCGGGACAGGCTCTATGATAACAGCGGCTATTTCCCCTTTGAACTCGGCAAATGCGCCATCCAGGGCTTTGGTATCATCTAAAGACACTACAATAGTTTCATCGGCAAATGCTTTGGGTACACCGGCTGAAGATGTTTCACCAAAGGTTACCAACCCAGACCCAGCCTTAACCAGCAAACTATCTGAATGCCCATGGTAACAGCCTTCAAACTTTAATATTTTGTCGCGTTTGGTATAGCCCCTTGCCAGCCTGATGGCCGACATGACCGCCTCTGTACCCGAGCTTACAAAACGTATTTTTTCGATGTATTTGTTATTGTTCAGTATCAGTTCCGCCAGCTCGTTCTCTAAAGCGGTAGGCGCGCCAAAGGACATGCCCTTCTGCATTACTTCAGTAACTTTTTCGCGCACTGCCGGATGGTTGTGGCCCAAAATGAGCGGCCCCCATGAGCAGCAAAAATCAATAAACTCGTTACCGTCGGCATCCCATATATGACTGCCGTCGCCTTTTTCTATAAACAGCGGCGTACCGTAAACAGATTTAAACGCCCGTACCGGCGAGTTTACACCCCCCGGGAAATAGGTTTTCGCTTTTTCGTACAGTTCTGCAGATTTTGTTCTGCTGATATCAGGTTTGCTCATTTTATCATTAGCCCCCTCTAAATCTCCCCCAATAGGGAAGACTTATTAGTTTAATATATTTGTTATAAGCCCTCCCTTTCGGCGAGGGTTTGGGTGGGACTTACAGCCACTTATTTTCCAACACTTCTTTCGCGTGATAAGTTAGTATCGCGCTGGCACCCGCCCTGCGGAAGCTGGTTAAAACTTCCGTTATAGCACGTTGCTCATTTAGCCAACCGTTTCTGATGGCCGCTTTGATCATGGCGTATTCGCCACTTACATTGTAGGCCGCTATAGGCAGTTCGGTGCTGTCTTTTAAAAGTTTAATTACATCCAAATAGGGTAGCCCTGGTTTTACCATCAGGAAGTCGGCCCCTTCAGCTTCATCCAAACGGGCTTCTATCAAAGCTTCGCGCTGGTTGGCCGGGTTCATCTGGTATGTTTTCTTATCGCCAAATTTAGGGGCCGAATTCAACGCATCCCTGAACGGGCCATAAAAGGCGCTGGCATATTTTGCCGAATACGACATGATAGATACACCTGTAAAGCCATTTTCGTCCAATACGTTGCGTATATAACCCACCCGGCCATCCATCATATCCGAAGGTGCGATGATATCAGCACCGCTGCGCGCGTGTGCCAGGGCCATCTTACCTAAAACCTCAAGGGTTTCATCGTTAAGTATCTCGCCGTTCTCTACAATACCATCATGGCCATCGCTGCTGTATGGGTCCATCGCTACGTCCGTTATAACGCAAGCTTCCGGAAACTCCTTTTTAACGGCACGTATGGCACGCAGGTAAAGGCTTTCATCACGATGACTCTCGGTTGCATATTTATCTTTAAGCGCCTCGTCGATATTCGGGAAGAGATCGAAAGACTTTAAACCTAAATTAAGGCAGCTTTCCACCTCGCGCAGCAGGTTATCTATGGAGTACCTGAAGATGCCCGGCATGGATGATACCTCTGTTTTTTGGTTATCACCTTCAACAATAAATAACGGGAATATTAAATTGGCCGCACTTACATGAGTTTCCTGTACCATCTGGCGGATAACTTCACTCTTGCGGTTTCTTCTTGGTCGTTGTAACATTTCTTTGTTCATTAGTAAAATGGTTCATTTGTTAATTAGTGAATAGCCGGTTAGTATGTAAACAATAAACTAATGAGCCAATGAACCAGTGAACGTTTTATATTCCAAACACAGCCTCTGCGAGGCCTACTTCGTCGGGCGAAAAGGGCAATACATATTTAACACCCATTTCGTCAAACTTTTTACCGGTTGATTTACCTATGGCAATTACTTTTTGGCCGGGTTCCAACAGGTTATCAGCAAAGTACGCTTCTACGTTACTTGGGCTGGTAAACACCATTATATCTGCACCGCTTGGTTCTACATTCTCTTCCAAAACAGTTTCATAAACAGGCAGGTCGATGATCTTTGTATCGGCCGACAAACCCTGGTGTATGCTTCTCATGGGGTTGTCTGCACCCGGGAACAATACCGAAGTACCGTTTGCCAATGCGGCAAAATCAGCGGCTACATCAGCGGTATCAGTGCTTTCGCCCACAAAATTGGCAAAGTGGCCATTGCGGCGAAGCATATCTTCGCTACCTGCACCCATTACCCCAAACTTTACTTTTTTAGGGAACTGAGGCGATAACCTGAAGAAATATTCAACTGCATTTTTACTGGTAAAAAACACCCAGTCGATATTGCGTAATATATATGAATCGAAACGCGTAATAACCGGAACGGTACGTATCAACGAGCGGGCCTCTATCTCAATTTTATGTTTTGATACAGCCCTGTGGAAGTAGCTGGTAGCAGCAACATCCCTTGTGATAAACACTTTCGAAGGAAATTTCCTGTCTTTAGCAAATTTGCTTAATATCTTATCTGCTACGCCATCAAGGGTTGAGCTTTCGATAAAAAGCCTGTCGGGGAACTCATCTTCTTCATCTGCCTTTGAGGTGAACACCTGGAACATATTATCGTCCTTGCGGCAGTAAACACCTAAAGGCAAGTGGCAACCGCCGCCAAACTGTTTAAGTACACCACGCTCCAAAGCCAGTTGCTCGGCTACTTCCGGGTGATGCAGCTCCTGCAGGGCCTCGTGTAGTAACCTGTCGTTCTCACGTATCTGTATAGCCAGCACGCCTTGTGCAGGCGCAGGTATAAACTCTGTTGGCGTTAATTCTTCTACATGAAATTCGCTCAGATCGATACCTAAACGGCTAACGCCTGCTTTAGCCAGCATGATGGCGTCGTATTTTTCATCGCGTAGTTTACCAATGCGGGTAGGCACATTGCCACGCAGGTCTTGTATCTCCAGGTCAGGGCGCAGGGCAAGCAATTGTGCCTTACGGCGATTGGATGAGGTACCTACAATGCCCCCATATTTTACGGAAAGTTTTTGGCGTACATCCACGCAATCCTTCAATATCAGCAACAGTTCAGCCGGGTCCTCCCGTTCTGAAACTGCTGCGATGATGAGTCCCGGAGGGTTTTCTGTAGGCAGGTCCTTGTGCGAATGCACTGCTATATCTATTGTACCGGCTAAAAGTTCTTCTTCTAATTCTTTTGTAAAAAAGCCTTTGCCTTCCAGCTTATCAAAGCTCAGGTTAAGTATGCGATCGCCCTGTGTTTTGATGATCTTTAATTCGGCGGGAATATGAATAGCGGCAAGCTGGTCTTTAACAAAATTTGCCTGCCATAAAGCAAGTTCGCTTCCGCGAGTTCCAATAATTACTGTTCTGTCCAAAAGGTTAAATTTTTACGTTACAAATTTAATTTTTTAAGGGCAGTAATTTAATATTAATTAAGGATATGAGAGTGGGCTGACGGAGAAGGGATTGAGGCTTAGCTGTTGGATTGCTATCGCGAGTTTAGCGAGGCCTAACTCGTTACGTAGCATGAAAGAAGCTTCAGCTTTATTTTATTGTAAGCTTAAAGTTTACCATTATGCATTACCGCGAGTTACACTACGTTAAACTCGCGGTAGCTGATAGCCTAATTTTTAGCCGTCGCGAGTTTAGCGAAGCCTAACTCGTGACATAGCATGAAAAAAGCTTTCAGCTTTTATTCCAATTTAAGATGAAGCTTTATTATTAACTTAACAGCGTGAGTAGCAATTACAAATTTCGCAATCCCGAGGGCTTATACTTCGTTACCTTTTCAGTTGTTAGATGGATAGACGTATTTACAAGAACAGCATATAAAGATATCCTTGTAGATAGTTTAAAGTATTGCATAAAAAATAAAGGACTTGAACTTTATGCATGGGTTATAATGAGCAATCATGTTCACTTGATTATCAGATCAGATGATAAACCTCTACAAGACATTCTTAGAGATATTAAACGTCATACCTCAAAAACAATAATTAAAGCTATAGAACAGAATTTACAGGAAAGCCGGCGAGAATGGCTATTATGGTTTTTTGAACGTGAAGGAAAAGGTAATCCAAATAACGAAAAATATCAGTTTTGGCGACAGGGCAATCACCCTATCGAGCTGTTCACCAATGAAGTGATGGATCAGAAGCTTGATTACTTACATAATAATCCTGTGAAGGCAGGATGGGTAGACAAGGCGGAATATTACCTGTATAGCAGTGCAAGAGACTATGCAGGTGAAAAAGGACTGATCGATGTTATTTTAATTTGAGCTAAAAGCTTAAATTGTGCAAGTCGCGAGTTAGGCTGCGCTAAACTCGCCATAGCTATTAAATTTATTGGAAAAAATTAAGTGGCTGCTTAATTATTATTGATCAATATATCCTTGGCCATTACCATAGGCACACTGATATATTTTTTCTCCATGTAGTTGATCACCTTTTCCAGTATCTCGCGCGATTCTTTATCAAGGCTTTGTACCTCATCGGCAAATACGGTATTTACGGCGTTATTACGAATCTCCTTGATCTTCTCAGGCACCTGGCGCATAGCCAGCTCAACTTTGCGCTGCTTAAGCATCACAAAAAATTCGGTGATATTTTGTTCGATGATAGCCTCGGCATGTACCAGCTCCTGGTAACGTTCCTGCAGGTTCTTTTTGGCTACCTCGTTAAGGGAATGAACTTCTATGAAATTAACCTCGAATTGCTCCAGCACTTCCGGCGCCGTATCATTAGGGATAGCAAGGTCAACAATTGTTTTTTTGCCTGTTTCGCCATTCAGCAATGATAAATACACTTCCGGCGTAATAATGGGCTCAACAGCTGAAGTACAGGTAATAATGGCATCAAACCCTTTTTTATAATTAGCCAGATCTGCAATTTCATAAGCTTCGCCGTTCAAGTCGGCAGCTAACTGTTCTGCTTTAGCTAAAGTACGGTTGAAAACCGCAAAGTTAGAAAACTTATGTTTTTGCAGGTATTTAGAAATATTGCGGTTTGTTTCGCCCGCACCAATAATCAATATCCGGGCGTTTGAGCAAAGTTTCAGATCTTTTAGCTTACGGTAAGCTAATGAAACTACCGAAATCGGGTTCTTAGAAATATTGGTATTGGTATAAACCTCTTTCGCGGTTTTAACAACACACTCCATTACCAGGCGTAATTTATCAGCTGTAAGGCCGGCCTCGCGGCAATCATCATAAGCTTTGCGCAGCTGTGCCAAAATTTCTTTTTCGCCAACCACAAGGCTCTCTAATGAGCATGAAGTACGTAATAAGTGGTTCAATGCTTCCTGTCCGCTGTAAATAGATGCAGCATCTAAAAATGTTTTTGTAGAGTGCGGGCACAGGCCAATATTCATAGAAGCAATAAAAGCTTCGGCAAATTCCCGGTCTACTTTCTGAGAAGTAGATAGCACGAACTCTACACGGTTACAGGTTGAGAGATAAAAAATCTCGTCGATAGCAAAATGCTCTTTAACTGCCCGAAGTTTTTCAGTAAGGTTTTCCTGGCAGATAACCAACTTTCCCAGTTCCTTCAGCTCGATCTGTTTATGTGTAAAAGCAATTACCTTTAGATACTTCAAAGCAGTTTTATTTTGACCCAACAAAAGTACTATACGCTATTTGATGCAATGTCAATAATTTGTCAAACACGTGCATTTAGAATGATTATAAATAATGTGTTTTACGTAAAAAATCAACGTATTTTTATAAATAAATTTAATTAATCAATCGATTGAACAACTATAAATGCAAATATTAAAAAAAATCAGTCTGGTAATTTTGGTCATTGGTTACCTAATTGCCGGTGCTAATCATTTTATACATCCGCAAGGCTATGTCAATATCATCCCAGCCTATTTACCTGCCCCCCATTTACTTAATTACTTAGCTGGTTCTTTTGAAATTTTGTTTTCAATATTACTGATACGGCCCAAAACACGCAAGGTTGCCTCATGGGGAATCATTTTAATGCTTTTAGCTTTTCTACCTGTTCATATAGATATGCTTGTACATGCACCGCTAAAGATAGGCAGCATTATGGTCACCCCGGTAATTGCGTGGATGAGGTTAATGTTGCAGCCTGTATTGATACTTTGGGCATGGTGGCACTCAAAAAGCTAAACACTTAACATTAACCACTCATTACTTTTAGCTTGCAACAAACATTCCATCCAATACAGGGTTAAAAAAGCATGGATATGCAAAGTATCGAACTCCGTAACCTGGATGCACAGGACTACCAGGAGTTGAAAAAATCAATGAAGTCGGCCTACCTTGATATGGACGAGGATTACTGGGATGCAGCTTCAATAAAAAAATTAATCAAACTGTTCCCGGAGGGACAAATTTGTGTGACCGTAAACGGCGAAGTGGTAGGTTGCGCGCTATCTATTATTGTCGATTATCAAAAATATGGTGATAACCATACCTATAAACAAATAACTGGCAGCGGCACCTTCAAAACACATGATGATAAGGGTGATGTTTTATACGGCATAGAAATATTTGTACATCCTAAATACCGGGGCCTGCGCCTGGCTCGCCGTTTATATGAGGCTCGCAAGGCTCTTTGCGAAAAGCTCAACCTTAAAAGCATCATCGCCGGCGGCCGGATACCCAATTATCAAAAATTTCAGAACGACCTGACGCCCCGCCAATACATTGATAAGGTAAAATATAAGGAAATTTATGATCCGACTTTGTCGTTCCAGTTATCCAACGATTTTCACGTGCGTAAGATATTGCGCAACTATCTGCCAGAGGATAACCGCTCAAAAGGGTTTGCTACCCTGATAGAGTGGAATAACGTTTACTACGAGGAAATCAGTTCTGTTATCAATCAAAAAACCGTTGTACGGATAGGTTTGGTGCAATGGCAAATGCGCTCTTACAACAACATCAGCGAGCTGTTAAAACACGCCGAATACTTTATAGATGCCGTAAGCGATTATCAATCGGATTTTATTTTGTTCCCGGAGCTGTTTAATACGCCGCTCATGGCCGAGTTTAACCACATGGATGCGGCAAAGGCCATGCGCGAGCTGGCAAAATTTACCGAACCAATTGTTGAGGCGTTTTCAAAATTCGCGGTATCGTACAATGTAAATATTGTTGCCGGAAGCATGCCAAAGGTAGATAATGACCATCTGTACAATGTATCCTACTTGTTTAAACGTAACGGGCAGATGGAAGAAAGCGTTAAGATACACCCTACCCCATCTGAAATAAGCTCGTGGGGTATGCGCGGTGGCGATGAACTAAAAGTTTTTGAAACTGATGCCGGTAAAATAGGTATCCTTATCTGTTATGATGTTGAGTTTCCGGAACTATCACGCATTTTGGCCAGCCAGGATATGCAGATACTGTTTGTGCCCTTCCTCACTGATACCCAAAACGGTTACAACCGTGTTAAATTTTGCGCGCAGGCACGTGCGGTGGAGAATGAATGTTATGTAGCGATAGCCGGTTGTGTGGGTAACCTGCCAAACGTAAATAACATGGATATCTCTTATGCGCAATCTGCCGTGTTTACACCATCAGACTTTGGTTTTCCTACCAATGGTATACAATCGGAGGCTACGCCAAATACAGAGATGATTGTTATAGCTGATGTCGACCTCTCGATACTTGGGGAGTTGCATGAGTATGGCAGTGTGCAGAATTTAAAAGACAGACGAACAGACTTGTACGGAATAACTTTTAACGGAAAGAAAGTGTAGTTTTATAAAAATTCGGCATATTTATGCTGTGAAATTTTATATAATTAACCCTAAGCCCTATTTCTTGCATAAAGTTCTTGCTACTCTGATAGATTATGCCATTTACTTTGTGGTATACTATGTTTATATATATGTATTTAACGAAAGCACGGAACCAGGTAAAATGATTGTTAATAATTTAATGGTATTACCACTTATACTGTTTTGGTTTATATATTTTGTTGTACTTGAAGCTGCTAATAGTTGCACACCAGGCCATGATATATTAAAATTGAAGGTTTATAAAACCGATGGCGGGAAACCTTCGTTTAGTGATGTTTTAAAACGACGATTACTTGATCCAATTGATATCTTTATGTATGGTATACCTGCATTTATAAGTATTTCCAAAACAGACAAGCATCAGCGGCTTGGAGATTTGTGGGCAGATACAGTTGTTATTAAACCGGCTGATATTACTGTTAAAGAAGTAACTTTCTGATATGATAGTCAACGAGCAATATACCATACCCGGCGCTACCGGGAGGCCCATAACAGCCGACCTTACCTACGACGACGTGGACGCTTACGCTCCCCTGGTAATATTTGCTCATGGCATACGTGGCTTCAAGGACTGGGGCGCTCATCACCTGGTTGCAAGGCATTTTGCCAATAATGGCTTCCGCTTCCTCAAATTTAATTTTTCGCACAATGGCACCACACCGGGGCATCTTACTGAATTTGCCGACCTGATAGCCTTTGGCGATAATACCTTTTCTATTGAGTTGGATGATCTTAAGGCCGTGATAGATTTTGCCTGCAGCGGCGCTGCCATACCCGCTGCCGATGGCGTTTACCTGATAGGACACAGCATGGGTGGCGGCATCAGCATTATTAAAACAGCCGAGGATGACAGGGTAAAGAAACTGGTCACGGAGGCTGCAATCAGCAGTTTTTATAACCTTTGGCCTAAGCAGTCTGAAGACCAATGGCGCTTACAGGGCGTTATGTACATGAAAAACGCACGCACCGGTCAGGATATGCCTTATAGGGTCACTTTGCTTGAAGATCTGGAGAAGCATCCTGAACGTTTGAATATACCCCGTAAAGCGGCACAAATAAGGCAGCCCTGGCTTATTGTTCATGGCGATAAGGACACAAGTGTACCGCTTAGCCATGCCGAAGAATTGCATCAGGCACAGCCAAACGCCCAGTTTGCAGTTGTAAAAGATGCCGATCATGTGTTTAACGCAACCCACCCATACTTAAAAGATGAGCTTCCGCAGCAATTAAAAGAGTTCGCTGATATTGCTATCAAATTTTTGCATGGTGAAAGCAATTGACATTCAAAAGTAAACTTAATGCTGACTATTTTGCACAAATAGTCAAACACCTTATAATTGCTTATGAGTTTAGCCAAATCGCGCAAAAATGGCGCAAAGTTCGTCAACACTACCCCTACAACCGAAGCCGGTTTCGATAAGATGATCCCAATCTTAGGGGAATACATTCGCAACAAAGCAGAAAACACACCTAAGATACCGTTAGGCCCTTTTAAAACCAATATAAGCGTTTATGACAATGCGCCTGCAACGGGTTTGCGCGTAACCTGGGTAGGGCATTCCAGCCTGCTTATAGAAATTGATGGCATCCGTATACTTACCGACCCTGTTTGGAGTAACCGGGTATCCTTCACACAACTCTTCGGCCCCAAGCGCTTTTTTCAGCCCCCTATAGCACTGGCCGATCTGCCTAAAATAGATGTAGTCATCGTATCGCATGATCATTATGACCATCTGGATACAGCTACTATCCGGTTCTTCGCAAAAAAATCAATCCCCTTTATTACACCGTTAGGTGTAGCAAAGTATCTGGCAGCCTGGGGCATTCCCGAAGGAATGATATATGAAGTGGATTGGGCCGACAGCACTACCATTGGTGATTGTGTGATCACCGCCGCGCCTGCAAGGCATTTCTCGGGAAGGGGCATTTTACATCGTGATGAAACGCTATGGGCATCATTTATTATTAAAGGCCCGCAACACAATATTTACTTTGGAGCTGATTCCGGCTGGTCACCCGATTTTGCTCAGATCGGCGAATCCTTTGGACCTTTTGACCTCACCATGCTTGAAATTGGCGCTTACGGCAAATACTGGCCTGATATCCACATGGGGCCTGATAACGCTACCAACGCCCATCTGGCACTAAAAGGTAAGATAATGATGCCTATTCACTGGGGTACTTTTAACCTGGCACCGCATGCCTGGTACGAACCTGCAGAAAGGTTGCTGAAGTTTGCAAAAGAAAAAAATATTGAGTTATTTTTACCTGAACCCGGCCAGCCTACCGAAGTTGAGGGCGCTTATAACTCCAACTGGTGGAAGCGTTTCATGAGTACTACAGGCAGTTAACCTAAATTTTGCGATATGAAGAAACCTGTATTGTTAACCGTTACCATTAGCTGGATGACATTGCTTTGCGCTATCACCTCACACGCGCAAACCGTTATACCACTTTGGAAAAACGGGGCACCTGGTTTTGAGGCTCGCAGGAACGAACCCGAGGTAGCTAAGGATTATTACGTACGTAATATTCATAATCCATCGCTTACTGTATTCCTACCACCTGCGGATAAAGCCAATGGGGCTGCAGTGATAGTATGTCCCGGCGGCGGACATCGCCTCCTGGTTTACAATTCTGAAGGCGTAGAGCCGGCTAAGTTTTATAACAGTTTAGGCATAACTGTTTTTGTTTTGAAGTACCGTTTAGGGCGGGATACGCTTTCACCCTACAACGTGGACATTCATCCCAGGCAAGATGCTTTAAGGGCGATGCGCCTGGTGCGCAGCAAGGCGGCAAAATATCATTTAGATACCGCCCGCATTGGCATTATGGGCTTCTCTGCCGGTGGCGAGGTGGTGGATATGGTGGCATTTAACAACAATGCTGCAAACCCTGCTGCAAAAGATCCGGTTGACCGGCTTAGCGCCAAACCCGATTTTATAGTACAGGTGTATCCCGGACCAGGATATGTCCCTGAAACTATCCCTGCCAATGCGCCTCCGGCTTTTTTGGTAGCTGCTAATGATGATGCCTGCTGCTCGTTACCTATCATTAAACTATTACAGGCTTATCGCGAAGCTAAAGTCCCCGTAGAGATGCACATGTACGCTAAAGGCGACCATGCCTTTAACATGGGTAAAAACCGGAATTTGGTGTCTATCAACAATTGGCCGCAGCGCCTGGCCGACTGGCTGCAGGACAGCCATATTTTGCAACCTGAAACAAAAAAGGTAATGCACTAATGGTTGCAAACGTATTTCACTTTTATTGGTTATCACTTAAAAAGTAAATATCATGGCTAACTTTCAGGATATAATAGCGTCAGAAAAACCGGTACTCATTGATTTTTCTGCAGAGTGGTGCGGCCCTTGCCAAATGATGCCGCCGATATTAAAACAGGTAAAAGATGCCCTTGGTGATAAGGTAACTATCATTAAGATAGATATCGACAAAAACCCGGCTGCTGCAAGCGCTTATCATGTTCAAAGTGTACCTACGCTGATGATCTTTCAGAAAGGGCAAAGCAAGTGGCGCCAAAGCGGCGTTGTACAGGCCCGGCAGTTACAGCAGGTAATTGAGCAGTATATTTGATTGGTTACAAATAGCTTAGCCACCATTGCAGGTGTGTTTTTTTATAGTTGGAAAAACATTTGCAAGGGTAGTAAAGCAGCAGTATGATCATCAGCCAAAATATATAAACATATCCAAGATCAAAACCCACTCCCGGTGGCGTAAACAGGAAAGGATCATTCGGTGTGATGATATCAGATGCACCGAAACCCTGTACAAAAAATATTATCACGCTGATTAACCTTATCAGATAGAAATGCAGCACATAATAAAAGAAGGGCACGCTGCCATATACCTTAAAAAAGGCAGCCAGTTTGCCCGTGGCATTTTCAGTCAGCGCCAGCACCATTAATGCCGCCGAAAGGGTGATGCAGCAGTACATTAAAGAGGGCGGATATTTGCTGACATTCAAAAACGACATGAATGTAAATATGCCATTTTTTTGTACTGCCCATGGCGCCGGGTCGCCATAACCGTTTACAAACCGCAGCACCAGGAATATGGCAAACAAAGCAACTGAACTATATAACAAAAAGCTTTTTCGTTTAGCCGCATTATAACCGGCTTCATAAATTGAGCCAAGGGCGTATCCCAGCATCATTACACCTGTCCAGGGGAGTATGGCATAAAGTGCAAACACTACATGCATCTTATCTAAAAAGAACAAAGAGCCCCGGGCTGTAAAAAGCAACTTCATCAACACATCCTCAGCGCTATTCTCAGGCAGCCTGATGAAATTGAGAGCATCATGCCCAAGCACCAGCACAATCCCTATAAAACCAATAATTTTCAGCGGTACCCATATTAAAAGGCCCAGTATAATCATACTTATACCTATTACCCATATTACCTGCAGGGCAACGGCATTGTATAAAGGATTAAGCGTAAATGCCAGTGTCATAACCACTATCTCTATAAACACAAGCCACAACCCTCTTTTAATTAAAAAGCTGCTTAACCCCTTCTTTGATTTTCGCGTGCCTGCAAGGTAAACAGATACACCGCTAAGGAACACAAATACAGGTGCGCAGAAGTGTGTTATCCAGCGTGTGAAGAAAAGCATGGGAGTAGTGGTCCTCAGGTCTGTAGGATCAGACATTATACCGCCATGATGCAAAAACTCGCGTGTATGGTCGAGTGCCATAATCAGCATAATAGCCCCTCTGAGGATATCAATAGATTGTATCCTTGCTTTAATGGGTAAGGCGGTTGTCATGATTCAGGTTTTTATTACCTGAATATACAAATTATTTAGTTTCTGCAACAGGAGCTTCCTGTTTATCAGCGGGTTTACGAAGATAGAGCCAGGATAACAGGTACAGATAAAGTATACCAAGCATAAAGCCACCTAAAACATCAGTAAACCAATGCGCCCCCATATAAATCCTGGAGATGGGTATGCTCAATATTAAAAACAACGAGATAAAAAGAACCGGGTATTTAATCCATTTGCTGATTCCTTCCAGTTGTAGCATTAAAACAATCAACAGTCCGAAGAAAGCAACGTAAAATAACACATGCCCGCTCGGAAAGCTTTGCTGGGTGGTTTTAAGAATAACACGCACCAGACCATCAGATGGGCGCGGCCGGTTAATCAGGGCTTTAACAATCGTACTAATCAAACCTGAAACTCCGGTAAGTAATATAAAGCCGGCGGCTTTTTTATATTTAAACAAAAAAAATAGCAGCGCCGTAACTGGTACTATAATTACTGATTCGGGCATATAGCCCGGCGTACTAATCAGCAGCATTACCCCATCTATAAACGGATTTTGATGCTGTTGTATATCTTTTGATAATCTGATATCCAAAGCCATTTCCGGATAAGCAATCACCAACACCGATAAGGCCACAAAGCCAGCTATAATTAAAATTAATACTAACAGCATTATCCGCTGCCGCCGTTTATTCATTGGTATTGATTTAGCCGTTATACATTAATGCTGATAGATTTAAATAATGCCTCAGCCTAATAGTAACTCTATTTACCTAAAGTAGTTTTATAGGGTTTGCTATAACCGCTATAAAAGCGTAAAGCCCCGGTTATTTCCCGGGGCTTTACGCTTTTGAGTAGTAATATCAATTACTCGCCTTTTTCTGCATTTTCTTCCTTTTCTGGTGATGCAGGAGCTTCGGTAGCCGGAGCTTCTTCTTCTACTGCTGGTGCAGCTTCAGCTACGGGAGCAACTTCTTCTGCTGCAGCAGGTGCAACTTCAGTTTGCGCAGCAGCAGCTTTACCTTTACCAGAACCACCACGGCGACGTGATTTTTTCTCGGTTTTAGCAGCTACATCTTTACCGTAAACAGTGTTGTAGTCAACCAGCTCGATGATCGCCATTTCAGCGTTGTCACCTAAACGGTTTTCTAACTTAACTATACGAGTGTAACCACCCGGGCGGTTAGCAATTTTTTCGGCAACTTCACGGAACAGGATGTTCACAGTGTCTTTGTCCTGCAGATAGCTAAACACAGTACGGCGAGAGTGAGTAGTATCGTTTTTTGATTTTGTTAACAAAGGCTCAACATACACGCGTAAAGCTTTCGCTTTAGCTAAAGTAGTAGTGATACGTTTGTGCTGAATTAGTGATGATGCCATGTTAGACATCATTGCTTTGCGGTGGCTGTCGGTGCGGCCTAAGTGATTAACTTTTTTTCCGTGTCTCATTTGTTTGTTTGTTGTGGCACGTGCATACCGTCGGGCGGCGGTTCTTCGTCAAGCCCTCGGAATTATGCCGGGTTTGTATATAGATTCAAGAGTTAAGAAACAAGATTCAAGATGGCCTTGCTTCCTGATTCTTAACTCTTATATCTTTTTGATTATTCTTCGTCTAACTTAAATTTAGACAGGTTCATGCCAAAAGATAAACCCTTTGATTTAACCAGGTCCTGAATTTCAGTTAATGATTTTTTACCGAAGTTTCTGAATTTTAACATATCAGCAACATCGTAAGAAACTAAGTCTGCAAGGCTGCGGATATCGGCAGCTTTCAAGCAGTTAAGCGCACGTACAGAAAGATCAAGGTCAACCAGTTCGGTTTTCAGGATCTTACGCATGTGCAGGATCTCCTCATCAACTTCTTTAGTTTCTTCTTTAGCCTGCGCCTCAAGCATCATGTTCTCGTCAGAGAACAGCATAAAGTGCTGGATCAGGATCTTAGCAGCTTGTTTCAATGCATCCTCAGGGTGGATTGAACCATCTGTAGAAATATCAAGGATAAGTTTCTCGTAGTCGGTCTTTTGTTCTACACGATAGTTTTCTAAAGTGTATTTTACGTTTTTAATAGGTGTAAAGATAGAGTCGATAGCTATCACACCTACTGCAGCGTCAGGATTTTTGTTTTCCTCGCTTGATATATAACCACGGCCTTTGGCAACAGTTAACTCAACTTCAAGCGTTACTGATGAATCCATGTTGCAGATTACAAGCTCTGGGTTCAAAACAGCAAAGTTGTTTGAGAACTTAGTGATATCACCTGCTGTGAAAGCATCCTGACCGTTAATGATCACAAATATTTTCTCATTATCGCCCGATTCACCTGTTTTTTTGAAACGAACCTGTTTCAGGTTAAGGATGATCTCGGTTACGTCTTCAACCACACCTTTAACGGTTGAAAACTCATGCGTTACACCTGATATACGTACAGATGTAATAGCATAACCTTCTAATGAAGAAAGTAAGATACGACGCAGAGCATTACCAATGGTTACACCGAAGCCTGGTTCTAACGGGCGGAATTCAAATGTGCCGTCAAAATCGTTCGATTTCTGCATGATAACCTTGTCTGGTTTTTGAAATGCTAAAATTGCCATTTATATCTTTGGTTTATTGTTACTTGGTAATAGATTTGAGATATGAGACACGAGATTTGAGACCTGTTATGCTCTTTTCTTATCTATATCTAAAACCGTTAAATTTTATATATACATGAAACAGATATGAGATTTGGACCTTGTGTCGCAAATCTCATATCTAAATTCTTATATCTTATTTAGAGTACAACTCAACGATAAGGTTCTCTTTGATGTTTTCAGGAATCTCATCGCGGTTTGGATAGTTAAGGAATTTGCCTGTTAACTCGGCAGCATCCCACTCTAACCAGCTGTATTTATTGATCTTGCGGCCTGCTACTGAATTAGTAATGGCTTCAAGAGATTTTGATTTTTCGCGCACTGCGATAACGTCACCTGCTTTTAACTGATAAGAAGCAATATTTACAACGCTACCGTTTACAGTGATGTGTTTGTGGCCAACCAACTGGCGGGCTGCAGAACGAGTAGAAGCAATACCTAAACGGTAAACTGCGTTATCTAAACGGGCTTCCAGGAATTTTAACAAATTCTCGCCGGTGATACCTTCTTTAGCAGATGCAGTATGAAACAAGTTTTCGAACTGACGCTCTAACACACCGTAAGTGTATTTAACTTTTTGTTTTTCCTGTAACTGTACAGCGTACTCAGACTGCTTGCCTCTTCTTTTAGAAGCACCGTGCATGCCGGGACCGTAGTTTTTTCTTTCCAATGCCTTATCCGGACCAAAAATTGGTTCACGGAAACGACGAGCGATTTTTGATTTGGGGCCTGTATATCTTGCCATTATAGTGTGTTTTAAAGTATCAAACAGCCCGCAGCTGTTGAATCTTAGCTTTAAAAATTTAGTGAATTAAACTCTTCTGCGTTTTGATGGACGGCAACCATTGTGTGGAAGCGGGGTAATGTCCTTAATGGTAGTTACCTCAATACCGGTTGTTTGCAGCGTACGGATAGCCGACTCGCGACCAGAACCCGGGCCTTTAACAAACACCTCTACTTTACGCAAACCTAAGTCATAAGCAACTTTACCGCAGTCGGCAGCAGCTTGTGATGCAGCGTAAGGGGTGTTCTTTTTTGAACCTTTAAAACCCATTTTACCTGCTGAAGACCATGATACGGCCTGGCCGTTTTTGTTGGTAAGGGTAATGATGATGTTGTTAAAGGTAGCGTTGATATGCGCTTCGCCAACAGGCTCAACAACAACGATACGTTTTTTGGTAACTTTTTTACTTTTAGCCATTGCTTGGTTAATTGTTGATTTAGTGGATTACTGAATTAGCAAATAATTCGGACCCATTAATCATTTAATTTTTAAATATATTCCTAATGATCTTTAAGTACCTATAAACGCTACTCTCCAATCATTAATCACTTATTATTTAGTAGCTTTTTTCTTGTTTGCAACTGTTTTACGTTTTCCTTTACGGGTACGTGAGTTGTTTTTAGTACGCTGACCACGCAGAGGTAAACCTTTACGGTGACGGGTACCACGGTAGCAACCTATATCCATTAAACGTTTAATGTTAAGCTGAACTTCTGAACGTAAAGCACCTTCAACTTTGATCTGATCGTTAATGATGGTACGAATAGCAGTTAACTGCTCATCTGTCCAATCCTGAACTTTAGTATTGAAATCAATACCTGCCTGGGTTAAAATGTCCTGGGCGGTTGAACGGCCAATGCCGTAAATGTAGGTTAAACCTATCTCGCCTCTTTTATTTTTTGGTAAATCAATACCTGAAATCCTTGCCATATTTGTTTGTTGTTTTTAAGTACACGACCGAACGGCGGCTACCGTTGTACGAATCGTTACAATATCTTTTTTTTTAATTATCCCTGACGCTGTTTGAACTTAGGATTCTTTTTGTTGATCACGTAAAGTTTCCCGTTACGGCGAATGATTTTGCAATCAGCGCTGCGCTTTTTAATGGATGCTCTAACTTTCATCTCGTTTGCTTATTTATATCTATAGGTTATTCTACCCTTTGTTAAATCGTATGGGCTCATCTCCAGCTTTACCCTGTCGCCAGGTAATATTTTGATGTAGTGCATACGCATTTTGCCGGATATGTGTGCAATAATCTCGTGGCCGTTTTCAAGTTCAACTCTAAACATCGCATTAGATAATGCTTCGCGAATTGTACCATCTTGCTCAATCGAGGATTGTTTTGCCATATTTTACTGATTATTACTTAATTATCCACTCCCAAAGCGGGATGCAAAATTAATAAAAATATTTTATATTTTATTTTTTTCTTCTAAAACTTTATCAATGTATGAAAACGTCGATAAAATGTCTGCCTGGCCCTTTCTTACAGCTACCGTATGTTCATAGTGCGCAGATGGTTTTTTATCGATAGTAGATACTGTCCAGCCATCGTTCCAAAATTTCACACCCGCGCGGCCCGCGTTTATCATAGGTTCTATAGCGATCACCATACCTTCTTCCAACTTGATGCCTGCGCCACGTTTACCGTAGTTAGGCACTTCAGGCTTCTCATGCAACCGCAAACCTACGCCATGGCCAACAAGTTCTTTTACAACCCCAAAACCATGCTTTTCGGCATGTTCCTGCACGGCGTAACCAATATCGCCTATGCGCATACCTACTACGGCTTTCTCAATACCTTTAACAAGGCATTCTTTAGTTACCTGCATGAGCTTTTGAGTTGTTTCATCAACCTCGCCGATAGCGAAAGTATAAGCAGAGTCGCCATAGTATTTATTCAATACTACACCGCAATCTACAGATACGATATCACCTTCAACCAGTGCATGTTTACCCGGAAAGCCGTGTACTACCTGGTCATTAAGCGAAATGCAAAGAGAATAAGGGAAACCGTTGTAATTAAGAAACGCCGGCACCCCTCCGTTATCGCGGATGAATGTTTCGGCAAGGGTGTTTAGCTCTAAAGTAGTAACACCCGGGGCAATAACCTTAGCTACTTCCCCAAGTGTTTTAGAAACAAGTAAAGAACTTTCTCTTATGAGTTCTATCTCCTCGACAGACTTATAATTGATCTTTGACATGCAATTTTATATAACCGGCGGCGTAGCACCAGAAGCAGCAGGCACACTTGAACGGCCTTTGATACGGCCTGTTTTCATCAAACCGTCATAATGGCGCATCAACAAGTGGCTTTCTATCTGTTGTAGTGTATCCAATACCACACCCACCAGGATGATCAATGAGGTACCACCAAAAAATCTTGCAAATAAGCTGCTTACTCCTACCATGCTGGCCAGCGCAGGGATGATCGCTACGATAGCCAAAAATATCGAACCCGGCAAAGTGATCTTAGAGATGACATCATCTATAAAGCTGGTAGTTGGGTTACCCGGTGCAACACCTGGTATAAAACCACCATTCTTTTTCATGTCATCAGACATTTGCTTAGGGTTGATAGTGATAGCCGTATAAAAGTAAGTAAACAAGATGATCAATATCGCAAATACCAGGTTATGCTCCCATGAGTTATAATTTGATAGAGCGATAAGTATACCGTTTGAAGCCGCGTTCGGGAAGAACTGAGCTACTGTAGCCGGTATAAACATTAACGCCTGCGCAAATATAATAGGCATTACACCGGCAGCATTTACTTTTAAAGGTATATATTGACGAACACCGCCATATTGTTTATTACCTACAATACGCTTTGCATACTGCACTGCAATTTTACGTGTACCCTGTACTATCAGTATAGTAAACATTACTACACCTAATAAAGCAACAATCTCAACTATAAAAGTAATTAAACCACCGGCACCATTGGTACGTGAGTTAAATTCAACCACAAATGCGCTTGGCAACTGGGCAATGATGCCCACCATGATGATTAATGATATACCGTTACCGATACCTTTATCAGTTATCTTCTCGCCAAGCCACATTACAAATAAAGTACCTGCAGTTAACACACACGTGTTAAGTATGGTAAAATAAGGGTTAGCGATCAGCATAGCATCAGGGTTTACCTGAGATTTCAGATAACCAACAGCCTGTAATGCAGTAATAATGATAGTCAGGTAACGTGTCCATTGATTGATCTTGTTGCGTCCGCTTTCACCTTCTTTTTGCAATTTAATAAAGTACGGAACGGCAATACCAAGCAACTGCACAACAATTGATGCCGAGATGTAAGGCATAACACCCAATGCCAGGATAGACGAACGTGAGAACGAACCTCCGGCAAACATGTTAAGCAAGCCTACAAGGCCTTCTTTGTTCTGCGATGAGTTAAGCGAAGCCGCGTTTACACCCGGCAACACTATAAATGAACCAACACGATATATCAAAAGAAATAAGAGTGTGTTTATTATACGCACTCTTAAATCCTCAATTTTCCAGATATTGGATAATGTGGTGAAAAATTTCTTCATTGAAATTATAACTTAACGATGGTACCGCCTGCTGCTTCAATAGCTTTTTGAGCAGTAGCAGTAAATGCATGTGCTTTAACTTCTAATTTGGCTTTTAACTCACCACGACCAAGGATCTTTACGATGTCGTTACGAGAAACCAAACCATGCTCTTTCAGCGTATCAAAATCAACTGAAGATAATGAATATTTTTCAGTTAATGCTTGCAATACGTCAAGGTTAACACCAACATACTCCACGCGGTTAGGGTTTTTAAAACCTACCTTAGGTACACGGCGCTGTAATGGCATCTGGCCACCCTCAAAACCTACCTTGGTAGATGTACCTGAACGTGAACCGGCACCTTTATGGCCACGGGTTGATGTACCGCCACGGCCCGAACCGGTACCACGGCCAATTCTTTTCCTATTTTTAGTAGAACCTTCTGCAGGTTTCAGATTACTTAAATTCATGATATTAGATATTTTCTACCGCTACAAGGTGGTTAACTTTTCTAACCATACCTATAATAGCTGCAGTGGCTTCAACTTCCACACTGTGGTTAATTCTCTTAAGGCCTAAGGCCTCAACGGTTTTCTTCTGGCGCTCGCTTCTGTCGATAACGCTTTTTATTTGTGTTATTTTGATTTTCGACATGACTGATTATCCGTTAAATACTTTACCTAAACTAATACCGCGCTGTTGAGCTACTGTATGTGCATCACGTAATTGGGCCAATGCAGATACGGTTGCTTTAACCACGTTGTGCGGGTTTGATGAACCTTTTGACTTAGCCAATACGTTATGTACGCCTGCACTCTCTAATACCGCACGCATCGCACCACCGGCAATAACACCGGTACCGTTAGCAGCTGGTTTAATGTATACAAAACCACCGCTGAATTTGCCAATCTGGTCATGCGGGATAGTGCTGTTGATGATCGGAACTTTTACCAGGTTCTTTTTAGCATCATCAATACCTTTCGCAATAGCTTCTGTTACCTCTTTAGCTTTACCTAAGCCGTAACCTACTACGCCATTTTCATCACCTACTACCACAATGGCAGAGAAGCTGAAAGTACGGCCACCTTTGGTTACTTTGGCAACACGCTGTATGCTTACCAAGCGGTCTTTTAATTCGATCTCGCTTGATTTTACTCTTTTTATGTTGATTGTTGACATTTCTCGTTTCGATTAAAAGTTTAAACCACCTTCACGTGCACCCTCAGCCAGTGATTTAACACGGCCATGGTACAGGTAACCATTTCTGTCAAACACTACATCGGTAATACCGGCAGCTTTAGCTTTTTCAGCTACAAGTTTGCCTACTGCTACAGATTGGTCTGACTTTGTACCATTAGCTGAAAAATCTTTTGATAAAGATGAAGCTGATACAAGGGTTTTACCTGTTACATCGTCAATAATTTGCGCATAAATGCCTTTGTTGCTTCTGTATACAGATAAACGTGGGCGGGCTGCTGAACCAGAAAGGCGTTTTCTGATACCTTTTTTAATTCTGTCTCTTCTTGATAATTTCATGACGATTATTTTTTAGATGCTGATTTACCTGCTTTTCTTCTTAATACTTCGCCAACAAACTTGATACCTTTACCTTTGTAAGGCTCTGGCTTACGCAGCGAGCGGATTTTTGCCGCTACCTGGCCAATAAGTTGTTTATCGTTAGATTCCAGGATGATGGTTGGGTTTTTACCCTTTTCAGCAGTGGTTGTAACTTTAATTTCCTGTGGTAGTTCAAATACATAGTGGTGAGAGTAACCCAACACTAAATCTAAAGTGTTGCCGGTGTTTGTGGCACGGTAACCCACACCTACTAACTCCTGCTCTACCTTGTAACCGGTGGTAACACCAACTACCATGTTATTTAAAAGCGCGCGGTATAAACCGTGCAACGCTTTATGACGTTTTTGGTCTGAAGGGCGTTTAACCAATAGCTGGTCGCCTTCTTGCTCTACAGTGATATCTTTATCAACTGCCTGGTGCAACTCACCTTTAGGGCCTTTTACAGTTACAACGTTATCTGCCGATACAGTAACTGTAACACCGCCGGTGATTGCAATAGGTGCTTTTCCTACTCTTGACATTGTTTAATTTCCTCCTATTAATAAACGTAGCATAAAACTTCGCCACCTACATTCAATTGCCTGGCTTCTTTATCAGACATAACGCCTTTAGAAGTTGACAGGATGGCGATACCTAAACCATTTAACACACGTGGCATGGTATCCATACCAGCGTATTTCCTCAAACCTGGTTTACTAATACGTGAAATGCTGCGGATAGCAGGTACTTTAGTTATCGGGTGGTACTTCAAAGCAACTTTTATGCTGCCCTGTGGCCCGTTTTCCTCAAACTTGTAATTAGCAATGTAACCTTTTTCGAAAAGCACTTTAGTGATTTCCTTTTTCAGATTTGATGCAGGAATTTCAACAACCCTGTGGTTGGCTTTAATAGCATTCCTTACTCTTGTAAGATAATCTGCGATTGGATCTGTATTCATTATTGTTGTTTATGGTAGTGGTTTCCTTTCGGTAACATCCCGAACGACCTTCTACCGGTTAATTCTAAAAAAATCGAGCCGCAAAATTACAAAAAAATTCAAAACATATCATGATATGCTTTGAATTTTGCTGCCCGTTAAAGCTTAAAGGTAATAGAGTAAAGCCGAAAGCTCTACCAGAGCTCTTCACTTTAAGCTTTAAGCCTTCGCTTAAATTACCAGCTTGCTTTTTTAACTCCTGGTATTTTACCAGCTAAAGCCATATCACGGAATGTTACACGTGATATACCAAACTGGCGCATATAACCACGAGGGCGGCCGGTTAATTTACAACGGTTGTGCAATTTTACCGGTGATGCTGCTTTAGGCAGTTTATCTAAAGCTTCATAATCGCCGGCTGCTTTTAACGCTGCTCTTTTTTCAGCATATTTTGCTACTAATTTGGCACGTTTTACTTCACGAGCCTTTACGCCTTCTTTAGCCATTGTTATTTTGATTTTTAAATGGTAATCCAAATTGTTTCAGTAACTCTAAGGCCTCAACATCGTTGGTTGCAGAGGTTACGAACGTAATATCCATACCCTGGATCTTGTTGATCTTATCGATGTTGATCTCAGGGAAGATGATCTGCTCAGAGATACCTAAAGTGTAGTTTCCACGGCCATCAAAACCTTTGTCGTTGATACCTTTAAAGTCACGGATACGTGGCAGGGCAACAGCGATCAGGCGGTCAAGAAACTCGTACATCGTGTTATCGCGTAAAGTTACACGTACACCTACGGGCATATTTTTACGCAATTTAAAGTTAGAGATATCCTTTTTAGATTTTGAAGCAACGGCCAGCTGACCGGTGATTGTAGTTAACTCAGTGATAGTGTGCTCGATAAGTTTTTTATCGGTAGTAGCACCGCCAACACCCTGGTTAATGGCAATCTTCTCCAATTTCGGAACCTGCATTACGCTTTTGTACTGAAATTTATCTTTCAGTGCGGTGCGGATCTCTTCTTTATACTTTGATTTTAATCTTGGTACGTAAGTCATTACTTAATTTCCTCCCCTGATTTTTTAGATACCCTTACTAATTTGCCGGCATCGTTTAATTTACGGCCAACGCGGGTGGTTTTACCTGTTTTAGGTTCAACCAGCGCCAGGTTTGAAATATGTATAGCAGCTTCCTGCTTTACAATTCCGCCGTTGGGGTTGGCTGCATTTGGCTTGGTGTGTTTAGATATCATGTTGACACCTTCTACCACCGCCCTGTTTTTGTCTATTATAACCTCAACTACTTTGCCTTGTGAGCCTTTTGAGTCGCCGGCTATCACCTGTACCAAATCACCTTTACGGATTTTCAATTTGGCTGGTTTTGTGTTTTTCTTGCTTTCCATATTACAATACCTCCGGTGCTAATGATACAATTTTCATAAATTGTTTTTCACGTAATTCCCTTGCAACAGGGCCAAATATACGTGTGCCCCTTGGCTCATCCTGGTTGTTTAACAAAACTGCTGCGTTATCGTCAAAGCGGATGTAAGAACCATCTTTACGGCGAATCTCTTTCTTGGTTCTAACTACTACGGCTTTAGATACTGTACCTTTTTTTACGTTACCTGATGGTAAAGCACTTTTTACGGTAACCACTATCTTATCACCAATAGAGGCATATCTTTTACCGGTACCACCTAATACACGGATCACTAAAACTTCTTTAGCGCCGCTGTTATCAGCTACATTTAATCTTGATTCCTGTTGTACCATGTTATTTAGCCCTCTCTAAAATTTGAACTAACCTCCAGTTTTTGTTTTTGCTCAGCGGGCGGGTTTCCATAATCAATACGGTATCGCCAATACCACAGGTATTTGCTTCGTCATGAGCCATAAATTTGGTAGTTTTCTTTACGAATTTACCATAGATAGGGTGTTTCACCTTACGTTCTACGGCAACAACAATAGATTTTTCCATCTTATTGCTAACTACCAGGCCGGTACGTGTTTTTCTTAAATTTCTTTCCATTTTTTCCGACGCTTAAAATTAATTCTTATCAGAAGCTGACGCCGCTTTACGCTTTGTTATTTCAGTATTTAACCGAGCAATATCTTTACGCACTTTAGTGATGCGTGAAGGGTTCTCGATAGCCGATACCGCATGAGCAAATTTCAGCCTGGTAAGCGTTTGTTTTTCTTCGCCCAGTTTTGCCGCCAATTCTTCGGTTGAAAGCTCTATAATTTCTGAGTTTTTCATTTTCTTAATTAGTTTTTTGAGTTTTTAGTTCCAAGCTCACATATCTAAACTGATAACTGCAAACTCAAAACCGCTAACTTATTTATGCTTCTACGTAATCCCTACGTGTTACAAACCTGGTTTGCACAGGTAATTTTTGTGCTGCTAGGCGTAATGCCTCTTTAGCAACTTCCAAAGGTACACCTTCGGCTTCAAAAATCATGCGGCCCGGGCGTACAACGGCAACCCAGTATTCTGGTGCACCCTTACCTTTACCCATACGTACCTCTGCAGGTTTTTTGGTTACAGGCTTGTCAGGGAATATCCTGATCCAAACCTGGCCCTCACGTTTCATATAACGTGTAACAGCAATACGTGCAGCCTCGATCTGGCGGCTGGTGATCCATGCTGCTTCGAGTGATTTTATACCGAAAGATCCGAATGAAAGCTCGGCGCCACGAGTGGCTAACCCTTTCATTCTGCCTTTTTGCATCTTTCTGAACTTCGTTCTTTTTGGCTGTAGCATTTTGTTAAGCTTTTATATCCTCACGGATATTCTTAATACTTTAATTATTGATATTATCTCCTCGGACCACCCGGGCGGTTACCACCCTGTCCACCACGGTTACCACCCTGGCCACCGCCTCTGCGGTCGCCACCTGGTTTACGGTCGCCTCTGCGTTCACCGCCTCTTTCGCCGCCGCGGGCATTGTCACGGCCGCCAAATGATGCAGAACCCTCTGGGCGTCCGCCTTTACCGCTGCTGCTGCTTGTACCACCAATGTTTGGAGACAAGTCGCGTTTGCCGTAAACCTCGCCTTTGCAGATCCATACTTTAACACCTATTTTACCATAGGTAGTTAATGCTTCTGCCAAAGCATAATCAATATCAGCGCGGAAGGTATGTAACGGAATCCTTCCTTCTTTATATTGTTCGGTACGTGCCATCTCAGCGCCACCTAAACGGCCTGATGTCATCACTTTAATCCCTTCAGCACCCATTCTCATGGTTGAAGCAATTGTAGTTTTCATGGCACGACGGAAAGAGATACGTGCTTCAAGTTGTTTAGCAATACCTTCGGCAACCAACTGGGCATCAAGCTCAGGGCGTTTGATCTCGAAGATGTTGATCTGAACATCTTTTTTAGTGAGTTTTTTTAACTCTTCTTTTATCTTATCAACTTCCTGGCCGCCTTTACCAATTACAATACCCGGACGGGCAGTGTGAATGGTTACGGTAATGCGTTTTAAAGTACGCTCAATTACCACTTTAGATACGCCGCCTTTATTGATACGGGCTGATAAGTATTTGCGGATTTTTTCGTCTTCAACTAATTTATCGGAGTAGTTATTTCCACCGAACCAATTAGAATCCCAACCACGGATGATCCCTAACCTGTTACCTATTGGATGTGCTTTTTGTCCCATCTTAAATTAGTTGTTATCGTTTTTACTATCCACAATCAGAGTTACATGGTTTGAGCGTTTGCGGATACGGTAACCCCTTCCTTGCGGAGCCGGGCGCAGCCTTTTTAACTGGCGACCGCCGCCTACTGAAACCTCTTTTACAAACAGGCCGCTATCTTCAACACGTTTGCCTTCGTTTTTTTGCTCCCAGTTTTTAATGGCTGATAACAAAAGTTTTTCTACACGTATTGCGGCTTCTTTGTTAGTGAATTTTAAGATGTTCAACGCTTTCTCAACGTTCTCACCACGGATCAGGTCAACCACCAAACGCATTTTGCGCGGTGAAGTTGGGCAGTTCTGTAACTTTGCAACAGAAGCGCCACCTGTCTGAGCTTTTGCAGCTTCTTTTTGTTGCCTGATCAGAACAGACTTTTTAATTTTTGTTGTTGCTTCCATTGCGTGTTATTTTTTCTTTTCTGCGTGTCCACGGAATGTACGGGTTGGCGCAAACTCTCCCAGCTTATGACCAACCATGTTTTCTGTTACATACACAGGTATGAATTTGTTACCGTTGTGTACTGCGAATGTATGACCAACGAAATCAGGAGAAATCATGCTACGGCGAGACCATGTTTTAACAACTGATTTTTTATTTGATTCATTCAGGGTCAGAACTTTTCTGTCCAGGTTATGATCAATATAAGGTCCTTTTTTAATTGAACGTGCCATTATTATTTCTTCCTTCTTTCAATGATGTAACGATCTGATCCTTTTTTCTTGTCGCGGGTTTTGTAGCCTTTAGCTAATAAACCTTTGCGTGAACGTGGGTGACCACCTGATGCACGGCCTTCACCACCACCCATAGGGTGATCTACCGGGTTCATGGCAACACCACGAACGCGGGGACGACGGCCTAACCAACGTTTACGGCCGGCTTTACCTAACACTGCGTTAGCTTTTTCGCCGTTTGAAACGGTACCGATGGTTGCCAAACAGGTTGACAAGATCATACGTGTTTCACCAGAAGGCAATTTGATGATGGCGTATTTACCATCACGCGCTGATAATTGTGCATAAGTACCGGCACTACGTGCAAGTGTACCACCCTGACCAGGGTTAAGCTCAATGTTGTGGATGATAGAACCCAGTGGGATGCTTTTTAAAGGCATGGTATTACCAACCTCAGGAGCAACACCTTCGCCAGATACTACTGTCATGCCAACTGTCAGGCCTTCAGGAGCGATCATGTAGCGTTTTTCACCATCGGCGTAGTGTAGCAATGCTATACGTGCTGAACGGTTTGGATCGTACTCAATAGTTGCAACTTTTGCAGGGATATCAAACTTATTACGTTTGAAATCAATTAACCTATATGCTTGTTTATGGCCACCACCCAGGTAGCGCATAGTCATTTTACCGCTGTGGTTACGGCCGCCTGATCTTTTGTTGTTAGCAACAACCAAAGACTTTTCAGGAACGTTTGTTGTAATATCTGAGTTAGATACATCAATCCTGAAGCGGGTACCCGGTGTAACCGGTCTAAATCTCTTTACTGCCATGTCTTATTATATATTGCTGTAAAAATCAATTGTTTCACCATCCTTCAGTGTAATGATGGCTTTTTTGTAAGTAGCAGAGCGGCCTTGTACTGCACCTGCTTTTGTGTTGCGCACTTTAAGCTTGCCTGCATATTTCATTGTGTTAACTGCTGTAACGTTAACACCATACATGGCTTCAATTGCACTTTTGATCTGAATTTTGTTTGCTCTGTGATCAACTTTGAAAGCATAACGGTTAAGCTTCTCAGTTAATTGAGTTACCTTTTCAGTAAGTAAGGGTTTCTTTAAAATTTCCATAATTACTTAGCTAACGCTTCCTCCAAAGTTTTAACAGAACCGGTAGTTAACAAAAGTTTGCCTGCGTTAAGCACATCGTAAGTGTTTAACTGATCGGCAGTGATAACCTTTGCTTTTTTAAGGTTTCTGCTTGATAAATACACATTGTTATTTGCAGCAGGCAATACCAATAAAGTTTTTTCATTGGTGATGTTCAGATCTGCAACCAGCTGTACATAGTTCTTGGTTTTGATGCTATCAAAGTTAAAATCTTCAAGAACCAGGATATTGTTATCCTGCGCTTTGTATGATAAGGCTGATTTACGGGCCAATGATTTAAGCTTTTTATTCAGCTTAAAGCTATAGTCGCGCGGCTGCGGGCCAAATACACGGCCACCACCATTAAATAATGGAGATTTGATGCTACCGGCACGTGCACCACCTGTACCTTTTTGTTTATGTAATTTGCGGGTTGAACCTGCAATTTCGTTACGTTGTTTTGCTTTGTGCGTACCCTGGCGCTGGTTTGCTAAGAACTGCTTTACATCTAAGTAAATAGCATGATCATTTGGCTCAACACCGAATACGGACTCAGGAAGCTGCACCTTGGCACCTGTTTCTTTACCTGATACGTTTAATACGTTAACTTCCATCTTATTTATCCACTATTACGAATGAACCCTTAGCTCCCGGTACGGAACCTTTAACTACTAACAGGTTTTGCTCGGCAAATACTTTAACTACTTGTAAGTTTTGTATTTTAACACGGCTGTTACCTGTTTGGCCCGCCATACGCATACCTTTAAATACGCGTGAAGGCCATGATGACGCACCCAGTGAACCCGGAGCGCGTAAACGGTTGTGCTGACCGTGAGTTTGCATACCCACACCACCAAAACCATGGCGTTTTACCACACCCTGAAAACCTTTACCTTTAGAGGTACCAACCACATCAACGAAATCTCCTGCTGCGAAAATCTCAACGGTAACGGTGTCACCAAGAGCTTTTTCATCTTCAAATGTTTTGAATTCAACAAGTTTACGTTTTGGAGTAGTACCGGCTTTTTGAAAGTGGCCTTTTAAAGGAGCAGAGGTGTTTTTCTCTTTTTTCTCGCCGTACGCTAATTGTACAGCGGCGTAACCGTCTGTTTCTACAGATTTTACCTGGGTTACCACGCAAGGGCCAGCCTCGATAACGGTGCAAGGAATATTCTTGCCTGTCTCATCGAAAATGCTGGTCATTCCTACTTTTTTACCAATAATTCCTGACATTTTATTTATTTTATTTTGTGCCCATCGAAGCAGTAGGGCTTCGTTCAAGGCATATTATCCCCTCGTAAGGGACGGCAAAGATAGGAATTTTGTATTAACTGTCAAACAGTTACTAAATTATTTTTTAATATTTATTTAATTGATGTTCAGCGGGAAAACAACCTGTAGAAATGAGTACGGATACTTGAGCTTTACAAAGCATCAGATCTATCCTTAAACAGATAAATAAATTTAAAAGAATGCCTTAAAATGCCCATAAATGCTGCACCCGATCTGGTGTTGATTTAAGGCCACAAATCCCTTAAGCTTAATATACTAAATAAATATTTTATCCATTTTTTAAAACCCTTTTAAAAACTAAAAAAATTAGCATATTGGCTGCACAATAAATCAACGGAGGATTAATGTCTCCGTTGCTCTTAGTATAAAGTATTTATACCTGCATCAGCCTTCGTATCAATTCGGCACTTTGCTTATTGCCTTCTTCTAACCGGCCGGCAAAAAAAGATTGCACCTCATTAAAGTGCTTTTTATAACCCTCCATATCGCCGTATCCAATTATCGCGCTCCACTCCCTAACTGCCGAGTGAAATTCAAGATCGTCACCGCGGATGGTCTTGTCATATAATGCGGTCTGGATAGACTCTTCCAGTAATTCCTCGTTCTTAAAAAGATATTCGGCAATACCCAGTCTTAACCTGAAAGGCGGTGTCTGGCAGATCAGGTTATCATAAGGGTTAACCCCCAGGTGGTACCAGGCGTCAACCATGCTTAGTATACTAAGGTGCGAATTGGGTTTCTGATGATGCGCTTCCGGTGATAACGAAAACTCGCGCATTACGCTATCATTAAGCATTATGGGCTTGCGGCTTTCATGGAACACAAAGTCGCGCGCTTTATATAGCCGCTGGCGGAATTCGGTTTCCTCTTCCCTGATCATCAGCTTAAACAGTTCCGACTCAGACATGGCATACTGCCGTACCTGCTGCCGGGCATAAGGGTTAAGTATAGCTAAACCGGCATATACGTGCGCCTTATAACTGAATATACGCAGTGTAGTCAATATTTTTACATTATCTATACCACCCACATAAGACGCGTTTTCCCAGGGAAAAAAGCCGGCCGATTTCCATGCTGTACCCATACTCTCGAAACCTACGTGGGTAACCGCCTGCGTATCGGCCACTATCTTATCATGCTCGTGATAGTCCTTCATCTCAACAATGTCGGTGCCTACCGCATTGAAAAGGTCAAGCATTTGCTGATAGGTTTGTGCGTTGCTGCGATGGTTGATCAGGATCAGTTTCTGGCCGGCGGGCTCAAAACCCGGGCCGTGCATTGCATGGAAAGTAATGATATTGGCATCAGCCGGAAGATACTTTTCAAAAACGGCTATCTCAGGGTGTTTAACAGAGGTTTGCCCTGCTACAATTGCACCATATTTTGTTGCCGGTGCATATTGCGCTACCACTTGCTCCAGTCTATCGGCTTCTACCGAATAAATGATCAGGTCGCTGATACGGCATACATCCTTACCATCACCCATTATTTTGATTCCGAGTGGGCTAAGTTCGTTTTCCAGCTTTTCGAGGTTGACAGGGATATCACACCCGCATACTTTATAGCCCGCTTTGGCAAAACTTTTAGCGTATAAACGCCCCATATCCCCTAAACCAATAATACCAATCTGCATAGCAAAATAAAAGCGGCTAATATATGGTTTTGATAAACAAACGCCTTGTTACACAGCTTTAAATAACACAATAATTGTAAACTTTATTTAAAAATATAATGCTAAAAACTATATTAGCACCGATACCCTGCAAAACTGATATTGTTATGATGAAGCTTTTTAACACCCGCGCATTTTTTTTGGTTCTGCTTATTTTGGGGAATATGTGTATTGGCCATGCGCAGGATACAACAAAAAAAAACAAGCCGACTGTTACTGAGGCCGATAAAAAAACCACGCTTACTAACAAAAATTATTATAAAAAGCCAATTGCTACACCAGCACAAAAATTAGGCAATGGCTCATCGCTGCAGGTGCCGCCCGCGCCAAAACCAGAAGCGGATAAAAGCCTTAGAGGGCAATATAAATACCTGCTTACTAAAGTTTACAATTACCAGCAACCCCTGGTAGCCGCTTTATTCAAAAACTACACAGATACGCTTAATGCTACACGCAAACAACTGAAGCAGGCGCAGGAAACGCTTGCCAAACAAACTAAAGCTATCGATACGCTTAAAGCATCCGCTTCGAGTAAAGATCAATCGCTTGCCGAATCGCAGGCTAAGGTAGATGAGGTAAGCCTGCTGGGTATTCCGCTTACCAAGGCTACCTATAACTGGATAATGTGGGGGCTTGTTATAGGCTTTGGTGTAATAGCCATAATTGTAATAGCCCGATCAGGCACCTACAGTCGTGAAGCAAAATACCGCGTAAAGCTTTACAACGAGTTGGATGAGGAATACAGAAACTACAAAGCTAAGGCTAACGAAAAAGAAAAGAAACTGGCGCGCGAACTACAAACCGAACGCAACAAGCTGGATGAACTGATGGGCAGGGGTTGATGCCATGAAAGCTTACTTATTTGGCTGGAACCCGCAAAAGTTTGAATGGGCGGATATAGATAATGATATTGCACGTTTAGCCAATGGAGATAAACTTGAAGAAAACTGGAGTGTTGCCAGCCATAAAACAATTAAACCAGGCGACAGGGCTTACGTTGTACGTGTGGGTGTTGAGCCTAAAGGCATATTTGCATCCGGCTATATTTCATCAGAACCGTTCCTGGCTTCGCGAAAGGGGCGTATATACTATCGTATTAATATGGTATTTGATGTACTGCTTAATCCCGATAAAGAACAAATACTCCCTTTAAACATTCTAAAAACCGGCAATTTAGCTGCACAAACCTGGACACCCCAGGCATCAGGCATCTCCATACGCCCTGAACTGGTTAACGAGCTGGAAGGCGTCTGGCTTGATTTTCTGAGCAGCAAAGGCGATTTCTCTTTTTAATTTTATTCTTTTACAAAGCCTTCTGCCGGCCAGGCATTTTTCCGCTCGTCACAAGGATCCGTTGTTGGTATAAGTATCAGCTTACTGTCCTTTAATACATATTTTATAACGGCGGTCTGGTCGGTGCTGCAAGGGCTTCCCCCGCTCAGTTTGTTAATGATTATCTCGTCGCCTTTAAGGGTGTACTTCATGCTTTCAATTACATTGTCAGTCCCGGCAATTACAATATTGATTGTATCTTTCTTAAACCGCAATATAACCTCTACATCTGTTGGCGCGGCTATAATACCCTTCCAGCTTGTATTAGCTAACTGGGCGCTGGCTGTTAAAGATGTAAAAACAATTGCAGCAATAAATATTAAAGCTTTCATAATGTGAGTTTTATACTAAGATATGATTTTTTATAAAATTATGCTCACCAACAAATTGTCGTAAATAGCCCTTTAACTTGTCGTTTTTGCACACTTGCAAGTAACTCTTGTTACTATACCTTTGAGTAAACTAAATCAATAAACCCCCATGGCAACTCAAATCTTTGTGAACTTAGCGGTTAAAGACCTGAACAGATCTGTAGAATTTTTCACCAAACTTGGCTATACCTTTAACCCAAAATTTACTGATGAAAAAGCAACCTGTATGATCATTAGCGATACTATTTATATAATGCTGCTAACCGAACCCTTTTTTCAAACATTTACCAGTAAAAGAATAATTGACGCGCACAAAGAGGTAGAGTGCTCGATCTGTATTTCGGCCGAAAGTAAAGATGAGGTTAACGAGATGGTGGCCAAGGCAGAAGCAGCAGGCGCCATAATACCTAACCCTGCTACCGACTATGGCTTTATGTATCAGCACAGCTTTGCCGACCTGGACGGCCACCACTGGGAATTTGTTTGGATGGATCCTAACGGCGCACCTGAACATCAACCGGAAGATTAAGATAATAGCCATTGATCAAAAGAAAGGCTTGCCAGAGTTTGGCAAGCCTTTCTTTTTTTTTTGATAATTAGCTGTATTTAACTACTCATAAAGAATAATTTATTAATAAACTCCTTCTCTTTACACTTGGCTTTATGTCGGCCGTTTTAATGGCACAACAAACCTTTAGCGTTGATGGTAATGTTAAACACCGACAAGCTTTATTACTATTACAATGCGGATAATGTTGAAAAAAGCGACTCAATTAAGATACTAAACGGTCAGTTCCAATTAATGGCCTACATCCAGCCCAAAATCAGTAACGCTTTTTGTTGATAAAAATCCTTTAAAAGATCATTTTGGCCCGGAGGATCGTCTTAACGAATTTTAATTTTGTGTTGATGGGGCAAGTTAAACCTTAACAGTAAGGACTCACTTGACAGACAAAATCTTCCCTAAGCTCAGTCAATCTGCTGAATGTTGTTCAGGCTAAACATAACGTTGTAATCTGGTCATAATAATCAAAAGATTGTTCATTAAATTTTAGAAACCTGGTTTTCCTTACTATCGCTCGGCTAACAAAATGAGTAAACAAAGCCAGTTTTTTGAACTGGCTTTATAATATCGGGTCCTGGCGGTTATCCCAGAATAATAAGATTTCTATTTGATCCTCTTTTACTTCATACAAAACAGAACAATTGCCATGGATATACCCTTTACGAATATTTGATTTATCATTAACAGACTGATATACAAATGGAGACTCTTGAATAATGTTAACTACTTTGACCACTCGCTGTTCAAATTCTTCTGCAATTTTAGCGCTCCATCGAATCTCTAACTGCTCTAATATTAAATAATAAGTTTCTAACGCGTTAGATGAAAATACAACCGAGTATTTCATTTAGCGAACTTTAGTCTCTTTTTGAAATCTTCAAACGTAATAAAGCGACCGGCCTCAATATCTTCCCGACTTTTAGCTATTCCTTCTAAAACGTGCGCAGGTAATTCACTCGATGAATCATCTTGTTCAAACGCTATATCAAGGGCCTTCAAAAAAGCTTTTACTACTTTTTCCTGTTCTTGTGTAGGATGTATAAGAAAAGTACTCATAAACAAATTTACTTAAAATACATTAAGCAACAAAAAAGCCATCCTTTTTCAAGAATGGCTTTTCATATTTTAGATCTTCCGGTACTATCACACTTTGATCTCAACTTCAACACCGCTTGGCAATTCAAGCTTCATCAAAGCATCTACAGTTTTTGAGTTTGAGCTGTAGATATCCAATAGCCTTTTGTAAGAGCATAACTGGAATTGCTCACGAGCTTTTTTGTTTACGTGTGGTGAACGCAATACAGTAAAGATTTTCTTTTCTGTTGGTAAAGGCAGCGGTCCGCTAACTACAGCGCCGGTAGGCTTTACTGTTTTTACGATCTTCTCGGCTGATTTATCAACCAGATTGTAATCGTACGATTTTAATTTGATCCTGATTCTTTGGCTCATTTTGTTTGTTTTTAAGTAACCATCCTAAGAGCTATTTATTAGGAATGATTGATTTATTGTGTTAATGAATTACTGATCAGCTAGGCCTTGTTCAGGCAGTCACTGATTCAGTAATTCAATATTATTTAGTCTACAGAAACCTGTTTACGGCCTTTTGATTTAGCCACAACTTCGTCTTGTACGTTACGTGGAGCTGGCTCATAGTGGTCAAACTCCATTGTTGAAGTTGCACGACCTGAAGTAATGGTACGTAACTGAGTTACATAACCAAACATTTCAGAAAGTGGTACCATTGCTTTGATAACCTGCGCACCGTTACGGGTGTCCATACCTTGCAGCTGGCCACGACGACGGTTCATGTCACCGATAACATCACCCATGTTTTCTTCAGGGGTAAGGATCTCGATTTTCATGATAGGCTCCAACAATACCGGTTTTGCTTTTGGTAAAGCTTCGCGGAATGCTGCACGACCGGCGATCTCGAATGATAATGCATCTGAATCGACCGCGTGGAATGAACCATCAATCAAACGTACTTTTAAGCTGGTAAGCGGGAAGCCTGCAAGTACACCATTGTCCATAGCTGATTTAAAGCCTTTTTCAACAGATGGAATAAACTCACGCGGGATAGCACCACCTACAATTTCGTTAACGAATTGTAAGCCTTCTTTCTCGTCGTCAGCAGGTGAAATAACAACCTGGATGTCGGCAAATTTACCACGACCACCGGTTTGTTTCTTGTAAGTTTCGCGGTGTTGAACTGTACCTGTGATAGCCTCTTTGTAAGCTACCTGCGGAGCACCCTGATTAACTTCTACTTTAAACTCGCGTTTAAGACGGTCCATCAGGATATCTAAGTGAAGCTCACCCATACCGCTGATTACGGTTTGGCCGGTATCTTCGTCAGTTTGTACGCGGAATGTTGGATCCTCTTCGGCCAGTTTACCTAAAGCCATACCCAGTTTATCAACGTCGGCCTGAGTTTTAGGCTCAATCGCTAAACCGATAACCGGTTCAGGGAATACCATCGACTCAAGAACAAGCTTTTGTTTCTCATCACAAAGGGTATCACCTGTTTTAATATCTTTAAAGCCTACTACCGCAGCAATATCACCCGCACCTACGTTAGGGATAGGGTTTTGCTTGTTAGCGTGCATCTGGAATATACGGGAGATACGCTCTTTAGACTCTGAACGCATGTTATACACGTATGAACCAGCATCCAGGTTACCAGAGTAAACACGGATGAAGCAAAGGCGACCTACGAATGGGTCGGTAGCTATTTTAAACGCTAAAGCGGCAAATGGCTCTTTAACATCCGGTTTAACCAA
The DNA here is from genome assembly GCF_042676805.1 of Mucilaginibacter litoreus. Classification (NCBI taxonomy): domain Bacteria; kingdom Pseudomonadati; phylum Bacteroidota; class Sphingobacteriia; order Sphingobacteriales; family Sphingobacteriaceae; genus Mucilaginibacter; species Mucilaginibacter litoreus. The sequence continues at coordinate 210,276 of NZ_JBHTHZ010000003.1, read as the reverse complement.
TATTTCTGCACCAGTATCAGGATTGGTACCAACAACACCTTTAGAATCCAAAGGTGAAGGCATCAATTCCATCACGTAGTCAAGCATGGTTTGTACACCTTTGTTTTTGAAAGATGAACCGCAAGTCATCGGAACGATCTTACCTGCTAATGTAGCCTGACGTAACGCGTCTAATACTTCGCGCTCAGTGATAGTGGTTGGATCATCAAAGAATTTCTCCATTAATGAATCATCAAACTCAGCTACCGCTTCCAATAATTTCTCTCTCCACTCAGTTGCTTCATCCAGCATATCATCAGGGATTGGCACTTCGGTAAAGGTCATACCTTTATCGTGCTCGTTCCAAACAATACCACGGAAGTTGATCAGGTCAACCACTCCTTTAAACTGGTCTTCGGCACCAATTGGTAATTGTAATGGGATAGCTACACTGCCCAGCATTTCTTTAACCTGTTTTACCACGTTAAGGAAATCGGCACCGCTACGGTCCATTTTGTTAACGAAACCAATACGTGGTACGTTATAGTTGTTAGCCAAACGCCAGTTAGTTTCTGACTGTGGCTCAACACCATCAACCGCACTGAACAAAAACACCAAACCATCTAATACACGCAGCGAGCGGTTCACCTCAACGGTGAAATCCACGTGGCCCGGTGTATCAATGATGTTCATGTGATAGTTGTGGTTACGGTATTTCCAATTTACAGTGGTAGCCGCAGAGGTAATGGTAATACCACGCTCCTGCTCCTGCGCCATCCAGTCCATTGTAGCTGCACCTTCGTGTACCTCGCCAATTTTATGGCTTACACCGGCGTAGTACAATATACGCTCTGTAGTAGTGGTTTTACCCGCATCAATGTGAGCGGCAATACCAATGTTTCTTGTATATTTAAGATCTCTTGACATGTTAATATTGAGTTGTTGAATTACCGAATTACTGAATTAATGATTACCGGAATATTTCCAAATCACTAATTCAATAATTCAATCTTTCAAAAATTTTAGAAACGGAAGTGTGAGAACGCTTTGTTAGCCTCAGCCATTTTGTGCGTATCTTCTTTCTTCTTAACAGCTGCACCTTCGCCTTTTGAAGCAGAGATGATCTCGCCGGCCAGTTTCTCCATCATGGTTTTTTCACCACGTTTGCGGGCATAGCTGATCAGCCATTTCATACCCAAAGCAATTTTACGCTCAGGGCGAACCTCTGTAGGTACCTGGAAGTTAGCACCACCTACACGGCGGCTTTTTACTTCTACTGCAGGCATAACGTTGTTAAGCGCCTTTTTCCAGGTATCTAAACCGCTTTCGCTGGTTTTTTTCTCAACAATATCAACTGCGTTATAAAATATAGCGTATGCGGTAGATTTTTTACCATCATACATCATGTTGTTCACAAACCTTGTAACCAAAGTATCGTTAAACTTTGGGTCAGGAAGGATAATTCTCTTTTTTGGTTTTGACTTTCTCATTGTTTTCTATCCTCCTTTAATTATTTCTTTTTACCTTTTGCAGGAGCTGCTGCTGCCTGTCCTGGTTTAGGACGTTTAGTTCCGTATTTAGAACGACGCTGGTTACGGCCTGCAACACCTGATGTATCTAAAGCACCACGGATGATGTGGTAACGTACACCTGGTAAGTCTTTAACACGACCGCCACGGATTAAAACAATTGAGTGTTCCTGTAAGTTGTGGCCTTCACCAGGGATGTAGGCGTTAACTTCTTTACCATTTGTAAGGCGCACACGTGCAACTTTACGCATTGCTGAGTTTGGTTTTTTAGGGGTAGTGGTATACACACGGGTGCATACTCCTCTTCGCTGTGGACAGCTGTCCAACGCCGGAGACTTACTCTTGTCTTCCAGAGCTACTCTACCTTTTCTAACTAATTGCTGAATAGTAGGCATTCTTTCCTTTTTGTTTTACAGTTTTATCCTTATTTTAAGGACTGCAAAGGTAGGTACTATTTTTTGATTTTCAAGCGCTTAATTAAAAAAGTTTTTGTGTTTATGGGGCGCAGGCATTGCGGAGCGAGGTGATGCAATTAGTGGAGCGGGTTACAATGGAACTGTACTTGCAAGCTTAAGCCGGCAATTTAAACAAGTGAGAATGAAAGAATCTTTTGACTATACCCTTCGGTTATAGTATGGAGCGCTTGGCATACCGACGATACTGTAGAATCTGTCAGATATGCTCTATCGTGTTTTTCATTAAACCACTGGTGCCAGGGTTATGTCAGCTAAATTATCAAGTATGTGATTATCAGATAATTGATTGTGTTCACGACGTTCACCTGTGTGATCGTGAACATCTAAATAACTCATTATCAGTTATAACGCAAAAGTACTATAATAGCTTTTTAAAAAATATTTTTGCTATTAAAACTAAAATTATACTTTTGCCACCCCAAACGCGAAAGTAGCTCAGTTGGTAGAGCACGACCTTGCCAAGGTCGGGGTCGCGAGTTCGAATCTCGTCTTTCGCTCAAAAGCCTTCCCTTGCAGGAAGGCTTTTTAGTTTTAATGGTTTTGATATTAGTTGATAAAAACAATCAACATGAAAACTGATCTTTACACTAAAATCATCCTTACCATTATTGCCATTGCACTTACTGTAAACTTATTTAAGGCAAGTATTACCCCAGCTATGGCCGAGAGTAAAAAGTATGTCACCCTACCGGTTAATCCCGATGGTAGCATCAACGTAAATATCAACAAGACAACCTCTCCTATGGAAGTTAAACTTACAGATGTTGACAGAAATGCTTTTTTTATATATCAGCAATACCGGTAAAAATTAAAGAATAAATATCTAATTAACAGATACAACCCATTGCTATTAACTTTAAATATATTAATTATACTAAAACAATAAAATTGCTGTTAATATGCTAACTAACAGATTATTCAATCGGTCGGTTAATAGTTTAAGATTTAATAATGAAAAGCAGGTATAGCGCAAGGCCAAGCCTGCTTTTTTTTAAACTTTATACTTTATTTTTCTGCTGACATAGGGTTGTCATTAGGCACTTGTTTCTTTGAATCATAAACTAAAAACAACATCATCATGTCACTTATCAATTTTTATTTCGAGCAACTTAATCAGGAATCAGCAACCACCCGCAAAATGCTGCAACGTATACCCAACGATAAATACGATTGGGCACCACACGTAAAAAGTATGGATATACGCCGCCTTGCAACCCATATTGCTGAATTGCCGACCTGGATAACTATGGCCTTTACTACCGAGGAACTCGACTTTGCAAGCGCACCTTACAGCCCCGAATACGCCGATAATAATGAGCAGTTGATGCAATTATTTGAAAAATCGGCAGAGGATGGTCGCTCACAGTTAATACCGGAGAACGAAAGCCGCCTAAATGAAAAATGGGTATTAAGAAATGGAGACACTATATTAGTTGATACTACAAGGAGCGGATTAGTGCGTATTGCCTTATCGCAAATCATTCACCACCGCGCACAGTTGGGTGTATACTTACGCCTGCTTAATGTGCCTATTCCGGGCAGTTATGGCCCAAGCGCCGATGAAATGGAATTTCAGCAAAGTGCAGAAGCGGCGGTTTAACTTATCATTACCAATTATGTCATCACATAAAAGATGACATAATTGTATTTCTTTTAATCAACAGTAAGTTTAATAACGGTATCTACCCCATCCATAGCAATGCCATCAGTGTAAATAAAAACACCTTCCGGCAGCTGTTTGAACTTTAAAGTATTGCTGTTACTTAGCAATACCGCTTTGCTTACCTTTTCTTTCTGTCCGGGGATAAAAATGTAGTTGCCTTGGGGCTGCATAATATGCACATATTGTGTTTTACCTTTTACCGTAATTACCCCCCAGGGCTGCGGTGGCACGTAACTGCCCCGTGTGTCATAAATGCTTTCGCTGTTCTTTTGCATCCATTTGCCTACAATAGCAAGCGTATCGGTAAACTCAGGCTGTATCTTTCCGTTTGGCATTGGGCCGATGTTAAGCAGGAAATTTGCATTACGCCCGGCCGCGCCAACAAGGTAATGAATGATCTGTTTGGATGATTTAAAAGTATTGTCATTAATATTGAAGCCCCAACTGCCGTTGATGGTTTCGCAGGTTTCCAGGGGTAATGCACCGATCTTAGAGTCGCCGCTAAAGCCTGTATGGTTTTCGCCCGGCAGGTCTTTCTCAAACATCTGGAAATCCTCGCCATCTTTAGGTGCAAGGTGATGGTTATTGCCTATCATAATGGCTGGGTTAAGCCGATGTATCAAACCATAAATCTCATCATAATGCCAGTTAACATTCCTTCGCTCCCAGTCGCCGTCAAACCAAATACCTTTAACTCCCCGATACTTGGTAATCAACTCTGTTAGCTGATTTTTCATAAATTGAATATAGCTATCCCAATCGCCCTTAACCGGTTTTCCATTCCTAATTTCGCTTCCAAAGGCATAATCAGGCCGCCCCCAATCTAGCAGGGAGTAATAAAAATGCAGTTCAATACCCTCTTTTTCACACTCTCTGGCCAATTCCATCAGGGGGTCTTTATGATAGGGTGTGGCATCAACAATATTATAGGGTGAAAATTTTGTACCAAACATGCTGAATCCATCGTGATGCCTGGAAGTGATGGTGATATATTTCATGCCGGCGCTTTTAGCAAATTGCACCCATTCTTTGGCGTTAAATTGTTGGGGAGTAAAAAATCCTGCCAATCGTTTATAGCTATCGTAAGGAATATGTTTATTGTGCATTACCCATTCTCCGTCGCCCAAAATGCTGTAGATACCCCAGTGGATAAATAATCCGAATTTCATATCCTGAAATTTCTGCCTTTGTTCCAGGTTTTCTTGAGCAGGAGCATAGCTGCCCTGGGCAAATGTGGTTGCAGTGTAAAACACTATAAAAGCGATAGATAAAAGTTTTTTCATTCTACCTGTTATAACTGAAATATTTTGTCCATTAACATCCATTTAGCCCCTGCCGGTGCACCGGGTAACGCCTGCTGATACTTCCACATCAAGGCTTCCCACTCCTGCACTTTGGTATTATTCGCATCTAATTTAGCTTTACATTCAAAAGTAAATTCATCCGTAGTTTCCATAACCATAAAAAGGCGGTTGCCCAGGCGGTAAATCTCCATGTTGTTGATACCAGATACGGAGATGCTTTCTAATACCTCCGGCCACACGGCTTTGTGGTAGCTTTCATATTCAGCTATCAATACCGGGTCATCTATAAGATCAAGCGCAAGGCAGTATCTTTTCATAGGTTTGCTTATGCCTCAATTGGTTATACAAGTAAATAAAAGTTTACTGCAATAACAAACAATCTTTGTTGCATTTACCAGAAACCAACCGTAATTAGTTCATAATTTTTAGCTTAGCTATATGATTGAAACAACCAACCTTATTATCAAACAATTTACTGCCGACGATACCCCTTTTGTATTTGAATTACTTAATACAGAAACCTGGAAACAATTTATAGGCGACCGGAACATACAAATCCTTGATGATGCACTCGGATACATAGAAAAGGTACTTGCGCCTTATTATGATAAATATGGCTACGGCCCCTGGCTTGTGTCGCTTAAAGAAAAAGGAGAGCCCATTGGTTTATGTGGCCTGTTCAAACGCGATTACCTGGACCAACCCGACTTGGGCTTTGCTTTTATGCCCCAATATGCCGGTAAAGGACTTGCTTACGAAAGTTGCCTTGCCATACTTGAATATGTTACAAAAGCGTATAATATTAAAAAACTTTATGCCACTACCACGGCCGCAAACATCCGCTCGCAGGGACTGCTGGAACGATGTGGCTTTGTAAGGAATGGAGAGATAACACCGCCTGAAGGTGAGCCGTTATTGTTGTATCACCTCAGTTTACAATAATATAATACTAAGCTAACTCTATTATTCACCCGTTTAAAACAGGTTTGATATATTAGCGGCCTATGTCAGATACACGCAGAGAGTTTCTAAAAAAAGCCGCCCTGCTTGCAGGTGCAACCGGCTTAAGCAATGTTTTACCGGCATCTATACAAAAGGCACTGGCTATTAACCCTGCACCGGGCAGCACCTGGCAGGATGCAGAGCATGTGGTAATACTGATGCAGGAGAATCGCTCTTTTGATCATTGCTTTGGTACGTTGAAAGGAGTAAGGGGATTTAATGATCCGCGTGTAATCGATCTGCCAAACAAAAACCCCGTTTGGTTACAAAGCAATGAAAATGGCGAAACATTCGCGCCTTTTCATTTAGATATAAAGGACACCCGCGCCACCTGGATGAGTTCCTTACCGCATAGCTGGAGCAACCAGGTAAATGCCCGCAACGATGGCAAATATGACCAGTGGCTGGTTGAGAAAAAATCGGGTAACGAGGCTTACAGCCAAATGCCACTAACATTAGGCTTTCATAACCGGGAGGACCTTCCGTTCAACTACGCGCTGGCCGACGCCTTTACTATTTGCGATCAGCACTTTTGCTCGTGCTTAACCGGCACAACGCCCAACAGAAATTATTTATGGACGGGTACCATACGGCGGGAGCAAAATGAAGAATCGCGCGCTAATGTTTGGAATGAAGACTCTGACTTTGAAAACTCCGATTGGACCACCTTTCCAGAACGCCTGGAAGACGCCGGCATTTCATGGAAATGCTACCAGAATGAACTTTCGATAGGTGTGGGTCTACAAGGTGAAGAAGATGCCTGGCTAAGCAACTTTACCGATAATAACCTGGAGTTTTTTAAGCAATATCACGTAAGGTTGCACCCTGAGCATATTGCGCATGTAAAAAAACGCCTTACTGCCTTGCCTGCTGAAATAACCGCCATGCAGCGTAAAATAGCTGCCTTACCTGCGGATGATGCATCGGTGAAAAAGCTTAACAGGCAGCTTAAACAATTGCAAGCCGAGTTGAAGGATATCAAAGATAACGAAGCCATTTTAGAGCCTGGTGCTTTTGAAAAATTAAGCAAACGCGAGCAGAACCTGCACTTAAAAGCCTTCAGCACTAATCGTAACGATCCTGATTATCATCGGTTAACCACACTTAAGTATACTGATAATGGTGTACAGCGCGAAATGCAGGTGCCTAAAGGCGATGTATTGCATAATTTCAGGCAGGATGTCAACTCTGGCAAATTGCCGATGGTATCATGGATAACTGCACCCGAGAATTTCTCCGACCATCCCGGCGCCCCATGGTATGGCGCATGGTATGTATCGGAGGTATTGGATATACTTACCCATAACCCTGAGATTTGGAAAAAGACGATCTTCATCGTCACATATGATGAAAATGACGGCTACTTTGATCATATACCGCCGTTTACCGCGCCGCACTCCCATAAAGAAGGCACAGGCAAAGTATCCAACGGGATTGACACCCGCGTTGAGTTTGTAACCCTTGAGCAGGAACTGGCACGTAAAGGTTTCCCTAATGATTATAAGCGCGAAAACGCTATCGGCCTGGGCTATCGTGTGCCTATGATCATCGCATCACCATGGACGCGTGGCGGATACGTCAACTCAGAAGTGTTTGATCATACTTCCAACCTTCAGTTCCTGGAAAAATTCATAGCCGCAAAAACCGGCAAAAACATAGCCGAAAGCAACATTAGTGCCTGGCGACGCATGGTATGCGGTGATCTTACATCCTGCTTCCGCCCTTATAAAGGTGAGGCCATCAAACAGCCGGAGTTTTTGAAAAAAGATGCATTTGTAGAGGGCATCCATAAGGCGCAATTCAAAGGGCTGCCTACTTATAGAAGCTTAAGCGACACTGATATTGCAGCAATTAAAGCCGATCCTCGTAACTCCGGCCATTTGCCGCAACAGGAAAAAGGAATAAAACCCGCTGTTGCCTTGCCGTATGAGTTATATGCCGATGGCATGCTGAATGACAGCAAAACCGCATTTGAGATTAAATTTAAAGCAGGCAACACCGTTTTCGGTTCCAACGCTGCCGGTGCACCGTTTAATGTTTATGCACCAGGCAAATACGCAAGCCTAAATGATTCGCAGCAAATGGAAGCCGCGCGAAACTGGTCGTATGCTGTAAAAGCCAGCGACACTTTAGCAGACAGCTGGCCGCTTAATCAGTTTGAAGGGAATAATTATCACCTGCGTACCTATGGGCCGAACGGTTTCTACCGCGAGTTTAAAGGTAACGCCAATGATCCGGGATTGAATGCTTCCGTTGCTTATCAATCGGCAGGTAAAAAGCTAACCGGTAATATCATACTTACTTTTTCGCTGCATGGCAATACTGCCCCTTTAACGGTTGAAGTTACAGATCATTCGTATAAAACCGGGAAGCGTAAATTAACCATACAGCGGGAAAGTTTCGCCCCGCAAACCATCATTCTTGACCTTCAGAAACAACATCACTGGTACGATTTCAGTATCAAAGTACAGGGTTCCGATAGCTTCGAAAAACGGTATGCAGGGCGTGTAGAAACTGGTGCCCAAGGCTTTACAGATCCGTTTATGGGCAGGATGATATGATTAAAGTCTTTGGTAATTGTATAAGTTGACTGTTAGAAATAACAATTAATTATCTCTAACTTTATGGACCACTGCAGCCATGCAGATGCATAAACCTATAACAACATATAATAAATGAGAACGCTTGCCTTAGCCTTACTTACCCTTTGCCCTGCTTTCCTGTTTGCACAAACCGGTAAAGTTTATGATAACCTTACCCTTAACAGTAAAATATTGAAAAGCGAGCGCAAGTACGCTGTTTACCTTCCGCCAGATTATGAAAGCAGCGGCCGCAGTTACCCTGTTTTGTACCTTTTACATGGTGCCGGCGACGACCAGACCGGGTGGGTGCAGTTTGGCGAAGTGCTTAATATAACCGATAAAGCCATACGCGATGGTATAGCCACGCCCATGATCATTGTGATGCCCGATGCCAACACCGGCCGTCGTGGATATTTTAATGACATTAAAGGCGACTGGAACTATGAAGATTTCTTTTTTACAGAGCTGGTTCCGTTTGTAGAGAAAAAATACCATGTAAAAAGCGATAAACGTTACCGTGCTATAGCCGGCCTTAGCATGGGCGGCGGCGGAAGCTTTGTTTATGCTTTGCACCACCCTGAAATGTTTTCTTCAGCTTGTCCGTTAAGTGCCGCTACAGGCTTTTTAAATTTAGACGATGCTAAGGCGGGCATCAGCAAAAACAACCCGGGCCTGCCGGATAGTACAATAGGCAACTATTATAACAAATACAGCGTAATACCGTTACTTAACGCCTTGCCAGATGCACAAAAGAAAGCGGTACGCTGGTATATTGACTGTGGCGATGACGACTTTTTATTTGAAGGCAACGGGCTTGTGCATAATCTGATGCGTAAAAAAGACATTCCGCATGAGTACCGGGTACGGGATGGAGCACACAACTGGACGTATTGGCGTACAGCTTTACCGTCTGTACTTGAATTTGTGTCCCAGGCTTTTCATCAATATTGATAGAGCCTGAAATTTACTAACTTAGAAGTATATCGTTCACCATATTGCATCACTTATGAAACGCCGTAATTTTTTATTTAACACTGCAGTAGCTGCCGGTTCTTTATCATTGTTAAACAGGTCGGGCTTTGCAGCCGCCCTTGCTGCGCCAGCCTATCAGCTAAAACCATTACGTAACAATGTTGGCATTTTTACCGAGCAGGGTGGTACAATCATCTGGCTGGTAAATAAAGAGGGTATTGTTTGCGTGGATGCCGAATTCCCGGACCCTGCCAATAACCTGATAGCAGAGTTAAAGAAAAAATCGGCCCAGCCCTTTCAGTGGTTAATTAATACCCATCATCACGGCGACCACACCAGCGGCAACATATCTTTTAAAGGGCTTGTAAAAAATGTAGCTGCACACGCTAACTCGCTTACCAACCAAAAGGCCGCAGCACAAAAACAAGGCTCGGACGATAAGCAGCTTTACCCCGATACCACTTATACTGATAAATGGAAAATTAAAGTTGGCGACGAACGCATAACCGCACATTACTTTGGCCCGGGCCATACCAATGGCGACAGTTTTATCCACTTTGAGAACGCCAATATTGTACACTGCGGCGACCAGGTTTTTAACCGCAGGTATCCGTTTGTAGACCGCAGCGCGGGTGCATCATGCAGACACTGGCCTTTGGCTTTAGAAGCTGCGCAAAAACAATTTAACAAGGACACCATATTTGTTTTTGGCCATGCCTTTGATCCTGAAAAAGTGGTTGGGACCATGGATGACCTTAAGGCCATGCAAAATTTTATGGAACGCCTTGTTGCTTTTGTCGATAGCAGCATAAAAGCAGGTAAAACTAAAGATGAAATCCTGGCAGCAAAGAGCATTCCGGGCGTTACCGACTGGCAGGGCGACGGCATAGAGCGCGGGTTAACTGCTGCATATGAGGAATTGACAACCTAACCTATATCAAAATGAAACTTCGTACGCCCGTATATGTATTATGCGTTGCTATTGTTTTGTCTGTTGGTTTTACACCGTCAAAACAGCCAACGTCAACAGACATTATCAAAAAAATGTATAACCGTTACCATGGCAAATGGCATAGTTCGCTGGCATTTACGCAAACAACTGGGCGTTACCGTAACGATTCGCTGATCAAAACCGATACATGGCAAGAGCGTATACTATATCCGGACAGGCTACGCATTGATTTTGGCGACCCTGCCCTGGGCAATGGTGTCATCTATCGCGCCGACTCGTCCTACCTGTTCAGGAGTAATAAGATCATGCGGGCTGCAAAAGATGAAAATGAATTGATCTTTTTTTTAGGTGGCCTGTACTTTAAGCCCTTGCAGGATGTACTTGCTCATTTTAAAGCGCTGAATTTCGACCTGAATAAATTTCATGAAAGCACCTGGAAAGGCAAAGCGGTTTATGTTTTAGGAGCAGTTTCAGATAACGAAAAAGTAACCCAGCTATGGATAGATGCCGGCAAACTGGTACCCGTGAGATACTTTAAATATGCTACTAATGGCAAAATGGAGGCTACATTTGAAGAGCATAAAATGATTGCCGGTGCCTGGAGTGAAACCTTTTGCAAGTTTTACATCAACGATAAACTCCTGCAAACAGAAACTTATACAGGGATAAAAGCTAACCAGCAGTTTGATCAAAGTATTTTTGAGCCATCACAGATTGGTAAATAATGCCGTAATCAATAACCTACAAACTCTTTTTGGCTAATCTCTACCGAGCCTTTATTAGCGGTTGTACTTATCAGCATAGTAATATCATAAAAATCATTATTAAATTTATAGATATTATTTTGCTCATCCTGTCCCTGAAATTTCATGGTTAACTGCGCACGTCGGGCTTGGCTAATCAGGTTTACAATATGCTGCGGATCAGTAGTAGTATAAGTAACCGTGCGCAATATGGTGCCATTAGATAAAATGGCATTTTGCCCTATGGTAATAGTTTGATGCGCTACCTTGTTAGATTTTGAACTGAAATGCTCTATAGTTTTACCGTTACTCTCTTCAATGTATTGGTGCTTGAATACATTACCCAATGTTAGATAAGTATGCGCCTGGCCATCGGTTAAATTGGTAAGGTTTGTGAGATCAAAAAAAGAGATACTTTGCCCGTACGAATTTACTCCTGCAAAAAGCAGCGCTAAAAATACAATATACTTCTTCATCTTAATCGGCTAACAAATATAGAAGAATTTTTATAACTGTGCGGGTTATAGCTTCTTTACAAATGTTTAAGTAAGTATGATAATTGATATCAATTACCTGATATAAACATTTGTAACATTTTTGCAATTAAATATATCTTATTAATAATAATTTTCATTAACACCCGTTGGATGTGTATATTTGACATTTAATATCGTTTTTAAAAAGTCAAGGGTACGGCTTGATGTTCTATCTATCACATTTAAAGCATATTACACAAACATAAGCAACCTTAACTGGTTATGCTATAAAGAACTTGGATAAAGTTAAACATGTTATCTGAGGTTTAGTTGATCAACATTATTTGAGAGATGATGTTGCTGTGCGTTCCGGGGTGAGATACGGAACGCACTTTTTTATTTACAGCGTATAGTTATGCCTGTACATGGCCATAAGCAATAGTACCATACGGTTATAAGTATCTAAACCTGCGGGCTGATTGTTGGCCTTTAAAAAGTTATCGTAAAATAAACTTGTTACAGCATTTATTTTTGTTTGGTAAGATAACCAGTAAGTCCTTTCTGTTTTAAAGTCAGCCTTAACCAGTGGCGATATTCTGTTTTTAAGTTTTTTGAACTTTAAACTATCGGTATAGCGCAGGGTGCGCATAAATTCGCCAAGTGCCAGGTTATATGCCGAGTATCGTAACAGCCGGTCACCTGAGTTTCTGGCAGCTAAAAAGCCTGCAAAATTAGCTTCATCTTCGGCCCCATAGCCCATCTGATGCGACATTTCATGGCAGGCTACAAAAGGCCGGTTAAATACAGGCATTTGATAATTAATCTGAGCCTCCCCTGTAAACGGATTATAATAACCGTATGTACCAATATAATTAAGCAAAGGGGTAAGCAGCGAAGGCTTTATATCGGGGCTGTAAGTTTTAAACTGAACAGACGAGTTAGATAGCTTTATCACAGCCAGCCTGGCATTGTAGTAAACAGAATCGTTGCTTTGTTCAAGATCCTCAAGTGTAACCCTTGCCCGGCAGGCATTAGCGCTGTCTATCAGTAAATTAGTAACCTTTTGCAATTCGGCAATAGTAAAAGTACTGTCTGTAAGGTTTAACCTTTTCGCTGCAGATGGCCTGAAATAGTTTAGGCCCCACAATAAGTAAAACATCAACACGGCGCACTGTATGCCAATTATAATAGCCATTGTAAACAAGCCAGCCTGTGCAAACTGCTTTTTCACAAATAATTTTATCAACCTTACCAATGCATATATAATGTAGGCAATAACTAACAGGTAAATTATATCACCGGCGCTAAACGGAAAAATATTAAAAACAGGATGCAGGATGCGGCAGATAAATAAATAACTGCTCTCTGAATAGTACTTTTCTACGGCATCAGGGTGATTAGCAAACAACATTACCAGGTAGATAGCCATAAACAGGGAAAGTGTGATTATCCCCCGTTTTATTAAAACCTTTTTTAATGGCTGTTTAAGCATGAGTAGGATAAATATAACGTTTGTACAGATATTACAGCCACGAGCAATAAAAAACCCCGGTTGTTGCCGGGGTGTAAGTTATAATATAGCTAAGCTTATTTGATCTTAACCGGTACTGAAAGCTCGTCCCAATTTAATGAGAAACCTTTGCTATTTATTTTGTAAACCAGGCGCTCCTGTTTTGGTGCTTTTACCGGTTTAACAGTTACACGTAATGCATCCTGGCTTTCATCATATTTAAAGGCACCCCACTGATTAGCTACTTTATTGAAGATAACTGTCCAGTTGGTAGCAGTAGGTATAGCAAAAAACCCATAAGTGCCGGCAGCAAGTTTTTTACCTTCAACCATAATGTCCTTAGTAGTAGTAAAGGTGGTAGCCTGATTGGCTCCTGTACGCCAAACTTTATCATAAGGGACCAATTCGCCGTAAATTTTACGCCCTTTAACTGACGGACTGCCATAATTAATGGTAATTGTGGCCCCATTGATTTTTGCGCTTACACTGTCTCGGGGGCTTGGAACAGGTTTACCTTGTGCAAATGATGCTGTTGAAAATAACAGGGCAAATACAAAAAATAGCCCGGCTTTTAATAGTGTTGATTTTTTCATGATAGTACCTCTTTTTAGGTTTGCAGGTAAATATAGGTTATATAATGATTATGCGTAGAAAAAATAGTTTGATGAGCATTTATTACAAAACTATTTGAAATGTATAAACGTTATTATTATGAATTCACATTGCAATTAGGAATAGACCGAAAGGTTAAAACAATTGTTGTGAGTTTTTGCCCCTGCCCAAGGCAGGGGTTTTTTTATTGGACTTTATAGCTGTAAACTGCACGTCCAATATTGCCGTTGCTGTCTATCCCTTCAATTGTCACTCTATAACTTCCTGGCGCTGCATTATAGTACTCAAATACAGCATTTCCGGCCGTATCTGTTAATATATCGGGCTTCCATAACACCATAGCACGTTTTTTTAAAGCTATATCAGTATCAGTATTAAACCTACTGGGCTGGTAAAAGCCTTGTGGAGTGATTGCCATTATACCCGGGGACATGTTTGTTACTACCTGTTCAGAATCATTACTGTCTCCACGCTTAGTATTGATCACCAAAACGCCCGCCCCCGAACCCATGCCGTAAATTGAAGCGTTAGCGCCTTTTAATATCTCAACAGATTCTACATCTTTAGGCGACAGATTATCCATATTACCATTAGGTATAATAGCTCCGTCTATCACAAGCATCATAGGTTCCCTTACCGACTGACCTGAAGCAAATACGGTACTTAAGCCTCTTACATAAGCTCTTCCTTCCTCAAAATCCACCCCTCTTACTATACTTATTAATCCTTGTGATAAACTTGGCGCATTACGTATGTCCTTACTAAAAATTACCTGATCGGCATTGCCTGCCCCTGCAAGGCTGACAGTATGATAACTGCCCTTACCACCACCTCTTTTATTAAACGGATTAACCTTTGCATTTGCAGTATAAACATTTGCTTGCTTACTACTATCAATCAAAGCAACCCCATCACTATAAGTATACTGACCGTGTAGGGCAGTTGATGTAACCGGGATATTAGTATGATTTTCTTCTAAAGTCACTTGTGCTTTTTTGCGTATCGACTTGTTTTCGATAATCAACAATATCTTACTATTATTTGTAAAGTTAATATCAGAGAAAGTGAACCGGCCATCCGGATCAGTAACAGCCAATACAGACTGACTGTCGTCTATTAATACCGAAAGCTTTTCATTTGGCAAAGGTTTACCATCTTTAGAAAGCAACCTTCCTTTAATCTGCAAAGCTTTTTCTGGCTTTAAAGTGGTATCTGTTTTAACCGTATCATTCAAAACGTTTTCCCAGTTGAAGTAGCTATAAATTTGTGTAAGCATCAACACATCCAGGTCAGATGTACTGTTAGGGTTATTGCTCTTAAAATAATAGCCGGGTTGCTCAACGTAATCTTTAAGTTTTGATGTGAGTAAATAATAAGAAAGAATATTATCTCCTGTATCGTAATCGGCCGGAACCAAAGTTTCATTAACAACCGAAACGGAAAAGCTTGCTACTGCCGCTTTTCCATCCGGCGTTTTAGCATTTAATGCAATTTTAGCGGCCTGATAAGGTGCATAAATATTTTTATCACTGTTAACCTTTAATTGAAGCTGGTCATTTTTATTTATAAATACCATGCGTTGCCCCATAAGCTTCCCATCATCGTTAAATAAGGCGATTAAAGCTATACCAGTATTAAGGTCTTTTTTAGGGATATCAAAACCAATCATCTGGTTATCGAGCAGTGTTTTAACAGTCTTTAGCAACCCTTGCGAATAGATAAAAACAGTTAGTTGTTTATTTTTATTTGCCAGGTAATAAGGCTTGCTGGCGTTTAAATCAACAGCAACTTTATTACTATCGGCATTATTGACGGTAAGCGTAATACCACTTTCACTTGCTTCCGGTAAGTTGAAAGTGCCGACATTTCTGTTGGCCAAGTTAAACACAGCCTTATAACTTTTCCCTGCCAGTGGAGTGATATAACAACTACCCAACCCAAATTGTGATGAGATGATGTTCGAGATCACCTTACCTGTATTATCAGTCACTACACCTTTTACATCTGCACCCAAGCCGTTAGCACCAGTAGCTTTAAAGGCTACACGGCAGGGTATATCATTTACCAGCATGCCGCCTTCAGGAAAAAACTGTACATTAAATCCCTGATCTGTACTGACTGCTTTTCCCGGCTTCTTTTGATTAATAGCTATTACCTTATCAAAAAAACCGATGCTCCCATAATTTAGCATCCATTTTGTATAAGCCCGTACGCGGCAACTACCTTGTAATAAATACGCAGGTAATGCAAAATCGCCCCAGGCAAGTCCGTTATTTAATTTAAGTATTAAAGATTTTAAGATTGAGTCCTTACGGTTGATCAGGTCTACATGCAGCACACCGCTTATTTTTGACAACTGATGTTTTTCGCCCTGAGTTACATAAGCCTTAAAATAAATGGTATCTCCGGCACTATAGTAAGGTTTGTCAAAGTGCAGATAAACGTTCTCGGCATTATTGCCGGCAAAGGCTTTAAGCTTATCAAAAATTTCTTTGGTATTGGTTTTGGCAGGTACAATTTGCGCATGTATCCAGGCACTACAATGTAAGCTGACAGCACATAATATAAATAAGGCTTTCTTCATAGCGCGCTGAATTAAAATTTATTTGGAAACAGAGTTGAGCCTGTTATAACTGGCAAATAAATTTACTGATAACCAACGCAGTAATGCAAATATTAAAATAAATAGGATAATAATTCAGGCTGAATAAAGAGATAGGTACCTGTTTAAAAATGGTTATACCACGTCTTTAAATTCCTCCCAGTACACCGTATGCTCATGTATGCCATTTTTTGTGGCTACCTGTGCTTTGATTTTGTCAAGTTCGGCTTTAACTTCCTCGGGCGATAATTTTGCGTCAAGCGAAGAGTAAAAAATCACATAACCAGTCCTACTGTTTATGAATTTATAATGTTTTTCAGCAGTATCCATAATAATAATGCTTTACATTATTATAACTGTTGCTGCAGGTTTTAGTTTCAACAGGCCTTGTTAAATAATTTCAAATGCAGTTAACGCCGACCGCCTCCGCCTTCAGATGGCATTTGATCGCCATTATCGACTCTATCGTCCTTGTCTTTATTTTTAGAAAATTCCAGTTTTCCAAACTTATAACTTAACGTAATACCAAACGAACGGAACGGCAATTGCCTTAAGCTGGCCTGATTAAATGTTGGCCCTGTTGTGGTAGAACGCTGATTGATATATTCATTAAAAGGGTTGGTTGCTACTAAACCTATACTTGCTTTTTTATCCCAAAACTGCTTGCGTACCGCTATGTTATAAAAGAAAAACTGCGGGCGCCTGCCTTGCAACGTGCGCGAAGATGAATTGTAGTTACCAAATATCTCACCCATAAAATCTTTACCAAACTGGTAACTCGCATTCAGGTTTATACGGTACTGAAACGCGCTTACCCTATTTACGCCGGGGTTTACGTTGGTGCGGTTAACTACAAAAATATTACTTCGTAAGTTTAACTTATCAGTAACAGGTACCGATGCAAAAATATTACCGCCCACAGATGTTTGTGTGCCGATGTTACTGCGCTGCTCAAGCAATACATCTGTGTATTCTTTGCCATTTACTACAAGCGTATCAAAGTGGGTGCTGTAGTTTTGCATATCATTTTTGTTATGGCGGTAAAACGCGCCTACATAAATATTAGCCCCACTATTGAAAGATTTGTTATAACCCAACTCAAAAGCATGGCTAACTTCAGGTTTTAAATTAGGATTACCTGTGCTGATATTGTGCGGATCGCTTATATCATAAAAAGGGTTCACGTCCCTGTAATCGGGCCTCTCAATACGGTAAGCATAGCTTAACTTTATAGTTTCTGCAGCGCTTAATTTATGCGATATCACTGCCGATGGCGCTACTGTATTATACCCCGGTATAACCACCCCTGGAAAATCGGCCGTAGTTGTGGTATACTCGTTACGCAAGCCGAACTTTACATCTAAAAAGTTTTTGAAAAGCGAAGTCGAAGCCGACAAATACCCCGCATAAATATTTCGCTTATAGTTAAACGCGTAAGTTTGATCGGGGTTATTAACAAATGAACCGTCGGCTAAAAGCGTATCGGTATTTGTGATGTTGTTTAAATTCTCGATAACTAACTTTGCACCACCTTCAAGAGTAAAGTTTTTGCTTACAGGATGCGAATAATCAACAGAAATGTTTGTCTCCCTGTCTTTACCCGGATTGTTGCCGCGTAAGCCTGTAGAGGCCATATCATTGTTAATATAGTCCTGCTGCTGCAGATAATTGACCATATTTTTACTGTAGCTGCTGGTGAATAATACATTTAACTCCTGGCCTTCCTTCGCAAAAGTTTTTTTATAGTTCAAACTATAATCGGTGGCATAGGCACTGAAACGGCTGTCGGAGTTGCGCAAGCTCCGGATTTCTCGAAGCGTATTTCCAAATGCGTCTAACAGCGACTCCTGCTGGTTTGTACCGCCGTAACTATGATTGCCAAAATGATTGAAACCAAATGATGCTGTCAGATCGTCTTTGGGAGTAATACTCCAGTTAAAGCTAAGTCCTGATTGGTATCCGCCCCTTGATGAGTTTGAGCTACCATCCTGAAACAAGTTTGTAGTATTGTTATCTTCACCGGTGGTTGTACGGTTGTTTGTATTTAGCACTGTTGACCTTAGCTGAGCCCTGCCGCTAAAAAATGCATTCACGCCAACGTTGCCTTTACGGGCATTAAAATTAAAAGATCCATTCTCTTGCCTGGTACCTGCAGTTAGGTTTACGCTTCCATTTATACCTGATACTTTACTATCTTTTAATATGATATTTATGATACCACCGGTACCGGCTGCATCATACTTGGCACCAGGGCTGGTTATTACTTCAACACTTTTTATCTGGCTTGCTGGTATGGCCTGCAATGCATCGGCAAGGCTGGCGCCAAAGATGCTGCTTGGTTTACCGTTTATTAAAAATCTGATGTTACCACTTCCCTGCAACTCAACATTACCATCAATATCAACAGTTACCTGGGGCACCTTTTTTAAAACATCTATAGCCGCGCCGCTTTGAGCGGTTAAATCGTTAGCGGCGTTGAATACCATCTTATCTATCCGGTTTTCTATGATTGGCGCCTTAGCCACAATATTTACCCCTTTTAACTGCTTTTGATTGGGCTGTAGTAAAACATTACCTATTTTAGCTGTATTACCGTTAGTTACAATTACATGCGCTATGGTAAATTTCTGATAGCCCAAAAAATCAACAGTTACTTTGTAATCACCTGCCGCAACATTTTCCAGTAAAAAATCCCCTTTGGGATCAGTACTTATTCCGTTGAACGGACTTGTGCTGCCTTGTTTAAATACAGCTATAGTGGCGTAATCAACTGGAGTTTTTGTAACTGCATCTATTACTTTACCAGATATTTTCCCCTTTCCGTTACCCGCGTTTTGAGCGTTTGTTTGAATGCCTATAAATAAGAGAAGTACAAAAACTATAAAATTACGCATATCTGGCTTTTATTGAGAGGCGCAAAGCTGGTAAGAAACTTTGAATTAACAGGTGAAGGTTTCGTAATTGTTACATTAAAATGCCACCCCTTCAACTGGTTCTACATAACAATTTATCTATTTTAATATTAATTTTTATAATATACCTGGTTAAAATATATAATTTCATTTTAATTTTATTAATTTTGGAGATATTTAAAACAATCAATAATTTCATATTGGTTAAATAAAATCCCTTTATATTAAAAAAGTAGGTATTTTTCACAATATTGTCATTTTTATATACGTTTAGTCGTATATTCATCGTTTTAATCCCACATATGAAGAAAACTGATTTTATCTATTCACAGGAATCTGAGCCACATCGTATCCGAACGAAAAAGATCTTAAAACAATTTCCACAGCTAAGGACCCTTATAGGTAAAAATCCAAATACAATTTGGGCTATTATCGGGCTGGTAAGCTTCCAGGTCATAATGGCTTACCTGCTTCGTGATCAATCATGGTGGCTTGTGGTAGGTGCCGCTTATCTTTTAGGTGCATTTGCCGATCATGCGTTATTTGTTATGATTCATGAGTGTACCCATCAATTACTATTTAAAAATCGTAATGCCAATCGCTGGGCTTCTATATTTGCCAATTTGCCGCAAGTAATGCCAAGCGCCATGTCGTTTGAGAAATATCATATTAAACATCACTCTTTTCAAGGTATACATGAGCTTGATGCCGATTTGCCTAACCGTTGGGAAGCAAAGCTTATCAACAACTCATTTTTTGGTAAAGCCCTATGGCTGATGTTTTTCCCATTGTTCCAGATATTTCGCTTATCTCGCCTGCGCGAAATCAACCCGTTTGATAAATGGATAGTTATCAACTTTGTTGTACAAATGGCCTTTAACGTAGCTATATGGTATTTCATGGGTTGGCATTCAATTATATTCTTACTGTTAAGCTTTTCGTTTTCGGTTGGTTTGCACCCGCTTGGCGCCCGCTGGATTCAGGAGCATTATCTTACTCATAGCGCCGAGCAGGAAACCTATAGCTATTATGGTAACCTTAACGTTGTAGCTTTCAATGTAGGTTTTCATAACGAGCATCACGACTTTCCATCAATACCCTGGAATAAGCTACCGCAGATAAAAAAGACCGCTCCTGAGTATTACGAAACCCTGCACTATCACACTTCATGGACAAAACTGTTCTTCAGATTTTTATTTGACCGGGAAATTTCTTTATTCAACAGGATACTGCGTAAAGAGCGTGGCAAAGTTTCACTTAAAGATGTATCTAAACCAGATGCAGAAATTACTTTTGCCGATAATTCAAAATTAGTAGCACAAGATTGATATTTTAATAAAAATTTCGTTATAACTTTAACAGCTCATAATATCATGAGCTGTTTTTTTGTTATATAGCCTATATGTTTAAAAGAAAGGCTTTAAAAGTATTCATTCCTCTGGTTGTATTATTATTTATAGCGGCTTATGCCAAGCACCGGTTTATAGATAGCAAGTTAAAACCAGAAAGCAACCTTAAAAGCCGTGACATGGACGAAACATCCGGACTGGTTGTATCAGCCTTAAATCCTGGGGTGTATTATGCGCATAATGATAGTGGCGACACAAGCCGCTTTTTTTCTATAGATGCACAAGGCAATTTAAAAACCACGATTTATTTCAAAGGAATTGAGAAGAATCAGAACAGTGTAGTTGATTGTGAGGATATTGCTGTTGGCCCTGGGCCCGTTAAAAACAAAAGCTATGTTTACCTGGGTGATATAGGCGACAATTGGGCATCAAGAAAATACATAACCGTTTACCGCTTTCAGGAAAAAAGCATTTGGGCCGCAACAGGCGTAGCACACGCTAATGCCACAGCCTTTAACTTAAAATATCCCGACGGCCCCAAAGATGCTGAGGCTATGACATTAGACCCGGTGCAAAAACTACTATATATTATATCCAAAAGAGGTGATAGCGTAGGTGTTTATACTGCACCTTTAAATTTAAAAACAGCCGATACGATAACTTTAACCTTTCGGGGTAAATTATTTTTTAGCGGCATCAAACCTTTTAAGTGGATAACCGCGGCTGATATTTCTCCTGATGGAAGCCAAATACTTGTGCGCAGCTATGAAAAAGTATATTACTGGCGACGACGGGATAACGAGCCAGTATGGGAAACTATCAGACGAGCCCCTCGTGAACTCCCTTACAAAACCGAAAAACAAGGCGAAGCCATTGCTTTTAATTTAGATGGCAGCGGTTATTATACTACCAGCGAAGGTGTATACGCCCCTATTTATTTCTACAAAATAACAGCTAACAAGTAATAGTCTTTACCTTATTGCTTCTGCAAAACGGTTAACATAATCTCGTGGTGTTTTACCCATTATTTTCCTGAATACGTAATTAAAATTGGTAATACTGGTAAATCCGCAACTGTAGGCTACACCTGCTATATTATCAAACTCCCCGTTGATAAGCCGTTTGCAAGCTTGCTCAACACGAATTTTATTGACAAATTCAATAAGCGTAAGGCGGGTATGCTTTTTAAAATAACGGCAAAAAGCATTGGGCGTAAGGTGGGCCTGCGCGGCAACCTGCTCTAAGGTTATGGAGCTGTTGTAATTATTCATGATATAATTATAAACAGCAGCAATGCGCATACCTTCCGGATCTGATAAAGGTTGATTGTATGTTATTGCAGAAAGGGGTATAATATCGTCAGCCATAATCAAAGTATCCAGCATTCCAATAAAAACGGATAATCGTTCGGCACCATGGCTGTACACAATTTTGTTAATATACTCCTGGTATGCTGGCAGCTTTGCACTTTTCACTTTATAACCTGATTGCCAAGTTCCAAAATACTGTTTAACAGCATTCATCTCGGGTAAATTAAACAGCGGCTGTAGTTTACCCAGCGGGTCAAAAAATACGGTTAATGAATGCACCGGTGTATTACCGGCTGTTGCCAGATAGTCGACACTGGTTTTAAATACGTGCGGCAGGTTTGCACCAAACACAAAAATATCTCCCTGTTTAAAAACATGCATACTGTTTCCGGCTATCAGGGTACCTTCTCCTTTTATCACCCAGGTTAGCTGCACCTCGGCATGGCGGTGCAAATGCGGATAAAAATCGTCCAGTAAATCCTCCTGTACAATAATGGTACTGTCATGCGGTACAGGTATGGTAAACGGCAATACTTTCATTTAGGGTACTAATATCCTACATAATTTTTTAACTTCATTGGGCATTCACTTATCGGAAATTTTATTTTTTTTTTCGAGGCAGGCAACCTTTGTATCAAATGCCACGTGATGACCATAGATAAGGTAGCAATTTCAGAGCAAACGAATAACCCGATATGGGCGAAACAGATTTACATCAACTGATAAAAGACTGTTTAAACGACAACAGGTTAAGCCAAAAAAAACTGTACCAGTTGTTTTATGGCTTTGCTATTGGTATTTGCCTGCGATATGCTAATAACAGGTACGAGGCTTCAGAAATTATGAACCAGGGTTTTTATAAGGTTTTTAAAAATCTGAATAAATATGATACAGATAAACCCTTTAAAGCCTGGCTTGGGCGCATCATGGTAAATACATCAATTGATTATTACCGGGCCAACTTAAAAATTGCTTACACAGATGAGTTAGAAAAGGCTGAACACATTAATAATACCGACTTTGCCGACCAAAACCTGAACTATAACGAATTGCTTGCCATGATAAGCACGCTGCCCCGTTCATATCGTACTATTTTTAACTTGTACGCGATAGAAGGTTATACGCACGAAGAAATTGGCGAAATGCTGAATATCAGTACCGGCACATCAAAATCTAATTTACATAAGGCACGGGAAAAATTAAAGGCTATGATTGCCGAGAGCAACCGTGTGCCGGGTTATAATAATATACCTTTAAATAATAACAACATCATTCCTATAAATCAAAGCAACACACCCAACCTGTCCATATCTTTTATAAACAAGGTTACTAAAAAATGAAAGAGGAAAAAGAAGATAGTATTGATAAATTGTTTAGCCGCGGCCTTAGTAACCCGGGTGACAATGCGTCGTACCGGGAAGAGGACTGGGAGAGACTGGAATTTATGCTGGATGGTAAAAAGCCAAAAAGCAACCGCCGCAATATTATTTATTTAATTACAACAGCGGCCGCAATGCTGCTAATGCTAATTGGCTGGTTATTTTTTAGGCCAAACATAAAAACCGATAACGCACAACAAATAACAAAAGGCATACCCCGTCCAAAACAAGACTCCGGTAATTACGGCTCGCCCAAGCAGCAACGGAAAGATCTCGCAAGCAATACGCTTTCGGCCGGGATAAGTGAAAACAGAAATAACGTTGTATCAGGCCGTAAAAGTAAATCGTTCTTTACCTTATCTGCCGCAGCGGGCGGCCGTACAACTACCGGTTCAGATAGTTTCAACTATAACCTAACAGGGATTCCAGGCGCAAGTAATGGGACAGGATCTGCCGTACCAGTAAAGGATACTACACTGTATGGCAGTGAGCAACCACAAATAGCTTCGGTAATCAATCAAACCAGAGTTGATACAATAATACCGGATGACAACAAAACACAACTTGCCACAATAGCCAGGCAAACTAAACAGGATACTACACCTCCGGATGCCGACAAGCCTCAACTGGCTTCGGTAACCAATGATATTAAAAAGCCTGCAAAGACAAGTCAAGGCTTTTTAAATAATAAACCTACACTGGCAATAACTGTACTGGCATCACCGGATGTAAATAGTGTTGGTGGGTTCAATAATACACGGGTAGGTACTAATGCCGGCTTGCTGTTTACCGTTGGCCTTTCTAAATGGAGCATTAGCACGGGCGTTATCTATGCAGATAAACCCTATGCATCACCCTTCTCCAAATATTCTACAGCTTATAAATTTACCACAAACCCTACGCAGGTTTTCGCGAATTGCAGTGTGCTGGATATTCCGCTTAACATCGGTTACCAGGTTTATAGCAAAAACCGTAATAAGTTTAGCGTTGGCACTGGTTTGTCATCCTACTTCATGCTGCGCGAAAACTATTCGTTTGATTACCCTGCTTACGGTACACCAGGGCCCGCTACGTATAATATACGCAATCAAAACAAACATATAATGGGTGTGCTCAACCTGAACGCTACTTACCAGCGCGAGGTAAGTGCAAGGTTTGGCATAGGCGTACAGCCCTATCTTAAATTACCGCTTACGGGTATAGGCTACGGGCAGGTGAACCTTAAATCGGCAGGGGTTGCCGTTGGTGTAACGTGGAATATAATATCAGCTAAACAACCTTAGTAAAAACATGAAACATATCGGGTTAATTATACTCGTCTGGTTAGGGATAAACCAGGCGGGACAGGGAATCTATGCCTGTAAAAATGCGGTTATCAATCTTTATTCAAAGGCTCCGATCGAAGATATCGAGGCCAGGTCCGAAAGGGGCACCTCTATTTTTAACAGCACCACCGGTGAATTGGCTTTCGCCGTACCTATACGCTCATTTAAGTTTGATAAGTCGCTGATGCAAGAGCACTTCAACGAAAACTACATGGAAAGTGATAAGTACCCGCAGGCATCATTCAAAGGCACGCTGACCACCAAGCCAGACCTAACCAAAGACGGGGTGTATCCGGTATCTGCAACGGGAGTACTTGATGTGCATGGCATTAAGCAAACTCGTACTATACCCGGCAAAATCACTGTAGCCAACGGTGCTATAAGCCTTAGTTCAGAATTTATGGTAGCCTGCAAAGATCATAAAATTGACATACCTACACTGGTATTCAAAAATATTGCGGAGACCATTAAAGTAAACGTCAACGCATCCTACTCACCCTACAAGTAATCTTATCATCAATATGAAAAAACTCACACTCATAGCCGCCATACTACTTTTTGCTTCAACGGCAAAGGCGCAAACAGACACTACAAAAAGCAAATCGGCAACCGACTCGCTGATGCAGAGCCTTAGTGCCACAGACAAGGCCGAACCTGTAATTGCCACATTTAAAGCTACAAGGCTGATTTTTACACAGACAACGGAGACTGTTAAAAAGAAAGAGCTTAACTTCCTGGTGATACACCGCTTTGGAGATATAGGCGGCTCCGCAGGCGGAGGCAAAACACTATGGGGGCTGGATAACTCATCGGATATATATATTGGCTTTGAGTATGGCCTTACTGATAACCTGAACGTTGGTTTTGGGCGGAGCAAATTTGAGCAGTTACTGGAACTACAGCTAAAATACTACCTGCTGCATCAAACAACCGACAACAGTGTGCCGGTAGCCATAAGCGTTGTAGGTAAAACAGGCTTTAAACCCTACCATGTAGAAACCAATGTATTTGATGATTATACTAACCGCTTCTCTTACTTTGCCCAAGCTATTATAGCGCGCAAATTTTCGCCTTCCTTATCAATATTGGTTGCGCCATCGTTTGTGCGGACTAACCTACCCTACCCCTTTTTAGCAGGCAACGAGCAAAACTTTGCGGCGATCTCCGCAGCTGGCAGGTTTAAATTCTCTAAGCGGATGGGTATAGTGCTCGATTACTTTCATCCTTTTTCCAACTTCCGTAACAACAGTGTGAACCATCGGTTTTACGATGGTGTTGGCGTTGGGCTTGAAATTGAAACCGGCGGACATGTGTTCACCATCAATTTCAGTAATCCCCAAGCTATCTCAGAAATAAATTACATGAGTGATACAGTATCTAAATGGGGCAAAGGACAGTACAGGCTGGGCTTTACTATCTCTCGCATGTTTGATTTTAACAAGAAACATAAATCATCTTACTAAAAGAAAAAGAAATGGACAGACAAGAATTTTTATCAAAACTTGGCGTAAGCATGGCCGCGGTTTGCATAGGTTGCAGCATAGTTGGTTGCGGCTCAAAGGTTAATGATCCGGGGCCCGATGATGGCGATGGCGATAATAATCCACCTGCAGGCACTTTAATGAGCGTTAACCTT
Source organism: Mucilaginibacter litoreus (assembly GCF_042676805.1). Lineage (NCBI taxonomy): Bacteria > Pseudomonadati > Bacteroidota > Sphingobacteriia > Sphingobacteriales > Sphingobacteriaceae > Mucilaginibacter > Mucilaginibacter litoreus. Next base: position 183,963 of record NZ_JBHTHZ010000003.1, on the reverse strand, counting down.
AACAATGAGTTGCAAAGTGTAGGGGCCTCAAAAATTACAAGCGGCATCATATTAGTGCGGCTGGCTGCCGCTAACGAACCGGCTTCGTTTACCGCAGTACAGGTTGCCTGCACTCATCAGGGAACAAACATTAACTTTAATACCAATCAGGGTATTTTTATCTGTCCTAACCATGGCAGCGAGTTCAGTACAACAGGGAGTGTGATACAGGGCCCGGCAACTACCGCTTTACGCCAATACAAGGTGAGTATAGAGGGCAGTAATTTAACAGTGACAGCCTGATCTATTATTGATACCTTGACGGCACAAACGCCTTAATGCCGATAGTTGTGCTTTGGCCGCTTAACAGCTCCTGTATAAGCTTACCGGTTGCAGGGGCCAGGCTCAAACCCATCATACCGTGCCCGGTAGCAACTGCTAAGTTATGGTATTTATCAGATGAACCTATGTAAGGCAGGCCATCCGGTGAACATGGCCTGAAACCATACCAGATATCCTTTTGAGCAGGCATGGCCGGTTTAAAGTTGGGAAAATAACGCGGGATCGACTCGACTATACCGGCTACCCTGTTCATGTTAACTTGTTGGTTGATCTTGCCTATTTCCATGGTACCGCCAAAACGGATGTGGCCGTTCATAGGGGTTACCGATACCCTTGCCTCGCAAAGCAATGATGGAGTGGTCATACGGTGCTGCGGCTCGCCAAACATAAAGGAGTAACCTTTGCCTGGCATCATCGGAATATTTAAAGCGGCAAGTTTGGCAATGGCAGGGGTCCACGAGCCGGTGGCCAACACGTACGAATCAGCTTTGAAGCTTTTACCGTTACTGATAATTTGTGTGATCTGCCCGCCTGAGTGCTCTATTTTAGTAACCGGCGTGTTGCGGTGAATAGTGACACCGGCATTTTGCAGATAGTTCAACAAACCGGCTATCAGTTTATTTGGATATAGATGAGCATCGCAACGGTAATGTACCGCACCAAGCACATCAAGCTCAACATCTGGTTGAAGTTTACGGCACTGGTCGGCGTTGAGGTATTCGGCATCTAAGCCTAACTGCTTCGCTTTTTCCAGCATGTGTCGTTCTTCATCCTCTATCTTTGCAGTTTTGAACAACATGAGTATGCCTTTATCAGCAAAACCAAAGTCGAAACCTGCTTCTTTTTCAAAATCCAGGTACAGCTTACGGCTTAACAATGAAAGGTCGCGCAATGGTTCGGCAGCGTTCTCGACATGCTGCCTATTTGCAGCTTTTAAAAACTTCAGTCCCCAGCCAATCAGTTCGCCACTTAATGATGGCTTAACATAAAACGGACTTTTACTGTTAAACATCCACCTTATACCCTGTTCAATCATTCCCGGCGCTGCCAGCGGTACAAAATGGCTTGGTACTATCATGCCCGCGTTGCCGAATGAAGCATTGTCATTCAGGTCGCCCTGCTCTAATATCTCTACTTCCCAACCGGCTTTGTTCAGGTAATAAGCCGAAAACAACCCGATTATTCCGCTACCTATTATTATTGCTTTACTCATTGCTTGTAATGTTCAGCGTCATAGCGAGGTACGAAGCAATCTCAAAGCTGTGTATCTATACATGCCCAAGTAAAGATTGCTTCGTACCTCTTAATGACGCTTATTTTGTTATTTACTTTTAGATCACCTGAAACCCATGTGCATACGGATCATCTTCATCATCAATTTTGATGGTGTTATAGCCGTATACCTTAGCCCATCCCTCTATACCGGGAATAATCGCCGGTTTACCGGCAAGTTCAGTTTCACCCTCGATAGTGCCAATAAATTTGCTGCCGATAATGCTTTCATGTACAAATTGATCGCCTTTTTTTAACTTGCCTTTTGCATGCCACTGGGCCATCCTTGCCGATGTCCCGGTGCCACATGGCGAACGGTCAATAGCCTTATCCCCATAAAAAACAGCATTGCGGGCCGTAGCTTCAGGCGTTATAGTTTTGCCAGCCCATAAGATATGCGAACAGCCGTTGATGGTAGGGTTTTGCGGGTGTACAAAAGTGTATTTTTCATTAATGCGCGTACGTAGCACGCGGCTCCACGAGATCAGCTGATCCGCCGTATAATTTTCCAACCCGCCAAAGTTTTCCTGTGGATCTACAATCGCATAGAAATTACCGCCGTAGCTTACATCCACTTTAAGCATCCCAAGATCCGGGCACTCTACCTCCAGGTCTTCGGCAGCCAGGTACGATGGCACATTCACCAGCTTTACCGATTTTACTTTTTTACCTTCCTGTTTATAAGATATCAGCACCAAACCGGCGGGCGCTTCCATGCGCACTATACCCGGCACTTTTGGCACTATCAAGCCTTCTTCTATCGCTATGGTGATGGTACCTATTGTACCATGGCCGCACATTGGCAGGCAGCCGCTGGTCTCAATAAAAAGAACTGCTACATCATTCTGCGGGTCATGCGGCGGATAAAGTATACTGCCCGACATCATATCATGCCCCCGGGGTTCAAACATCAGGCCTTTGCGTATCCAGTCGTACTCACGCAAAAAATGCTGGCGCTTTTCGCTCATATTATTGCCAATCAGGTTTGGCCCGCCACCGGCGACCAATCTTACCGGGTTACCGCAGGTATGCGCATCTATACAGAAAAAAGTTTTATTCATTCTTTGATATCATTGGATCTTTACTGCCCTGAATTTAAATTTCAGGCTACAGACTTATCGCGTCCATTCGTTATTATACAAACGCCATATATTTAAAGGATTGCCGTCTTTCAGTTCATCCGGCAACAGATCATTTTCCCAGTTTTGCCAGCACACCGGGCGTACAAAACGCTTAATGGCACCGGTACCCACTGATGTGAACCTGCTGTCAGACGTTGAAGGGTATGGCCCACCATGCTGAATGGCGTTACCTACTTCTACCCCTGTTGGGGGGCCATTTAAAATTACACGCCCCGCCAGTTTAGCCAGCTTATCGGTTATGTTCTTGTACCAGGTAAGCTCTTCCTTTTCGGCCATTATGGATGCGGTTAACTGCCCGTGCAAAGAATTTACTACCTGCTCTAATTGTGCTGTATCTTCAGCAACTACCAGCATAGAGAAAGGTCCAAAAACCTCTTCTTTAAATTTCTCATCAGCCAGAAATGCAGATGCGCTTATCTGGGTAACTACCGGCACTCCCTGGTTTTGCTTGCCGGTATCCAGTTTGTTTGATTGGGCAATTAAAGTAACAGCCTCATCGCTGAGCATATTGCCACTTAGCTTATTAAAGCTTGAGTAGATGCCAGGAGTAAGCATGGTGTTGGAGCTTATTTCTTTTATTTCGTTAGCCAAGGCTTCCTTAAACTTTTCCAAAGCTTCAGATTGTACAGCCAGCAGCAAACCCGGCTGAGTGCAAAACTGCCCGGCGTTATTGGTTATGGCAACAGCCAGCTTTGCCAGTTCTTCTGTGCGTTTCTCTAATGCTTGCGGCAATAGTATAATTGGATTGGTACTGCCCATCTCTGCAAATACAGGTATAGGTTCCGGGCGTTCCCGGGCCATTTTTACCAGCGCCATACCGCCTTTTAATGAGCCGGTAAAAGTTACGATCTTAGTCTCGGGATGCTTTACCAAAGCTTCGCCTACAGTGTAGCCATCGTCAAAAAGCAAGGAAAAAACGCCTTCGGGCAGTCCATTGGCCTTAGCAGCTTTTTTAACGGCCGAACCAACCAGCGCACTTGTGCCCGGATGCGCAGGATGCGCCTTAACCACTACCGGGCAACCGGCAGCTAAAGCGGCACAGGTATCCCCTCCGGCTACAGAGAAAGCCATCGGGAAATTACTCGCCCCAAAAACAACCGCCGGACCAATAGGTACCATCATCTTACGTATATCGGCACGGGGCAGGGGTTTACGGTCTGGTATGGCTGTATCTATTACCGCCTCTACCCATGATCCTTCCTCCAGCATATTAGCATACATATTCAGCTGGCCGGTGGTACGGCCACGCTCACCCTGCAGACGAGCTTCGGGAAGGCCGCTTTCGGCCATTGCGCATTCAATCAGCGCATCACCCAGATTATTTATTTCATCAGCTATGCTGCGCAAAAATGCAGCTTTTATGCTGCGGTTAGTCAGGCTGTAAGTTTCAAATGCCTCAGCCGCCAATCGCATGGCTTTGCCGGCATCTTCAACGCTTGCTGCGTTAAATTCAGCATCAAGGTATTCGCCTGTTGCAGGGTTTACTGCTTTAAAAGCTTTACCACCCTTTACATAGCTGTATCCAATTAAATTTTGTGTTTCCATAGTAGTATTACGGCCGTTGTAAATCATTTATTGCCATCACGGCCAGCCCGCAAATTAGATATTTGATGATTAACTTACGCCTGTCACATCAACCTCAGCCTCCACGCCCCAACTGCCTGCCGGTAATTCAGGGCGATTTTTCACTGCATGGTTAATCACACCCAACACGCGTTCGCGCTCATCTCCGGTGATTTTTAACCTTGGCAGGCGAACTGTTTCGGTACCTAAGCCGGTAACAGATTCAGCAAGTTTAATGTACTGCACCAGTTTAGGATGGATATCCAGCTCAAGCACCGGCAAAAACCAACGATAAATTTTAAGCGCTTCCTGTATGCGCCCTTCTTTAGCTAAACGGTAAACGGCTACAGTTTCTTTCGGGAAGGCATCAACCAAACCGGCAACCCAGCCATCGGCACCCATAAAAAGGCTTTCTAAGGCCAGCGTATCAACACCACATAAAATGGCAAACCTGTCGCCAAAGCGATTGATCATCCTGGTTACATTGCTTACGTCACGTGTGGACTCTTTTACTGCCTGTATATTTTTGTATGCTGATAGCTGCTCAAACATATCAAGCGTAACTTCAATTTTGTAATCGTAAGGGTTATTGTAAACCATTATGGGCAAACTGGTGCTTTTAGCTACATCTGTAAAATATTTTACAGTTTCTTCCTCATCAGCCTTATAACGTAATGGAGGCAGCATCATTAAACCATCTGCACCGTATTTCTCGGCATTGGCTGCGCAGGCTAAAGCTGCTTTAGTAGTTTGCTCTGCAATATTCAATATCACATATGCCCTTTTGGCAACTACTTGTACAGTATGCTTTAATAACTCAATTTTTTCATCATCTGTAAGTACGCTGGCTTCGCCTAACGAGCCGCCAATGATAATACCGCTGGCACCGGCCTCTAACTGTGCCTCTATATTTTTGTCGAATGCTTCAAAATCAAATTCATCGTTTTCGGTAAACTTGGTTGTAACTGCAGGGAATACCCCTTTCCATTGAATGCTCATTGTTTGTGTGTTTAATATCTTTTAATGGGTTAATAAATCGACATATTTTACCTGCTGCGGAAACCAAACCGTCATTTCCCCGGCGCCACGGTTGGCCCACGAATAATAAGGTATAGCAGTTAATGTTGTATTTTCAGTGCTGATGTTCTGCCCCCCGGCATCTACCTTCACCGCTTTAACGTTGGCTTTTAACACGGTAACTCCGTTAAGCAAACCTGGCTTATAAGCGGCGGTGAATGTTGTATTTTGCGGGATAATAATATTGGCTGCTTTGCCATTGTTATCCTTCCACTCTGCACAATACATCAAAGGGCCACGTTGTAAGGCTACCTTGTCGCAATTTTCCGGCAGTTTATCGTTAGCTACTACCCGGCGTATATCCATTGGCAGGTTCATTTCTACTTTATCTCCTTTTTTCCATTTGCGACTGATAACCGCGTAACCATTCTGCATTACATAATTCACCGTTTTACCATTCACTTTTATTTCCGCTTTTTGGCCTGATGGTGTTTGATAAGCGTAAAGATCTGACGGCATCGCAACATTTTGTGCCCAGCCTGGTATGCGTAGCTTCAGGTTCATATCCATACTGGCAGCAGGATTGATAGTGAAGGTCAGTCCGCCATCCCATGGGTAATTATTTTGTTGGATTATCTGCACCGCTTTACTACCCACTTTAAGATTGCCCGTGCCGCTTATAAAAAGATTTACAAACACATCTTTACCATTTTGGGCATAGATATAACCGGGAATAGATGGGATTAACCTCACCAGGTTAGTAGGGCAACATGAGCATACAAACCAACCCGAGCGGCCGCGTTCAATATCCGGGTGGTTAAAACTGTCATGTATCTGCATGGCATTGGTGTAAAAGAAGGATTTGCCATCAAGGCCGATGCCTGCTATTAGTCCGTTATACAAAGTCTTTTCAAGCACATCGATATACTTAGAATCTCCATGAAGTAAAAACATGCGCTGGTTCCAGTAAACATTACCAATAGCGGCGCAGGTTTCGTTGTAGGCAGTAGCATTTGGCAACTCATAGTTTTCTCCAAAGCGTTCACCATCGCCAACAGCGCCTATGCTTCCCTGCACGTACATCTTTTTACCAACCATGTTGTTCCATATTTTGTCTATGGCTGCCAGGTATTGTTTATCTCCAGTAAGCGCGGCAACATCAGCCATACCAGAGTAAAGGTACATGGCTCGCACGGCATGGCCTTCGGCCTCGTCCTGCTCAACTACAGGCTTGTTATCCTGCCAGTAGATACCGTTTTCGTAAACGTTCTTACTTTTCTTGTTATACTCTTTATGCCCCCGCTCATCTATAAAAAATTTGGCCAGGTCCAGGTATTCTTTTTTACCGGTTACACGGTATAGTTTTACAAGTCCCATTTCCACCACTTCATGGCCTGGGGCCACATGCCTTTTATTGGGGCCAAAAGTATTCACTAATAAGTCGGCATTTTTAATGGCGATATTAAGCAAGTTGCGTTTGCCGGTAGCCATGTAATGCGCTACCGCACCTTCGTACAGGTGGCCTGCATTGTATAATTCATGGCTGTTTTCCTGTTCCTTCACCCAGCGCTCGGTACCCAACCACGAGCCTACGTGCAATGGGTCGATAGTACGGGCGGTATAAAGGTAACCATCGGGTTCCTGTGCACGACCGACAATGGTTATTAATGAGTCTACGTATTTACTCAGTTTCTCATCCGGATGTAAGGCAAGCGAGTAAGATGCCCCTTCTATGGTTTTATAAATATCGGTATCATCAAAAGGATAAGTGGTGCAAAATTTCCCTTTATGTTCTGCTGCCATCTGAAAATTCTTTACCCTGCCGGTACTCTCGCAGCGCTCAAAGGAAGCCGGAATAGTAACTGTACGATTAGTTTCTATACGTGAATTCCAAAATTTATCAGTCAGCTTGACACTCGTAAAAGGAACAGGTTGTATCGGATAGTCTTGTTTCTGAGCGATTGCTTTTTGTGCAATAACTAATAATAATAACAATATTAACTTCTTCATGAAAATCAAGTTAAGAGCGTAACCAAATGTATGGCATTGTTGTCTTACCATTACTATAATAATTATCCAGTTATAGCAATATTTTAACATTATTTTTAATTTCAACTTCATTATATAGATAAGATATAATAACCAAAATAAAATAGTACTTTGTATTGCATAATACTATATTAAACATATATCTTTGTTATATAAATAAATTAAACAATGAAAACAAAATGTATCAAAACCTTAGCTATAAGCACCTTTATAGTGCTTTGCGCTATTACTGCCACATTTGCTCAATGTGATAAAGCTGTAACTTTGAAATCATCCGAAACCAGCTTTTTAGATGGTCAAGGAAATGTTACCCGTACCAAAGCTGAAGATGTGGTAGTAACCATTACACCGACAGATATTACTATTGAGCCTAATGATGATCCAAAAATGACGGGTAAAATATCATCTAAAACCTGTAATTGGACGGTACCTTTTAAAGAAGGAAGAATGGTAATTAAAAGCACCATAACCGGCCAGGGCGATGAAAAGCATATCACCGTTACTGTTGAAGGCAAGGGTGGAAAAGTAACCTTGACATTTGAGGCCGAAGAAATGAAAGACCGCAAAATACAAATTGTTGCAGATAAGTTTGAATAGCAAATACATTTTACAGCAGAGGTATGCTATATGCTCCTGCTGTTTTTTTTATTTAATATGCTGGAAATAAATTGATGTCTGAAAAACCTTATATTAGAGCTATAAAATAAACCAATATGAAAAAGAAGATTTTCACTACAGCCTTATTATCATGCTGCTTTGTAATTTGTATGGCAGTTGCTTTTGCCGATTTAAATGGTAAATGGTCCGGTTCTATCAATACGCCAGATGGTAACGCTATTGATGTTGCTTATAATTTTAAAGTTGATGGTGAAAAGCTAACCGGTACTGCCGAATCGCAAATGGGTGAAGTTACAATAGACAATGGTAAGATCAACGGTGACAATTTCTCATTCAGTGTAAATGTTTCTGGTACTGATTATCCGCATAAAGGTAAAGCCTATGCCGACTCTTGTGCCATGGATATCGATTTTGGCGGCAGCAGTTCTCACTTTGTTATCAAACGCGCTAAATAACACCCAAACCATATTATGATTGTAAGCCCTGCCAACCCGGTGGGGCTTTTTTGCGTTATATACTTAAACAAGGTGTATTTACACCTTGTTATATAGCACACAAAACTTACCTTTGCGCTCATGTTGCAACGTATAACCGCTTACTTACTGATTGTAGCGATGGTATCGGCCAACTTCTCGCGTTTTTTTATTTACGCGGGTTTTGAGCTGAACCGTAATTACATTGCGACAAAGCTTTGCGAAAACCGCGATAAACCTCAGCTCCATTGTAACGGCAAATGCTATTTCATGAAGAAATTAAAGCAAGCCGAAAACAATAAAAGCACCGAGGAACGACAGGCACAGAAAAACCTTATCCAGGAAGCTTTTTACAATCAGGCTTCAAAGGTTACATTTTACACTGTGCTGCTATCGGTTACCAAAGTACCCAACTACCGCATTGCTTTGCCGCAAACAACCCTTCCTATTTTTCAGCCGCCCCGGCTTTCATAAAAACATCATTTATTATATCAAAACAGTAAGCCTTTAGGCCTTGCTACGCCTTGCCTTTGCGCTGCTGTTATTTCCTATAACTGGTACCCGTAACTATAGGTACTGATACATGTTTTATGAAAATATCTACAATATTATTATATATAATGCTGTGCATTATACCTGCTGTAACATTTGCGCAGAGCAGCTTGCATGGCACCGTTACCGATGCCCGAACGCACGAGCCACTTGCCGGCGTAATGATTTACAATGTTTCTAACTCCAGTTTGCTCACTACTACCAACAGCAAAGGCAAATTTACTTTTCAGGCAGATACCATTACAACCCTGCGTTTTGCCATGATTGGCTTCACCGCTCAAACTTATACCTTAAACGGTGCTGCCAATATCGAGATAGCACTTGAACCATCAACAGTGGATTTGCAGCAGGTAGTTATATCAGCCAGTCGCGAGCGGCAGTCGCGCCAGAGCGCGCCTATTGCCATCAGTAAAATTAACGCCACACAAATACATGATACCAAGGCAACTGCACTTTATCAGCTTTTAAATAAAGTAACCGGCGTTTACATGGTTGATCTGGGTAACGAGCAGCATACCATGGCCATACGCCAACCCATTACTTACAATGCATTGTATTTGTATATGGAAGATGGTTTGCCCATACGCCCTACAGGTATATTCAATCATAATTCGCTTTATGAAATCAATATGAGTGGCGTGCGCGATATTGAGGTGATCAAAGGCCCCGCATCATCCTTATACGGAAGTAATGCTATTGGCGGCGCAGTTAACTTTATTACGCAAGGCCCGCCGGCCGGATATGCAGGCAATGTTTCGTTACAGGGTGATAATTATCATTACCGCCGGGTTGATGCAGATGGCGGCTTCACATCCGGTAAATTCGGCCTGTATGTTGGCGGCTATATAGCTAAACAACGCGACGGCTGGCAGGATTATACCGACTTTGACAAATACTCGGTAAATTTTAAAAGCACTTATGATTTTGATGCTAACACCAGGTTAACTGCATCTGCTGCTTATAACTACCTTAATACACAAACGCCGGGCAGTTTGGACAGCGCCAAGTTTTACAGCCGAAGTTATGGCGCTAACCAGCGTTTTACCTACCGTAAAGTTAAAGCATGGCGTGCCAATACCCGCCTTGATCATACCTGGAATGACAAGAGCAGTACTTTCCTTACCCTGTTCTACCGTAACAATTCAACCGGGCAATTGCCGAGCTATTATATCTCAGATGTTCGGGATAATGCAGGTAATTACGTCAGCTCTAATGGCCAGGAGAACAACCAAAGCTTTCATAGCCTTGGTCTGTTAACACAGCACCGCCAGGATTTTGATTTCCTGCATTCAAGATTGATTGTAGGTGCTTACCTGGATAACAGTCCAAGCTCATACTATGCACAGTTTCTGGATATACAAAAGGATGTAGCTAACAATTATTATACAAGCTATACCAATACCGGCACCTACATTGATGATTATCGTATTAAATTATTTAACACCGCGGCTTATGCGCAGTATGAAATTAAACCTACCGAAACTTTACGCATAGTAATGGGCCTTAGGTATGACAGAATTCATTACAACTTTACCAACGGCATCACCAATGGCAGCACCAAGTACAAACAGCACGAGGTGAACGACTTTAACATAGTAGCACCAAAAATCGGCCTTACTTATAATTTCGGTAACAATAAAGGCCTATATGCCAATTATAGTGTCGGCTTTCAGCCCCCAGAGACGGGCGACTTGTACAGCTCCCGCCAGTTAGTGCCGCTTAAGCAAGCAACATTCAATAACTATGAAGCAGGTGGCTGGTTTACTGCCTTTGATAAAAAGCTGTATCTGGAAGTAACATTATATGACCTGGAAGGCCGCAACGAGATCATTAACCAGTTACTGCCTGATAACACCACACAAAACCAGAATGCAGGCGCTACCCGTCACCGGGGCATTGAGTATTCAGTAGCCTTTGCACCGGTTAAGTCGTTAAGTTTTCGTTTTAGCGGCACTAATGCCAAACACACCTATGTGGACTATAGCGAAGTGACTACCAACTATTCCACAGGTACTAATACGGTATTAGTGTACAATGGTAACCGCATGAACAATGCACCTGCCTGGATAGCAAATTCTGAACTTACTTATAAGCCAGCTTACATTAACGGTTTCCGGATCTCTGCCGAATGGCAGCACATCAACCATTACTACACCAATCCGGCTAATACAAAAAGCTATGGCGGATATGATCTGTTTAACGCCCGTACCGGTTTTGATGTAAAGAGCGGTCCGCTGAAAGGCGCAGGTATATGGTTTAATGTGCTGAATTTGACCAACAAGTTGTACGCTACCACTGTGATAAGTAATCAGTACGGCGATACTTACAATGCTGCTCCTCCGCGTATTTACTCGCTGGGTATCAGTTATTCATTTTCAAAATACTGAGCAAATGGCAACAGCAAAACAAAATTTTTATAAATGGCATCGGATACTGGGCTTAATAGCCCTTATCCCTGTTATGATGTGGACCCTGAGCGGCCTTTCGCATCCGTTTATGTCAAACTGGTTCAGACCAACTATCGCACAGGAAGTTTACAAACCCGAACCTTCTAAAATAAAGCCGTCGCTATCTTTAAAGCATGTTTTAGATAAAAATGGCATCAGCGAATTGATCAATTTTGGCTTGATTAACTTCAACAATCATACTTACTACCAGGTTTTAGGTACAGATAGTGTTTACAATTATTATTCCGCTAAAAATGGCGATCTGCTAAAAGATGGTGATAAATTATATGCCATCTATCTTGCACGGTACTTTACGCGGGATAGCACGTCAAAAGTAAAAGGCATTACCCTGCAAAAAGCTTTTGATGATCACTATCAGCCCATCAATCACCTGTTACCGGTTTGGAAAGTGGCCTTTGAGAGGCCCGATGGAATGGATGTTTATGTAGAAACAAGCCAAAGCCGCATGGGTACTTTTAACAACAATACCCGCAAAGTAATGCTTACCGTTTTTGAGCAGTTGCATACCTGGGATTTTTTAGCTGCTTTAGGCGGTGATAAATTCCGGCTGGTGGTGTTGCTTGTAGTAGTAAGCGTCCTGTTTTTATCGTTATTAAGCGGTTTAATAATCTATGGTCTATTCTGGAAAAAATTCAAAACTGCAACTCAAAACCGCCGACGCGATAACCGCAAAGACACCCGATTTGTGCACCGTTTTCACAGGCAGTTGGGCATTATTGTTTCGTTTGTGATGTTCACTTTTACGGTAAGCGCTGCTTTTCACATTATTGTGAAGCTGCACAATATTAAACCGCAAGAAAAAAGCTATAGGCAGGTATTAAAAAGCAGCGATCTCAGCTTTTCCAACCTGCAATTACCTGCCGATAGCATCAAATCTGTTGCGCTGGTAAAAATGGACGGCACTTCCTACTATCAGGTAAGTGATCTTAAAAAGAACATCAGCTATTACAACGCAACCACAGGTAATAGCTTAACAGATGGCGATGCGATGTATGCCCGGTACCTTGCAGGCTTTTACCGCGTAAGCGAACCGGCTATAGCTGAAAAAACACGGGGAACCGTTACTCAGATACGCCAGTTTGATAACGAGTATGGGTTTATCAACAAACGCCTGCCTGTACAAAAAGTAAGTTATTACAATGGCGAGAACTGGTACATAGAAACCACCACATCGCAGTTGGCTACAAAAGTTGCGGGGATAGACCGTGCTGAGGGTTTTTCTTTTATATTTTTGCATAAATACTTTGGTATGAGCTGGGCCGGGAAAAACGTGAGGGATATTGTAAGCATGCTTGCTGCATTAGGTGTGCTGGTGGTCTCGGTATTCGGCTTTGCCGCTTTCATAAAAAACAAATAACTATATGAGAAGATACATAATCGTTTTAGCCGCAATAATAAGCACGCTTAGTTTCGTGGCTTGTAATACATCAACAAATAAAAATTCAAAGGCTACAGAAGCCGCAAAGCCTAAAGGTAAATATTACTGCACCATGCATCCCGAGGTTACCTCTGATAAGCCCGGCACCTGCAGCAAATGCGGCATGGACCTGGTAGAGCGCGACACTACTAAATAACCAAAGCCCCCTAAAGCGGGGCTTTTCATTTTTACCCGGCGCTTACTTTACTACGTGCCAATGTGCTTAATTTAGCAAAAAACTAATTTTATGAAAGTTGAAATCTGGAGTGATGTAATGTGCCCATTCTGCTATATTGGCAAACGCCGTTTTGAGGATGCGCTACAACAATTTGCACATAATGACAAGGTAGAAGTGGAGTGGAAGAGCTTCCAGCTGAACCCCAATATGCAGACCGACCCATCAACAAATATTAATCAGTACCTGGCCGATGCCAAAGGCTGGACAATTGATTATGCCCGGCAGATGAACGCCCATGTGACCCAAATGGCTGCAGAAGTTGGATTAGAATATAATATGGACAACGCCGTTGTTGCCAATAGTTTTAAAGCCCATCGCTTTACCCACCTGGCTAAAAAACATGGCTTAGGCGCGCAAGCAGAAGAACAACTTTTTAAAGCCTATTTTACCAATGGTAAAAACATTGATGATACAGACACGCTGGCGGAGTTAGGCCAAACTATCGGCTTGAATACTGATGAAGTGAAGCAAGCGCTGGATTCAAACCAGTTTGCCGACGATGTGAGGCATGATATTGCCGAAGCACAATACCTGGGCATACAAGGCGTACCATTTTTTGTAATGAACGAAAAATATGCCGTATCCGGCGCACAGGCGGTACCGGTGTTTGTGCAAACACTTGATAAAGCTTTTGAAGAATGGAACGCCCAGCAAAACAAGCCAGGCATGACTATAATTGAGGGTGACACCTGCGATGTAAACGGCAAATGTTAACTACACAGGAAGCTTTTCATCACACCTGTAACTAATAATAGCTCAAATGCGTATAAAAACGTATTTGAATTAATGATGAAGACCCTGATTAAAAGCGCTTTTACTGTTTTATTTATTTCGATTTTTGTTGCTGGCTGCAAGTTAGATCCACCGGTTTATCCAGAAGGTACCGTCATCAATATCCCGGGCAGCAACAATGGCAATAATTCTGGCGATACAGATGTTATAGGCTTGCCTATAGGTGCTGTAGGTGCTGTAAAGGTGCAGGTAGATGGCGGAGATATTATGACTTATGATGGTAGTGCTTCATTTAACGTTACTGCCCCAGATGCAACCTCTGCAACCGGCTCTATCGCAGTACAGGCGCTAAAAGGAATCGAACCTATAATATTATCTATAGAAGCCTCAACTGCCGGCACTCAAGATCTCGCCTTTTTAGGCTTTAGTGTTTACTCTACCGTTAACGGGCCCGACGTTGAAAAAGGAAAAGTACAAATCACTTTACTAAACGCAACTGAGATTCAAGGCTCGTTTAAAACCAACGTAACTGATCTTCAAAATCAACCCCACCAGGTCATTGGCTCTTTCAACATAAAAAAATAAAGATAGGCTTACCTGTATTTTAAACATTTCATAATTTGTGTTACCTTTATCATATCATAGTGTCACAATAACACTATGATATGATCCCAATTTGGAAGCAACACCTATAACCTATAAATTTTCAAGGGGCACGCTGCGCGCAGCAGTAGGCATTATGTTTTTTATGGCCGGCATATGCTTTGCCAGTTGGGCATCACGCATAGCTACCATACAGCAAAACCTTGGCCTTAGCGATGCTGCCCTTGGCGGCGTGTTGTTTGCCTTACCGGTAGGGTTAATGTGTTCATTGCCATTTTCCGGATGGATAATTACTCGTATAGGCAGCCGCAACCTGCTAATAACCGCAGTAGTCACCTATGGCTGTGCGCTTGTTTTCCTGGGGATGTCGCAGAATACATTTCAGTTAATTTGCTGTTTGTTGCTTTTTGGCTTCTCCAGCAATGCTGTTAATATTTCAGTTAATACGCAGGCTGTAGCTGCTGAGGAGCTGTATCAGCGCCCTATTATGGCTTCCTTTCATGGTTTATGGAGCCTTGCCGGCTTTGCAGGCGCGGCAATAGGAACTTTTATGATAGGCAAGCAGATTATTCCATTGCATCACTTTGCACTGATATGGGTATTAATCGTGATTGCTACCCTGTTTTCATCTAAGTATTTAAAAAAAGATAAGCCAACGGAGTCGGGCCCGGTATTTGTAATGCCCGACAGATCTTTGATCAAACTTGGCATAATTGCTTTTTGCTCGATGATATGCGAGGGCGCTATGTTTGACTGGAGCGTTATTTACTTTAAAAAAGTGGTATTAGCACAAAGCGCATGGATGGGGGCTGGTTATACTGCATTTATGCTTACCATGGCAACCGGCCGTTTCATAGCAGATTGGTTTGCGCACCGTTTTGGCTTAAAGCGCACCTTACAACTCAGCGGCTTGTTAACTGCAAGCGGATTAATGATAGCTGTTTTGTTCCCTTACCTGTTAAGCGCGATGTTTGGCTTTTTGCTGGTTGGCTTTGGGGTATCTTCTGTTGTACCATTGGTTTACAGTGCGGCAGGCAAATCAAAAACTATGTCGCCGGGGGTTGCTCTTGCAGCAGTTTCAACAATAAGTTTTATGGGGTTTCTGTTTGGCCCGCCTGTTATAGGTTTTATAGCCGGAATAGCCACATTAAGGGCATCGTTTACACTAATAGCCCTAATGGGTATTTGTGTTACCATATTTTCTACAAAAGCTAAGATCTGATTCAGGCATTATTCAGATCGTTCTCATCCGGATTAAGTATGTACTCAAAATTCTCATATCCGTTATGAAAGTTGAACCTTAACCTCTCGGCTGGCAGACCAATATCCAGTGCTATTGCGGCAAGTGTTGCCGGGAGATTATCACGTATTAACTTCAGATCTGTTACATGCGGCATCTCTACATTAATGTCATCACCATTAGCTGTTATTTCCCAGCCCTTTAAATTTGCACCATTTAAAACATCAATCCACTTTTGCTGATATGCATTCATAACTTATAAATGTTTCTAATTACAACATGAAGCGAAACATTAAGTTTTAATTGGCTGAAGTTACACTGTGTTTAGCGTGAAATATATCTCCCGTACACCGCAAGTGGGGCCAGCCTGTTCTCGAACAAAATACGCGGGTTATTAAAAAACTTTCTAAAGTCAGCTTCACTTACCTGGCCCGGGTATGGTACGTAGTAATGATCTGGCCGCCCATTGCGCCAGGCCATTACATAAGATAATTTATGCCTGGAGATAGCAGGCAATAATACATTTGTCCACCAGTCAGCCTGCGGGATGCGTTCGTAACCGGTTTCGGCCAGGCAAACAAGTTTATGACTCTTTGATGCTATTGCATCTAAGATATCCAAACGCTTGTCAAGGTTTTTCTGATAATCGGCCACGCTGTTATAGCAATAATTATCAAAGCCTATAAAATCAACATACTCATCGCCCGGGTAACGCTGCATAAACTCTGCTTCGCTGTTAAAATCAGCCTCCGAAAATACGATCAACAGGTTATGCAATTGCTTTTTATTACGTATGTAGTCAATGGTAAAGCGCCACAATTCCTTAAACTCTTCTGGGGTACTGGTATTGGCGCACCACCAGAACCAATTGCCTGTAAGCTCATGAAAAGGACGGAATAAAATAGGGATCTGTTCGCCGTTATCGCCTTTCATATCTGCAAGCCATGCCGCGCCTTTATCCAGCCATTGAGTGTAAACCTGATGGTAAGCGCCGCCGGGCAATATTTCTTTTACTGTCCTCATAGAAGTATCCCAGGCACTTTTCCCATTAGCCGGGTTATCCATGTGCCAGCAAAAAGTGTTGATGCCTCCCCGTTCATAAGCTTCTTTCACCAGTTTTTTTTGGTATTTAAAAAGGATGCCATTGATATCTCTAACGCTATCGTGCTCTATTTTTGCCAGGTCCCAACCGTACATTGCAGGATATGATCCGGTAACACTTTTCACATCCGATTGACCATCTACATAACACCACCCTACACCGTAAGCCGTATCATCATGATGGCCAAATATAGCACCTGCGCCAACAAGACGTTGCATACTATTAAATAACTGCCTGGTTTCATGAGTCGCTTTTTTATCGCAGGGATTATATAGCTGTGCAGATGCAGAAGCACCATTAATCATTAATGTAACTGCTAAAAAAAAGGTGTAAATTTTCATTTAGTTTAGAATAGGTTGGCTTACAGCTACTTTACTTAAGCCGACAAGTACTTTATACTTTCAACCTCAAATATAACTTATAAACAGCACGATTGATATTATGCAACACATCAAAATATACGCTATAAATAAAACTATTGGAGATTAGTAGGGTTGAATCATCAACCTCATATAAAGAAATTAATTTACAGATACTTATAGTAATATATGGACTATCACTATTATAATTTACAAATGTGCACTATCTGTGTATCATTACTATCATAGTAAGGGGTATAAATAGTATTACAATAATACTGCATTGGGTTAAACTGCAAAGTTTGGTTTATTTGCTATTTGGTCAAAGCCACCCCACTACTGTAGGCAAAAGCATCTTGAAAAGCTTCAGTAAATTCGTTACTTAAAGCGGGAAGTTTATTAGCATGTTTCCGAAAGTAATGCCCGGCAACAGAGGTGATCAGCGCGGCAGCACCCCCTATTAACATTCCCTGTAACATGCTTTGCTTATTTTTTCTGTATACGGCCGCACCAGCAAACGCACCAGAAGCAAAATTAGCGGCGAGCCGATTTATATCCAGTTGATGTGATTTCTTTTCTACGGCACCATTATGCCTTTCAGCAGCAGATAACAGGCCACTGGCAATGGTTGTTACCGGCGAACAAACAAACTTTAAAACCGGGAAAGATATGGCAGCATAGTTGCCATCGTTATAGTAATTTCCTGCTATCACAGGTGCTGTCGCCGGTTTTATTCCTGCAACGGCTCCTAATCCTAATGTTTGCCAAACCGGCCTTCTGTAGCTACGCATAATGTTCTGGATCTATACCAAAACAACACCATTAAGCCGACTTGGTTTGTAAAAAGACTATTATGGCTTACAAGCCTTTTTTAATGCTATCCTGTTTAGCTTTCTCTTTCTTTTTAAAAAAGCCGCGCAGCAAAAAGTTATGTTGAACTGCCTCCAGGTCGTCATTTAATTTTACAGAGCTTTGCTGCAGATAATTAAGGGTACTTTTCACCTGGTTGGCCGCATGCGCATCATTTAACAAAACACCAAGGGCATTATCTGTAGTGTTTAGCTTATTACTGGCTTTGTTCAGGTTATCTGTAAGCGTAGTAGCATTATTAGCTGCCTGCTGCAATTGAGTAACTGATGCCCTTATGCGGTTAAATGTAACCGTATCAGTCAGCACATTATCGGCGAAGCCACCCTTGGTATTCATTTTTTGGCTAAAGCTGTTAAGTGATCCTGCCATTTGCGCGGCAGTTTGTGTAGCGGCCTGCAGGTTGCGCATAGTTTGCTTTAACTGGTTACCCATGGTACTGTCGGCAAGTAAGGCGCCAACGGTACCCTTACCGGCCAGTATCTGGTGGCTCAGGGATTTAAAATCGGTAGTAATAGCTAACAAATTCTGATTGTTTTGCTGCAGGGTTTTCATTACATCATCAGTAGACAATATCCTTTCTGATTGTAATATATCCCCATCTTGTACTATTGGTGCCTGCGGACTGCCACCATCAATTACAATGATCTTATTACCTATCAAACCGTCAGAACTAATGCGTGCTGCGGCGTTGCGGTGAATGTAGGGTTGGGTAGCGGCATCAATGCTCATTTCTACATCAACCTGCGAAGATTTGGTGAAAGTAATGTTTTTGATAGTGCCGATCTTAACACCCGAGAACCAAACGTTGTTTCCCTTTTTCAAGCCGGATACATCATTAAATACCGAGCTGATATGTATGCTTTTAACAAAGGTTTTTTGTGAACCACCAAGGGTAAGCACACCGAGTATAAACACGGCGACACCCAAAAACACAAATACACCTACTATTATTGATCTTCTGTTTTCTGCTGCATCCATTATATGCGTACTAAATCTATTCTATAAAATTATAATCATAAAAAGGTTTAACACGGGCATCGTCCGTGGCAAAAACCTCATCGAAAGTACCAACACGCTGAAACTGTCCATCTAAAAGCATGGCCACCCTGTCACCTACCATTTTGGCACATGTAAGGTCGTGGGTAATTACAATAGACGATGTATTGAAGCGCTGCTGCACCTCGTTGATCAGTTCGTTGATTTCTATACAGGTAATAGGGTCCAAACCTGCTGTTGGCTCATCATAAAGCATAATTTCAGGGTTCAGTATGAGTGTTCTTGCAATACCAATACGCTTACGTTGCCCGCCAGATAGCTCCGAAGGCATCTGGTTAATGGTTTGCGATAACCCTACTGCGTCTAAAACCGTATGTACAGCCTGGTCTATCTCTTTACGTGTTATGCCCTTACGATTGCGCACTAATGGAAATTCCAGGTTTTTCCGTACCGTCATGCTGTCATAAAGTGCGCTGTTCTGAAATGAAAAACCAATGCGTATACGCAAGGCTTCCATTTCACGCTCCGTTATTTGCGTTACTTCGTTACCCAAAACACTGATTGTTCCGGCATCCGGGTAAAGCAGGCCTGAGATTAGTTTAATGAGCACGGATTTGCCCGTGCCCGAGCGGCCTAAAACCACAAGGTTTTCTCCCTGGAAAAGGTCAAGGTCAATACCACGCAGTACATGGTAATCGCCAAATGACTTTTGCAGCCCCCTGATCTTGATCACTTCGTTACTAAAATCGATATATGCCTTTTGCTTTTCCATTTATTCTTAGCGGAACCATCCGGCTATTTGTACAATTAAAACCTCTTCAATAAAAACCAAAAACATAGCGGTTACTACTGCACCATTGGCGGCTTTGCCAACCCCTTCAGTTCCTTTGGTTGAATTATAGCCCTGGTAACAGCCTACAATGCCAATGGTAAAACCAAATATTATGGCTTTGCTTAATGACGCCCATATATCCACAAAGGTAATAGGCTCAAATGCCTGCTCAATAAAGGTAGCGTAGCTGGTACCTTCATTCTGGTTAATATTTAAAAACCCGCCTAAAAGCGCTATTAATGCTACGTAAGTGGCTAATAAAGGAATGGTAAACGTAGTGGCAATAACACGGGTACATACCAAAAATTTAAAGGGTTTGGTACCTGAAACTTCCATAGCGTCAATCTGTTCGGTAACCCGCATGGAGCCAAGTTCTGCACCGATGCTGGATCCCACCTTACCTGCCGCAATAAGCGCGGTAACCAATGGCGCCAATGCCTTCATTATGGCTATGGATACCAATGAAGGTAACCATGAGGTAGCGCCAAAATCTGTTAACGACGGGCGGCTTTGTTTAGTAAAAATCACCCCGATGATAAACCCGGTCAGCGTGATCAGTGTAAACGACTTAACACCAGTTTCATAACATTGCCGTACTATTTCTTTAAACTCGTAAGGTGGCAAAAAAACCTCCTTAAAAAACCGGAGAATAAAAGCGTAAATACGGTGCAGCATTAAAAAAAAGCCTGCTATACCACTTTTTGCTTTTGATAAGCGCGATGGAGATGGTGGAGATGTAGTTTCTGTGCTTTCCATTAATTCGGCAAAGGTATAACTTAACAAACATATAGATGAGCAGATATCTTAATTTGTTTTAAAAGATGTTCAGAGAAATGTAATAATTGCATATGTAACCTACTACACTTTTTTAAACAAAAAGCATTATGTTTAAGCAGTGATATGCGTGTAAGCCGTGCATAACTGCTGGGAACCGGGCACCTTACCCATTACCCATATATGCCATAAAGTTTGTTTTAAAAGCCAGAAATATTTTGCACGTATATTTAAGGCAGAATTTTATACCATACCTTCGCGTAATATGCAAAGTATTGAAGCCGATTAACAATGCGCGCACGGCAGGATATATTCTTTTTTTAATCGGTTTATAAATAATTTAAACAATTATAAATATTTTTGATTCCACGCTAAGTGAACTGAGGCAACTTGAAACAAGAGTTAACATATACTACCGATCCGGCATCTGCAATAAAAAGCGCAAAACATCAACTATTCGCCGGCTATGGTGCCATGTTACTTGGATACATCACCGAAGTTGTTAAAGATCGTTTGACGGCCGAGCGATACCTTGTAGATATTTTCAGTGGCTTAAAGCCTGAAGACCTGAATATTATTTTAGCTGAGGGCAACAATACGTATTGCAGCTTACTGCAACACGTTCGTAAAAAGCTTGCCTCATTTATAAATACTGTTAATGATTGCAGCCTCAACCCTCAGGATCCCTTAATAGCAGGTAACAGGTTTATTGACCTGATGAACAAAGAGGAGCAGTTTGTTTTTTGCAGTGTACATTATTATGGTAAAACAATTGCCGGTATAGCGGCAGAATTGAACAAGCCTGAAGCAGACGTAAAGCAAATTTTGAAACAATCATTCACCATAATCAGGAATAACCGTAAATGATACAGCAGTACATCAATAGCGGCATCTTAGAAGCTTATGTAACCGGCTCCGCTTCTCCCCAGGAGGTTGAAGAGCTGATGTACATGAGAGTTAAGTACCCGGAGGTGAATACAGCTCTTAACGAGTTGGAAACAGATATGGAGCTATTTGCGCGGCACATGGCCGTCCCTCCGCCTGAGCACATCTGGAATAAAATTTCTGATAATATTGAGGAGATCATCCTGCGCGATAGAAATTTTCCACAGCAGTTTAAAGAGCGCGAGGATAATAAATATAGTAATTTCAGCAAGCCGGATACCGGCCCCGATTATATTGAGGTTGAGGCGCAGTCTAACCACATGAAAGTTCACAAAGCCTGGAGATGGGTATTTGCGGCAGTATTTATACTCGGGAAAATATTTTTGGCGTTTGCTATATATTTTTATCTTGAAAACCGCCAGGCACAGCAGCAGATAAAGGAGCTGAAGACTGAAATGCAGCGCTTAAAACGTTGATACATTCCGGCAAATGAATGTTTAAACGCATTTAAAATCTTATTTTTTTAAATCTTTTTTGACATACAAAAGTTTATTGTAGAGGAGGGATAATAATATATGAAATCGTCAGATAGTAAAAAAGAAGAAGGAAAAGAGATAAAAAAAGAGCAGTCAAAAAAAGCCGGTGAACTTAAGACCGATTTTCCACTCAGCGAAAAAGATGAGGTAAAAAAAGCCGAAACTCGCATGAATCCGGATAAAAAGCAAACTTAACTGATTACTTTACCTTTTAATGAGCTGCTATTTTAACATCACTTGATACTACTGGTTGTTTGATATGTTTACTGCCCATTAACAATACTATTGAAGCTAATGCTGATGCTGCAAACATTAACACTGCCATTGGCAAGGCCGAGTTGCTTTTAAACAGACTAACACCTACAGATACTGCAGAACCTATACACATTTGAAAGGCCCCTAACAGGGATGATGCAATACCTGCATTTTTTTCAAATGGTGCCAGCGATAATGCAGAAGTGTTAGGGCTTATTATACCCACACAGCAAAGCACCATAAAAATCATCGCAATAGTGCCTGTTAAGCCGAAAATATGCTGAGCCGCGCCGGCAACAAACAGTAGGGATATAATTACCATTACTGTAAGGGCTACTTTAACTATCTGCTGGCTTTTGTATTTTGTAATCAAATAACTGTTTACCTGGCTCGAGCCAATAAACCCGATAGATAAAAACGCGAATATCCAGCCATACGCTTTGCTGCTTACCTTAAAAACATCCATAAATACAAGTGGCGAGGATGCTACGTAAGCAAATAAGCCGGAGAACGCTATACCGCCGCTAATTGCATACGTATAAAATTGTGGCTCCTTAATTACCGCTGCAAAGCCTTTTAAAATGGGTTTGGGCTTGAGCGATAAACTTTTATCAGGTTGATAACTATCTGGCAATAAAAAAAACACCGCTGCAAAAATACATACCGCTAAACCGGTTAGGATTATAAAGATAACCTGCCAGCCAACAGTATCTGTAACGTACCCGCCAACAGTGGGCGCTATCATGGGCGAGGCGCCTAAAACCAGTATCAATAGCGCAAACACTTTAGCGTTATCTTGTATAGGAAAAAGGTCGCGTACCATGGCCATGGCGGCTACTGCTGCCGCGCAACTGCCCACCGCCTGAAAAAAGCGCACTACGATCAACATATTGATATCCCTTGAAAAGCAGCAGGCTAATGACGAAATAGTGTACAATACCAACCCGGCGTATAATGGTGGTTTACGACCAAACCTATCCAGCAACGGGCCATAAAGCAATTGCCCGGCGGATATGCCTATAAAATAACTTGATAAGGATAATGCAACCCTTGCAGTACTGGTATGCATCTCCCGTGCTATCTCCGGGAATCCGGGCAGGTACATATCAATTGAGAAGGGGCCCAGCGCCGTTAACGAGCCAAGTATAAGTACTAATGTGGTATAGCGCTTTTTCGTCATCTTGTAACAAAGAAAAGCTTTTTATATTATACCAAGCAGTTAATAAGCTTTAACAGCGTTAAATTTTCAAACGGTTGACAAATCCATTGATATATTACTACTTTTAGGTGCGGCGTTTGGCCCAAGCCATTTATCAACCTTATAAATATAGTATGCTTGTAGTACTCATTTGTATAATACTGCTCATAATTTTGGTTAGCTGGGCAAAAGTAAATCCCTTTTTAGCTTTTCTGTTGGTTTCAATAGCTGCCGGGCTAATGCTGGGTATCCCGGTAAATAAGGTTACATCAGCAGTGCAAAAAGGCATGGGTGACATTCTTGGCGGGTTACTCATCATTATTTGCCTGGGTGCCATGCTGGGCAAACTGGTAGCTACAAGCGGCGCGGCTCAAAAAATTGCTGAAGTACTGGTGCAGGCAGTAGGTGAAAAATATATACAATGGGCACTGGTAGTTGCCGGCTTTATTATTGGCATACCCTTATTTTACGGGATAGGTTTTGTCCTGATGGTTCCGCTTATTTTTTCGGTTGTTTATAAGTACAAATTACCTGCTGTATTTATTGGCTTGCCCATGATCGCTTCGTTATCGGTAACGCATGGTTTTTTACCTCCACATCCATCGCCATCAGCATTAGTGGTGCTTTTTCATGCTAATATGGCCACCACCTTTGTTTATGGTTTGCTGATAGCTTTACCAACCATCGTGCTGGCCGGCCCGGTATTCGCACAAACTTTAAAACGCATTCCATCCCAACCGCTGGCCACTTTTCGGGCCGAAGAAAAACCGCAAGAACAATTGCCAAGTACATTTATAAGCTTTTTTACGGCTTTGCTCCCTGTAATGCTGCTCATGCTTACGGCTTTTTTTCCTTACCTGGGTATTAAAAACGCAGGAGCATTAAAAGCTATGGCTTTCCTGGGTGATCCATCTATTGTTATGCTCATAGCGCTTATTGTAGCTACTTATACGCTTGGAGTTAAACAAGGCACAAGCATGAGCAGCATTGCAGCCAGCTTTACCGATGCAGTTAAAGACATTGCCCTTATACTACTCATCATTGCAGGCTCAGGCGCTTTTAAAGAGGTACTTACCACAGGCGGTGTAAGTAATGAAATAGCCGATCAGTTAAAACAGTTCAATATGCCTCCGCTTGTTTTAGGCTGGGTAATTGCCGCAATTATACGCATAAGCCTCGGCTCTGCTACCGTTGCCGGGTTAACTGCTGCCGGTATTGTATCCGGGTTGGTAACAACAGGCAATGTAAACCCAAACTTAATGGTGCTTTCTATTGGGGCGGGCAGCCTGGCCTTTTCTCATGTAAACGACTCCGGCTTCTGGCTGTTTAAAGAATACTTTAACCTGAGTATTAAGGATACTTTCCGCTCGTGGTCTATGATGGAAAGCCTGGTATCTGTGATAGGGCTTGCAGGGGTGCTTATTATTAACCTTTTTGTTAAATAAGATGAAATTTTCACTTGTTATTGCTGCTATACTTGCAACCTTTAACCTGTTTGCGCAGGATAAACAAGGGCAACTTTTTCCTTCGTTCGATAGCACCAGGATCTATTATGAAGTAAGTGGTAATGGTTACCCGGTTATATTAGTACATGGCTTTACGGGTACCAGCCGGGGCTGGAAAAGGGGTACGCTTTACCCTGCATTGCTAAAACAAGGTTATCAGGTTATTATATTAGACCAGCGGGGTAACGGACAATCAGACAAACCCCATTCAGATACGGCTTACGCCAATGATGCTGAAGCCAAAGATATTATGGCCCTGGCAACAGCGCTCAAGTTAAAAAGCTACGATATAATAGGATACTCCCGCGGCTCTATTATCACATCAAGGGTTATGGTAACAGACAAGCGAGTACATAAAGCTGTAATGGGCGGTATGGGTGCCGACTATACTAACCCAAACTGGCCACGGCGTATACATGCCTATAAGGCACTTATGGGAGATACGAGCCTGCATGACGTAGATGAAATGATGGTGTGGATAGGCAAAAATAATTTTGATAACCTATCCCTGGCATTGCAGCAAAAATATCAGCCCTCAACCAGCCCGGCAGAACTTGCGAAGATAAAAATCCCCGTGTTACTGATTGACGGGAGCGAAGATAAAACCAACGGAGATGTAAGCATCCTCCAAAAGTTTATTCCCGGTGCAAAATATGCTGAAGTTCCGGGTGATCACAATAGTGCTCAAAACACCAAAGAATTTGCTGATGCAATTATCAATTTCCTAAAATAAAAAGATTGGCTTATTATTTGTATAGTGTGCATTATAAATGCAAATACTATGAGAAAGTTAACCATACTATGCAGCCTGATGTTAGCTTTATTAGTTACCATCAACTTTAATGCTGCAGCACAAGAAAAAAAAGGGATCAGCAAACAAGGTAAAGGCGCTATTATAGGGGGTGCAGGTGGCGCGGTAGCCGGTGCACTTATAGGTAAAAGTGTAGGAGGTGCAGTTATTGGCGGCGCAATAGGCGCAGGCGGTGGCTACATTATAGGTAATGAGGCACGTAAACGCGAAGAAAAAAGAAAACGGGAAGCCTATCTTGAACGCCGAAGGGCATGGAAACGGGCACATCCCGGCAAAGCATATCCTTATTAAAATAAAAAAACCCGCGATTGCGGGTTTTTTTATGCCCTTACTTCAACAAGTTTTGAACTTATTACTTCCTGCTTATATTAATGCATATTTACGGTATATGCAATGTGCTTATAAATCAGTATTTTTGTTGCCTGCCATTATGTTATCAATTACCGTATATAATTTTCAGCCTTTCCCACCGTTTAATGGCAATAAATATTGCAGCTACCCTTATTAATTAACTATTTAATATAAACCACTATAATGGTTAAACGCATATTAGTACTGGATGATAATCAGGACATACTTGATATTGTTCATGAAACCCTTACCTACGAAAACTTTGAAGTAAAAAGTACGGGTGAAGGGAACGATGTGATGCCCCTTGTTGAAGAATTTAATCCTAACCTCGTAATTTTAGATTACCGTGTGGCCGGCAGTAACGGCGGCGAAATTTGCCGTGAAATAAAGGCGCACCCCAAATTTGGCAATGTACCTGTAATTATATTTTCTGCATATGTAAACCACGCATCAGATTTATTTGCTTATGGTTGTGATGCGATAATCAATAAGCCATTTGATTTGAATGAGCTGGTTGAAAAAGTAAATAATCTGATAAAAAACTAATCGTAACAACAAGCAGGGATTAAGATGATTATTTTAGCGAATGCTTTTTAAATGGTCTGTTCTCTTATTCCTTGCTTTTATATCCATATCTACGGTGCCTGTAATGGCTCAAAGCCACTACACTACTACTGAATTTTTTGTACAGAACGGACCGTTGCAGTTACAGGTACGTAAAATTACCGAGAACATTTATTCATCACGTAAAAAGATTCCGATACTTTTAGTACACGGCGGCACTGGTGCTATTACTTCGTTTGACCTTGAAACTCCCGACGATGCTTCATTTGGCAAGGCTCTTTCTGATGCAGGCTTCGCGGTTTACCTGATGAACATCCGCGGCTGGGAACGCTCTACAGCGCCGGCCTACCCGCTTAACGATACAGCGTTGGTCGCAGGTTCATGCCAGGAGGCAGCTGCAGATATCGATGCTGTTGTCAGCTACATTTTAAAAGACAATCCCGGCAAAAAGATCAATCTATTCGGATGGGCCACGGGCGGGCATTGGGCATCTTACTACACTACGCTGCATAACGAAAAGGTTTCTCATTTAATAATATTGAATAGCCTGTACGGGGTAAAGTCACCGTGGATTTTTAACCAAGCATTTGCAGACCCTGTAGATTCTTTAAAATTCAATAATTCCATCCCTGTAATGCGTCAGTCTGATGAGCAGGCCATGATTAATATATGGGGCACTGGTACAAACGCCGATACAACTATAAAAGCAGACTCGGCGGTTATCAAATCATTTGCAAAAACCGCGGTAAGTTTTAACACTGAGCATTTGCTTAAGGTGCCCGGAGGTTTCAGGAAAGAAAGTTTTTACATGGCCAATGGAAAAAAGTATTGGGATGCTAAAGATATTGCAGTACCCACGCTGCTCATAAGGGGCGAAAATGACTTTTGGTCGCGCCCAATTGATTTGGAAACTTACTTTAACGAACTGCCTGCCGGCATTGTAAAAAAGAAAATAACCATGCCAAATGCCGGGCATTTTTTATTTCTGGATATATATGGTAACGGCCGCCGAAAGCTCATCATCGCCATTAACAACTTTGTGCGCAAAGACTTATAATAAAAAAGCCGGTACAACTAAATTGTACCGGCTTTTTATCTATCAGGAGAACTGATTATTTAACTTCTTCAAAGTCAACATCAGTTACGTTATCGGCATTGCCTGCCTGGTTGCCTGCGGCTTCTCCTGCATCAGCACCTGGCTGCTGACCAGCCTCTGCAGATGCTTTGTACATATCTTCAGAAGCGGCAGTCCATGCTGTGTTCAACTCAGCCTGTGCTGTTTCTATGTCTGAAAGATTTTTAGCAGAGTAAGCAGCTTTCAGTTTTTCCAAACCGGCTTCAATAGGCGCTTTTTTGTCAGCAGGTATCTTGTCTCCGTATTCTTTAAGCTGTTTCTCGGTAGAGAAGATCAAAGCATCAGCGCCGTTAAGTTTTTCAACTTCTTCTTTTGCTTTTTTATCAGCATCAGCATTAGCCTCTGCTTCTTCTTTCATCTTCTTGATCTCAGCATCGGTTAAGCCTGAAGAAGCTTCGATACGGATCTTTTGCTCTTTACCGGTAGCCTTATCTTTAGCAGATACGTGTAATATACCGTTAGCATCAATATCAAAAGTAACTTCGATCTGAGGTACGCCACGAGGTGCTGGTGGTATACCATCCAGGTGGAAACGGCCTATTGTACGGTTTTGTGAAGCCATTGGGCGCTCACCTTGTAATATATGTATCTCAACTGATGGCTGATTATCAGATGCGGTTGAAAAGGTTTCAGACTTTTTGGTTGGAATGGTTGTGTTTGATTCGATCAGCTTGGTCATTACACCACCCATAGTTTCAATACCTAATGAAAGCGGGGTAACATCTAACAATAACACATCTTTCACTTCGCCGGTTAATACCCCACCTTGTATTGCAGCACCTATAGCCACAACCTCATCTGGATTAACACCTTTTGAAGGAGCTTTACCAAAGAATTTCTGAACGGCATCCTGTATTGCAGGGATACGGGTTGAACCACCTACAAGGATGATCTCGTCGATATCTGATGCGCTGTAGCCTGCATTTTTCAAAGCAGTTTTACATGGATCGATAGTACGTTTGATCAGGCTATCTGCCAGTTGCTCAAATTTAGCACGGCTTAAAGTTTTAACCAGGTGCTTAGGACCTGATGCACCGGCTGTAATGTATGGCAGGTTGATCTCGGTTTGAGTAGAGCTTGATAATTCGATCTTAGCTTTCTCTGCAGATTCTTTTAAACGTTGCAGCGCCATTGGGTCCTGACGAAGATCAATACCTTCTTCGCTCTTAAACTCATCAGCCAGCCAGTCGATTATTACCTGGTCGAAGTCGTCACCACCAAGATGAGTATCACCGTCGGTTGATTTTACTTCGAAAACGCCATCGCCCAATTCCAGTACAGATACGTCATGCGTACCGCCACCGCAGTCGAACACTACGATCTTCATGTCCTTATGTGCTTTATCCAAGCCGTAAGCAAGGGCAGCAGCAGTAGGCTCGTTAATGATACGGCGAACTTTTAAACCTGCAATTTCACCGGCCTCTTTAGTAGCCTGGCGCTGCGCATCGTTAAAGTAAGCAGGCACGGTAATAACTGCTTCAGTAACTTCAGATCCGATGAAATCTTCAGCGGTTTTCTTCATTTTTTGAAGAATCATGGCAGAAATTTCCTGCGGAGTATATTTACGGTCGCCAATTTCAACACGTGGGGTGTTGTTATCGCCTTTTACCACATTATAAGGTACACGTTCAACTTCTTTTGTAACCTCGTTGAACTGGTTGCCCATAAAGCGTTTGATAGAATAAATAGTTTTTGTAGGGTTTGTAATAGCCTGGCGCTTTGCAGGATCACCTACTTTACGCTCGCCATCGTTTACAAAAGCTACAACGGATGGCGTAGTACGTTTTCCCTCGCTGTTAGCAATAACTACAGGCTCGTTACCTTCCATTACAGCTACACAGGAGTTTGTTGTTCCTAAGTCAATTCCAATTATTTTAGACATATTATGATTGATTATTTTTTAATTAGTGTTTGTTTCCTCCTGCTATTTATCAATGCCTGTGCCAATATATTTTTGGCAGATATTTATATAAAATGATGTCAGAGAGGTTACAAACAGTCATACACACCTTACTTTTCGGTGACAGGTTGGCAGGAAAAGTCTATGGTGATGGAGGCTAATAATTGCTTTGAGCTAAGAAACTTTTTTAAACCGGTTCTATCCAGTTACCATCGCTTTTGATGATATCTATTAGTTCATCCAGTGCATTATCGGTATTTACGTTTTTCTTTACCACTTCTTTACCACGGTAGAGCGTTATTTTATCCGGGCCTGAGCCAACATACCCGTAATCGGCATCAGCCATTTCGCCGGGGCCGTTAACAATACAGCCCATTATACCAATTTTTAAGCCTTTAAGATGGCTGGTCCTGCTGCGTATCATTTGGGTAGTGATCATCAGATCAAACAACGTGCGGCCGCAGCTTGGGCAGGATATGTATTCTGTTTTTGAAATGCGTGAGCGTGTGGCCTGTAAAATGCCAAAAGCAGTTGATGTAATTGGCGCCAGCGGCAGTTCGGGAGCATCTATCCATATCCCATCACCAAAACCATCAACAAGCAGCGCCCCTAAGTCTGTTGCCGCATAAAGTTGCAGGTTAGATGTGAGATTTGAGATTTGAGATATTAGATTTCCTTCGGACTTTCCGGCTTCCGACTCCTGGCTTTCAAATACATAGCTCCTTTTTACTATCACCGGCACATCAAGTTCCATTTCCTGCAGTTTCATAAAGAAGCTGCGCTGGTCGGCCATGCCATGCAATTCGTTTGTTTCCAGTACAAAAACCAGTGAGTGGTCGAGCGGTATCAAACCTAAGGCCTCGCTATCCAGGTCGGCATGTGTTATGCGTACCAGGTTAAGTGCCGATGAACGGTTGGCATCTGCCGCTACATATTCTGCAAGCGTAAATACCGGGTGGCAAAGCGTTTTATTGGCCAGCGCCAGCCATGTATTATAGTTATATAATTGCCTTAAGTTACCCGGCATATTGAATGAGGGCAAGCTATCGCCCATAAACACAAAATCTACCGATTGCTCGGCCATGTTGTATTTATCCAGTATCGGCGAATAAATATACCCGGCATCATTTAACACCGCCGGATCTTTTAAATTAGCCTTCGACAGATCCACCACCACCCTTGGTACCATATGCCCTCCTATGAAGGCATTGGCCTCGTAAGTTTCGCGTTTTCTGTATTCATATGGGGAGTGAGCTGAAAGACCAAAGTTGTAAGCTGGAAGTTCATCCTGTTTTACTTTAAGCTTTACGCTTTCAGCTTTTCGTTTAGTATATCTATTCACCAGCGCAATGGCAACGGGTGCTTCTGCTTCGGGCTCTTCGGTTAATGATACACGAACGGTATCGCCAAGGCCATCTTCCAGTAAAGTACCAATACCCACTGCCGATTTAATGCGGCCGTCTTCGCCGTCACCGGCTTCGGTAACACCAAGGTGCAAAGGGTAATTCATGCCTTCGGCCACCATGGTTTCCACCAGTAAACGATAGGCCTGTACCATCACCTGCGGGTTGCTGCTTTTCATGGAAACTACAAGGTTATAGTAGCCCAGGGTTTCGCACATGCGGATAAATTCCATAGCGCTTTCAACCATACCCTGTGGAGTATCGCCATAGCGGCTCATGATACGGTCGCTCAGCGAGCCGTGATTAGTGCCTATACGCATAGCGGTACCGTATTCTTTACAAACCTTTACAAGGGGCGCAAATTTTTGGAATATGCGCTCAAGTTCGGCACGGTACTCCAGGTCGGTATAATCTATCTGGTCAAACTTTTTCTTATCGGCATAGTTGCCGGGGTTAACGCGTACCTTTTCGACGATACGGGCTGCAACCTCTGCCGCATTTGGCGTGAAATGTATATCGGCAACCAAAGGCACATTGCAACCGCGCATACGCAATTGCTTTTTAATTTCGGCCAGGTTATTGGCTTCTTTAATGCTTGGCGCTGTGATCCGCACATATTCGCAACCGGCATCAACCATACGGATGGTTTGCTCAACCGTACCAATGGTATCCATGGTATCGGTAGTGGTCATGCTTTGTATACGTATAGGGTTACTGCCACCCATTGGTACATCACCAATGAAAACCTCGCGGGTCACAAAACGGGAATATTCTGTTAACGAGTTACAATAACGACCGGGCAGCATCTTAACGGCATCAGCATCCATACAGCGGTGGAATTAATTTATGCAAATTTACGAAAGATGTTTTTAACTGTGGTGATGTACGCAATTAATTAACTTTCCTGCATAGTTATTGCTTTCATTAATTTATATTAGGAAAATACCCAAGTATGAACACCATGAAGCAATTTCTGCTCATCATATTTCCTTTAATTGCGCTTTGCTCCTGCAATTCAGATCAGTCTGGTCAAAACCAAAAGCGGCTCAACCAGTCGCCTGCATTAATACAGCAATTCAAACCGGTTATCAATGGCGTTTGGGTTAAGAAAGATTACATCAAAAAAGTAAAGAAAAGCAAGTCGCCACTGGCTGCGGTTGAAAAAGGCAAAGGCATTACAGCGATGTATATTGATACTGCTAAACTAAAAGGAAGCAGTATAAGCATACCGGTTATTTGGAATAATCACGAAGGAAAAAACCTAACCCTGAAATTTGAGCCAGGTAGAAATACCACCACTATTGTTTTAGGGGATGATGAGCTAAGTTATAAGATCAAAAATAACGACACCACGCTTATCATCTATAACTACAATCCCCGGACCAATGAAACCAATTCTGCCCAGTACATCAGAGCTGCTGATAATAAACAGATGAACAACCCATCGTATGGTATGACTTATATGATTAACGAGGCCATTTTATCAGGTACGTATGAAGGGAAAGATGCAAATGGAAAACCCATTAAGGCAACCTTTTACGCGGATGGCAAAGTGACCGGGCTTGATAGGTTAAACACTTACCTGGTGCAAAACGACATGGTTTTAAATCCGGACCGAAGCCACGACGAAATCATATTTAATCCTGATAGTAAGGAGCAGAAGTCCTACTCATTTATCATACATAAAAAAACCCTCAACCTTTACGATGATTCGGAGCGTATCCAATCGAACAAACCCTCTTATACGCTAAAGAAAAAGCGCGGTGATTAACCGCGCTGTGTATTAAGATATTTGTAGATGGCTATCAGGTCCTCGTCACCAAAATTAGCGCTGGCAGCTTCAAAAGTTTTCAGGGCTGCTTCGCCAAGCGGTGTTGTAAGGCCAATATCACGCGATAACTTCAAGTCTTTAACTATATTTTTTAAACTGAAAGCTGCCTTAAAATTATTGCTGATGATTGACTCGCCTTTGAGTTTAGTGTAAGGGTTAGCTATTGCGGCATTCCCCAGCAAGTTCAACAAAGTGGCAGGTTCTATTCCGTTGTTTTTTGCTAATATCACCGCTTCTGCAAGGCCTTGTGTATAAAAGCTTAACAGGGTGTTTATGGCCAGCTTAGCCGCATTACCCGCGCCGGTTTGGCCTACATTAACAGCCATTTTACCCATTGTTTCCAGCATGGGTTTAACAGTTTCAAAAACTTCACCATCGCCGCCAACCATTATTACCAGCTGCGCAGTTTCAGCCTGCTTAACACTTCCCGATACCGGTGCATCCAGATATTTCAAACCAATTTCCTGGCATTTAGCAGCCATCTCTTTACTGATAGCAGGCGACACCGTACTCATGTTAACTATGATCTTGCCGACTGCTTCCGCATTAAGCAGGCCGTCCTCTCCTTCAAAAATATCGCGGATAGCCTTATCATCCGTCACCATGACTATGATTACATCTGTTTGCTGCAAAAGCTCCTTTGGGGTAGCGGCAGCGGAAGCGCCTTGTTCTTTTAAGCCGGCTTCTTTGTCTTTATTTCGATTGTATACGGTAAGCGGATAACCTGCTTTTAATAGTTGTTGCGACATGGGGTTACCCATCAAACCAAGGCCTATCCAGCCAATCTTTGTTTCGTTCATTTTTGTAGTTTTTATATTGGAAATTTCACGCCCGACAAGCGTTCGCATTCTTTCAAAAATCTCTCCTGCACATCCACCCTGCCTGCAGCCGGGTGAAACGTACGTACTTTTTTATGAAAAAAGTACCTGCCTGTAGTCATCGCCTCAAAATCCTCGCTTGTAGCCAGCCACACCTGCGTTTTTGGTGCCTCCTCTAAACTATCCGGGGCACCAGGCCCACCCATCTTTGTGGCAACCCATCCCGGCTCTATAGCGTTGGAGTAAACCCCGGGCCACTTGCGGGCCATGGCAAAGGCCAGGATAACATCGTGCAGTTTTGAGTCGGCGTAAGCATTATATCCGCTCCAGGGCCGCGTTTTCCATTCTAGGTCCTTTAATGTTTCGTCTCCTTCACGGTGCAAACCAGAGCTTAGATAGATCAGCCGTTTAGGTTTTTGGATAAGGCAGGTTAATATATATGGCGCCAGGCTGTTTACGGCAAATACATGCGGCAGACCGTCCGCAGTGTTTATACGCTCCCTTTCGCGGTAGCCTACACCCGCATTATGTATAACGGCATCAAACTTACCCAGCTTATTTACAGCGGTTGCAACTTGCTTAGTCTCAGCGATGCTGGATAAGTCGCCGCATACTACAGTTTCAGCACCTGGCACAGCCGCCATAGCTTCCTGCCCTCTATGCTTATTACGTGCGTGTAAAACCACCTGATGCCCCTCTTTAACCAGCAATTCGGCCGCCATACGGCCCAGCCCATCTGCCGACCCTGTAATAAATACCTTTGCCATGATAATTTTTATTTTATAACAAAGTTCACCGCAAAAGGTAAGCCTGTAATTAATAAAAGATAAAAATAAACAGCGTTATGACGTGATGGCAATAATTTGCTTGTCAAAATAATTTTTCACCAACAGGTTAATAAAGCGCTTAAGATAAGTTTCATTTAAAAATACGTTCGACCAGTTATCAAAACGCTGGGATTGTACGCCAAGATAAAAGAAATACAGGCTTACACCCAAGGCCGGCAGTAATCTTCGTTCTTCGGCGCTAATAGGCAATAGAGTTTCGTAACCGGCAAAAAAGCTTCGCAGCTTCTCATTACGTTCGTTTTCTGCCTTCTCGGTACTGTGCAATTGCAAAACATAGTAAGCTATATCAAGGCAAAGCCAGCCATTACCACAAAAATCAAAATCAAACAAAGTGATATCTCCTGCTTTGCTAATGTTGAAGTTATCAAACCATATATCCAGATGAACTGCACCTTTTCGCAAACTTGTAACATCGGCCTTATGCAACTCATTCAGCAGGTATAGTTGCGTAGATAACATCCATTGAAACTCGTCGCTTTCTTCGGGTAAAAATTGCTTTAAGTGCTTAAATGAATCTTGCAGCAAAACCTCTGGCGTATAAGTAACTCTGTCAAGTTGTAATCCCTGCACGGTTTGATGCATTTTAGCCATGGTCTGGCCTACTTTAAAATGCAGATCTGCCGAAAAGTTGAGATGTTTTTCGCCCTCTGCAAATGAAAATAACACACCATAACGCATACCCTCTGGCGCAGGTAAATATTGAATATAGCCCCCTTCAGCATCTGCAACCGGATAAGAAACCGGAACTGCGTTCCTGTGCAGCAAATTAAGCAGCCTTATCTCCTCTTCTATCTCTTTGGTAGTACGCCAGTTCAGACTATAAATTCTGAATACATACCGGCTATCGCCACTTGTAATTAAGTAACTGTGATTGATACCAGTTTTTAACAGTTTGCAGGTTACATTACTAAGGTTGAACTTTTGTTGTACAAACAAACCTACCGGGCCGGCAGAAAGAGTAGAATTACTTACAGGAAAGTTTTGCATAGCGTCAAGATTCAGATGGGCAAAGAAACAAAAACGTCATCACCCTTAAGGCAATGACGTTATAAAATACCAGACTCAGCTACAGATTATACCGCGTCTGATAGGGAGCTAAAAGTAAAATCGCGTATTTTCATAGGTGGTATCATGTAACTGCGGTAGCTTTCTACGCTTATGCTGCGTTCGGTTTTACCTAAGGCTTCCAGGTTATTCAGCATGATGACAGGGCTTTCGTTAAACCTGAAGTTTTTTACCGGGAACATGATTTTACCATTCTCAATATAAAATGTACCATCACGGGTGAGACCGGTCAGCAACAATGATTGCGGGTCGACCATACGAATGTACCAGAGTCTTGATACCAATATGCCACGTTCAGTACTTTTTATCAGGTCTTCCAGTGTAGCATCGCCACCCTCCATAATAATATTGCCCGGTCCAGGCAGCGGTTGTACGCCTTTCTTTTGAGCCCAGTAGCGTGAATATGACAGGTTTTTCACCACGCCTTTATCAATCCACAATGTTTTTTCACGGGGCAGGCCCTCGCCTGTCCACGTTGATGATGGCAGGTCAGGGTTGAACGGATCAGAATAAATGGTCACTTTCGGATCTACCAGTTGCTCACCCAAGCGGGTGCCACCACCTTTTTTGCTTAAAAAGCTGCGGCCTTCCTCGGCGCTGCGGGCATCAAAGCGAAACATATTCTCCATCATGTAAGTGCCTGCAACCGGCTCTAATATTACCGTGTACTTGCCAGGTTCCAAAGCTTTAGGATTGGCAGATGCATTGGCTTTCATACAGGCTACACGGGTAGCCGCTGCGGTGTCCAGCTTGGTAACGTCGGTAAACCCTTTTGCAGCATAGCCAGAAATGGTACCCGCTTCGTTACGTGTGGTAACCGAAAAAGTAACATCGCTGCTTTTATCATAAGCAAACAAGCCTTTAGAATTAGCCACAGCATAAAATCCTGTTGAGTTCTCTAAAAACCCTGCCGCATTCAGTTTAGCGTCTTTGGTGACCTGCAAGCTTTTACCTACCATTTCGGCGCGGCTTTCGGGCGTCAGGGCAGCGGTATTAGCATTATATCCGATAGATTCTTTGAAGTTTGAAGGCCCGAGCATGGGCATGTACTCCGGGTTTTCTGGCGCCAGTTGTGCCAGCTCTTCCGCCCGGCGGACAACACGTTCTAACGAGGCATCATCAAACTGGTCAATAGTGGCCGAGCCTGCTTTTTTGCCATAAACGGCTGTAACGCTCAGCCCATCTGTGCTAATGTCGCCTGCGGTTGATACAGCATTTAAAGCGTAACGTACGTTACCGCCTTCGCTTCCGCTCAGGCTTACCTCACACTCATCGGCTTTTGAGTAAGCCAATACTTTCTTTAATAAAGCTTGTGCTTGTTCTTTAGTATATATAGGCATATTCTTATCCGATCTTTCTTTTTGTGTTGATTACGTTAACACCATTAAACCTTGCTGTTGATGCACCATGCGATACCGCGCTGCTTTGGCTTGGCTGGCCTTTACCATCATTAAATGAGCCGCCGAGGCGATAGTCGCGTTCATCGCAAACCGCCACGCATGAGTTCCAGAACTCCTGATTATTAGCCTGATACGCCACATCGTTAAGCATACCGGCAATCTTGCCGTTCTTTATCTCGTAAAATAATTGGCCGCCAAACTGAAAGTTATAGCGTTGCTGGTCGATAGAGAAGGAGCCGTCGCCGATGATATAAATACCTTTTTCAACATTTTTGATCATATCGTCTACTGCCAGTGGCGTTTTGCCCGGCTGTAATGAAACATTCGGCATACGCTGAAACTGCACATCCTGCCAGCTTTGCGCGTAGCAACATCCCTGCGACTCGTTAAGACCAATGATATGCGCCTGATCACGAATAGCCTGGTAATTGACTAATACGCCATCCTTAATGATATCCCATTTTTTGCAGGCAACACCTTCATCATCGTACCCAACGGCGCCTAATGACCCCACCTGGGTTTTATCGCCTACAACATTTACGTTCTTACTGCCGAAATTAAATTTGCCCGATTTCCATTTATCCAAAGTAAGAAAACTGGTGCCTGCAAAGTTGGCTTCATAGCCCAGCACCCTGTCAAGCTCAGTAGGGTGGCCTACCGACTCATGGATGGTTAACCACAGGTGCGAAGGATCGAGCACCAGGTCGTATTTACCCGGTTCTACTGTTTTCGCCGTGATCTTTTCAGTAGCTTGTTTGGTGGCAAATTTTATATCCTCCATCATATCGTACCGCTTTTTGTACCGCGGCGTAATGCCGGCTACTTTTTCGCTATCAATCGGGCTAAGGTACTCGTAACCCATACCTACAGGCGAGCTTAGCGAACGGCGTGTCTGGAAAGAATTTGACGCGGAATCTATTTTGGTAACAGAAAACGACGGATAAAGGCGGTGTACATCCTGGTCGATATATGAGCCATCCGTAGAAGCAAAGTATTTTTGCTCGTTTACTGCAAATATCATGGAGTTAACAAAGTTTGCCCCGCCGGATATAGCTGAGGCATTTGCGCCCAACAATAGATCTACCTTTTCTTTGATAGGTACCTCGAAGGCATTTTTCTCAATAGGCGTTTTCCAGCTTACCTCGCCGTATCCTTTTTGTGGCGCCAGCTGAACAGGTGCACTGCCCAGCTTTGCATTAGCTTTTGCTACTGCTACCGCGCGTTGCGCTGTTTTGGCAATGCCTTCTTTAGTTACCTCGTTAGTAGCCGCGAAGCCCCAGCAACCATTTGCTATTACCCGTATACCAACACCAAACGACTCTGTATTCGCTACGTTAAGCACCCGGTTCTCGCGGGTAATAACAAACTGGTTAAGGTAACGGCCTATGCGCACATCAGCATAACTTGCGCCTGCAGATTTTGCAGCGTTAAGCCCCGCGTCAGCCAGTTGTTTTTTCATGCGGACATCAATGCCCTCCAGCGCCTGCTGCACATCAATGCTTTTACCAAAGCCTTTTAACGACGGCAACGCAAATGCGCCCGCGCCAAACCCGGTTAAATAAATAAAATCTCTTCTTCTCAAAGTTTGTCCTCCAATAAAAATTGCCCCATTATAAGGGAATGACGGATTAGTAAGATACTATGGTTATGAAAATTTAGTTTCCACCCAAAGGAAAGTACATGCTGCAAGCAACAGGATATAAAAATATATTTTAGGCACATCAATCAGAACTTTTTGATGTATCTGTTTTGTTACAATTGAATGTAAGGGGTGTGATGCTGCATATTTTTTAGTAGACGCAATCCGTTCCAAGGCCTGTACAGCTTTCCACTCCTGCTGCGGATAGGCGTACCAGTTTAATATCTGATCTCCGGTTTTCAGCGTTTGCCAGCCATATTGCTTTGGCTCATAATTAACCGACCACTGAAAAGGTATCGCCGGATTTTGTGCCGGCGCAAATTGCTCGTCGTTTATTTTTATTGGCAATACGGTATTTTGCCTGTATTGTATTTGAACTGGCGACTTTACAACCGGCAGATTGTTAAATGATAGCTCACTTTGTACATCAGTTTTTTTCTTAGATGCAGCGTTCAGCATAGTAGTCCAGACAGATGCATAATCTTTTTCGTTACCGGCCAGCATCCAGCTGTAAGTATTGTTAAGCGTTGTAAAAATCAATTTACCATAGCCTGCAATTGCAGTAGCCGCCAATATACGGTTGTTAGCTTTTAGCAAAGTTTGTACACCTTCCCTTTCAACCAGGTAAGCTGAGCCGGTAGTCAGCTTTGCAGATTTGCTTTGATCTCCACCAATAATAATGGCCGAAGGTGCCGGTTCTTTTCCCTGAATATTTTCTACCGTAAACTCTGACTGCAGCCAAGTCTTTTTGCCAGTGCTGTCTGCCCGGACAATTAAGCCAAGGCCGGCATCAGTAACCTGTTGTTTTAATGCGGCAGCCTCGGCATCACTCAGGTTTGATAATACTGAAAGGTCGCCAATTAATACGTCGAATTTGCTTAAAGAAGCTGATGACAGGCTGCTGATGGCTGTTTTTTGCAGATTAATGTATTCTGTATTGAATTTATTTTTACTGATGGCTGTCCGCTGTGCAACGCCGTAGCCATTTGTGCCGAGCCAGTTCTTTAAAAACTTTGTTTCAAAATCCGGCGAAGCCGAAAGTATTAATACATTGAGGGGCTTCGCAGGTATAACTTGTAACGGAATACTGCCTTGCAGCGCAGTATCTGCATAAAGCTGATAAATTAACTTACCCGTTGACTTAGGTATGGCCGATAATTTAAAGCTTTGCCGCGACTGTGCCGGAATAACAACCGAATCCAAAGGTGTTGCCAGGCCCTTTAAAACCAGCTTTACCTTTTGTGCCGACGTATTGTTATAAATCCCCTGCACGGTTAAAGCATCACCCGCTTTTAAAGATTCAGGCCAACTGGCGTGCGCGATGCCAGATGGCTCACTTGATGGGTGGAATGAAATAGGAGATTCTTTCAACTGCTCAAGTTCATGATAAGATAACCCGTAACCATAAACATGCAATGCTGCGCCTGGCGGTATGTTACCGATACTGCTTATTAGATGCGCTTTTGAATATTCCTTCTTTATCGCTTTATTCAGTGTAAATATTCCCGTGCCTATCTGTACTTTAATGCTGTCTGGATCAAAACCCTGAGTTAGTAAAATGGCTTTTTTATCTGTATCTATATTTAGTACACGACTAAACTTTAATGGCAATGCAATACAAGCCAAAGCTGCCACAGCAAGGATCACGGCCATTACCCGCCAGATCAATCGCGATTTGTTGGCCCGCTTAATTTCAAGCCAGATAAATATCGCCGCAATTATAACGCAGGTAACAATTACTATGTACGTCCAGCCTGCCTGCATTAACGGTTAATCGGTTTAAGGTTTTTATAATATTGTTTTGATAAACCCATATCTGCCTGCTGTGCCCCTGCAGCAGGGAGCGTTTTCAATGGCGTTAGCGTTCGTTGCAACGCTTTTTCTACCAAGGCTACATCATTGGCGTTTATACTTTGCATTGATAGCAGCCTGCGCATGGCGTTCAATGCCGGCAGGTAAGTACCAGGCTGCGCCGATGCATGCTGGCTCATCTGCTGGTTGGCCTTTTGCAGAATTATTCTATCGGTCGCAGGCACTGCTTTGCCGGGCTGCAATGCCTGCAAAACCGCTACCGCCCTTTTAAGCGATTCATATTTGTCGGTTCCGGGTTTAATCTCTTCTTGGTTCAGGGGCTGCACAACTTTATCCAGTTCGCCACTCAGCCGTTTTTCCAGCTTAAGCGGTGGTGGGTTATAGGCTGTTTTTGCTACATACGAGCGCGATTTTTGCTGCAGGTCCTTCAACAGGCGCAATGCTTTGTAGGCAAAGGGCAAAGCAGCTTGTGGCTTGTACAGGCGCAGTTGCAGTTCGGCCTTCCACATCTCGGTTAGGGTGGCTTTAAGCTGTGCCTTTATAGCCGGCTCAAAAAAACCTGCGTCCTCGGCGTTATCATGATCGTCGGTATACTCTTTTAAAATCTTTTGCGCATTGCTGAAATCAGCCGGATCTGCCGGGTCATTAT
Organism: Mucilaginibacter litoreus; assembly: GCF_042676805.1. Classification (NCBI taxonomy): domain Bacteria; kingdom Pseudomonadati; phylum Bacteroidota; class Sphingobacteriia; order Sphingobacteriales; family Sphingobacteriaceae; genus Mucilaginibacter; species Mucilaginibacter litoreus. The sequence continues at coordinate 142,720 of NZ_JBHTHZ010000003.1, read as the reverse complement.
CCGGTGCGCCAATGGCATCTTCACTTTCTTCGCCTAAAAACTTGCCGTAACGCAGGCGCAACAGCTTTTGATCTATCACCAGATCATTACTCCGTGCGTTGAACTTTTCAACCGATATACTATCCTTGTCTTTCAGTAATTTTTCCGCATCGATGATGATCTGCCGCTCACTCCTAAAAAACTCCGGCTTAAGTGTTGATCCGGTAAGCATACCATTCATGCTTAAAAGTTCGGCCGTATCCTGTATGCTAACGGTATAAACATCCGTACGGCTCAGCTGGTGATAAGTATCCTGCGCCTGTACATAAAAATATAGTTCATCTCCGGGCTCCATTTTTAGCGATGGCAGATCAATAAGTTTTTGCAAGTTGTACTTGGTGGTATGTTGTGCAAAGCTGGCACCAAAAGGTATTTTATATTCGGTGAATTTAACGCCTTCGCCCCGCCCTTTGGCTACGGTGGCAATCAATTGCGCGTTGGTTACTCCATAATCATCGTCGACTGAGGCAGTAACGTTTACCTTTTGCGCCTCTCCGGCATCTATGTAAGTATAAGCTTTGGGCGATTTGACGTGAATTACTGGCGGAGCATCTTTAATAACCTGTATCTGGTACAAATCGCTTAGCTTACCATCCAGTTTTACCTGGTAAAAGCCTGGTTTCACAATCTTTTTTGAAGCCTGCCATACCGTACCATTATTTTGATTACTAAGCTTTAACAGCTCTTTATCATCAAAAACCAGCGACATGTTTTTTACCGCCACATTTGTTTTAATGCGCCATGAAAGTATGGCATTCTCGGCTACAGTGATATTAAACTTGTTCCACTTTAGTTTTTGGGTGCTGATGTACGCTGGCTGCGTTATAGTTATTTCAACCGAACTGATCTGCGGTAACACTACTTCCGGCTTTTCCGGGGCGCAGGTAGCTACTGGTCTGTCAGGCCCATAAAATATCCTGTCTACATGAAAGATCCTGCCTAAGGCCCATATAAAACCCGTGACTATCAACAGGGATACAAAAGCTACCACAAAGCCCTTTGCAAACGGCTTATGCGATACCTTGAGGCCGCCTAATACTTCTTCGGCTTTGGCACCAGCCAATGATTCCAGCACGTTGCGTTCCGCTGCAGGTAAGAGTATGAGGTGAGTGCTTTCTTCCAATTCAGGGTATTGTTTGTTCAGGAAAGCAACTATCCTATCATCACCTATAGCCCATGGGCGGTGTATGAATAAAAGAGCACCTAAAACCAGCACAAATGCAACTATGCCCCATAGCATAGTATGCGATACCAGATAATAACCCAGGGCACCAATATATAAACCGGCATAGGCTGAAAATAAAACATCTTCCAGCACATGGTACACGATCCATCGCCTTCGCAGTTTGTTGATGATATGAATTGCCGTACGCTCAGCCACTAATGGCCTCCCTTCTCCTATGCGCTACTATGCGTTCCGCGATAAATACACCCACCATAAACAGCCAGAAGTATTTGGATATATCGGCTTTTTCGCTTTGGAGTAAAGATGATTTCGGCATAAACTGTTTAACTACCTCCGGCTGTATCTGGCGGTTAGTAAGTATACGTCGCTCGTACTTTGAGGGTTGGTTGTAAGATGTATCAGTAAGCAATTTTAATATCATCACCGGGAAATCGTCGCTCCAAACCAGATCGCTCCACACAGGGTTAAAGCGCGAGTAAAAAGCACATTCATTACCGGCTTTGGTTAACACCGGCTGTCCGAAACCATCTGTCCATACCTTTTCGCCTGTATTTCTTCCAGCAATATGTTTGTAAAGTTTCTGATGCCCGGGATCTATCCAGGAGTTTACACTTTGTACCTTTCCCGGGGCATATCTGAAAAGGGTTTTTGCCGATTTTTTTAGCAAATGGGTAACCGCCTTATCCGACAACCAAAACAACCAGCTTTGGCCCGTAGGAATGCTATTAAAACTATTATATTGTTTAATGATAACTTTTTGCCCGGTAAAGCTTACTGCCGCCCTTAACGCAGCCTGAAGGTATCGGGCATCTAACTGATATTGGTCTGTATAAACAGCTATCCGCAAGGTGGATGTATCCACAACAACCGGATCATTATCGTCGTTTTTAAGACTGATTAATGTGCGTCCGTTTTCTACTCGGATATTGTGAATGGCATCACTCCCATTTTGAATGTAGCGTGTTGTAAATGTTGTTGCTGATGGATTGCTGTTACCTTCAACAACTTTAATTGCGTTTGTATTGGTAAATGATGCCGAAGCGATCCATCTGCTTACAGAATCAGCTGGTGTGTAAATTTGCCAATGCAGGTTTAACCTTACTGTGGGCTTGTTGCCAACAAAGTGCTGAACGCCATTTGGAGTGAAAACATAAACCGGCCGGTTGCTGGCCACACTGTCATCTAACCGTTTGATCAATGTCCAGTAATTGATATCATTAATAGTATCCTTATCTGCCGGGAGCTTACCGGTATCAGTTTTTGCAAAACCCTGGTTAAAGAAATGTAGCTCATGACCTGCCTTGCTAAGCGCATCTACCGTTGGCTTAAACTTTTGATAAGTTTCCTTAAAATTTTCTTTCGGGAGAAGTACCCAGCCTTTTGCCTTTTGTGCCGATATATACTTTTGCCACTCAGGTTGCGCCAAATAAATGGCCAATAGTGCCAGCAACAAACAGCGTAATAGCAGTAACACAACATCCAGCAACTTAAAACTGCGCCTGCTGCTTTTAGATGCTTCTGTTATAAGCGCTATGCTGCCTACCTTTAAGGTTTTGCCCGGCCGGATATTCCACAGGTGTATCAGCACCGGGATAGCCAGCGCGGCCAAAGCAAAAAACCAAATGGGCGACAGGAATTGCATAGGCCTTAAGATCCTTTATTACGTTGAATTAAAAACTCGCGCAATGCTTCATCTAAGGGCTGAGCGATGCTTATCATGCGGTAGGTGATATGTTTACCCAGCAACGTTGTTTTTATTGTTGCAAGATGCTGCTGCAAACGTTCCTTATAAGCTTGCTTAGCCATTTGAGTATTTACCTGTATGCTTTCTCCGGTTTCCAGATCTTCCAATGTAGAGTAGCCTTTATAATCAAAAACAAGCTCATTTTTCCCCATCAGGTGAAATACAATGATCTCGTGCCGAAGGGCAGCTAATGAGTTCAGCAAGTCATATATTTCACCATCATCCTGATACATATCTGTAATAAATATCAATAGCTCCTTTCGGCCGGCACCGGCAAAAAGCTCTTTATAATGCACAAGCCTGGTAAATTTTCCATCCGGCTCCATTTGCCGCAGATGATAAAATAAACGCTGCAGATGCTGCGGGTCGGCCTTTGATGAAAGCGAAAAAAGTTCACCATTTTTAAAAACGTTTAGCCCTACCGAATCGCCTTGTGCGTTAGCCAGATAGGCAAGCGAGGCAGCTAAAAACCGCGCATAATCTATCTTCCTGACACCATTATCATCATGGTTCATGGATGCGCTGGCATCTACCAAAAGCTTAACGGATATGCTTGTTTCTATTTCCGACTCACGGATATAATACCTGTCGCTCCGGGCGAACATCCGCCAGTCGAGCTGCCGCAGATCATCACCTGGTTGATAGCTACGATACTGGCTAAACTCCAGTCCCGGCCCTTTAACTGTGCTTTTGTTAAACCCATTCATAAAGCCATCAATAACCGTTTTTGCCAGTAATGGCAAATCCTTGATGGTCATTAATGTTTTTGGATCGAGCATGAGAAGCCTCCTCTAAATCTCCTCCAATGGAGAAAACTTTAATATTTAATTTTAAGCCCCTCTCCAATGGAGAGAGTGGGGTGAGGCTATTACAAGTCACCCTTCCTTTCTACGACCTTAATTAATTCGGCTGTTACCTTGTCAGACGTGATGCCTTCGGCCTCTGCCCTGAAATTCATCAGGATTCGGTGCCTCAACACCGCCGGTGCCATAGCATGTATATCTTCCATTAACACAGAATAGCGCCCTTTTAGCAGCGCACGTGCTTTAGCTGTTAATATAAGAGCCTGGCCTGCGCGCGGGCCTGCTCCCCACCGTACCCAATCTTTAACATAAGCAACAGGCGTAGTATCCGGCCGGGTAGCGCGTATAAGCTGACTAACGTAGCGGGTCAGGTCTTCATTGATGGTTACCTGCCTTACCAGGGCCTGTGCCTGTATGATCTCTTCGGCCGTAATAACAGCATTAACCGTTGCAGCTTTTGTGCCTGTGGTGCGGTTCAATACTTCAAACTCCTCCTGCTCAGTTGGGTACCCAATTTTTATCAACAACAAAAACCTGTCGAGCTGCGCCTCCGGCAATGGGTAGGTGCCTGCCTGCTCAATGGGGTTTTGTGTTGCCAGTATAAAGAAAGGCTTATCCAGCGGGTAGGTTTGCCCTGCATAGGTTACCTCAAACTCCTGCATGGCCTCCAGCAGGGCCGACTGTGTTTTGGGGGGTGTCCGGTTGATCTCATCAGCCAAAATAATATTGGCAAACAAAGGCCCTTTATTAAATTTAAAAAAGCGCTTGCCCGTAGCATGATCCTCTTCGAGTATCTCCGTGCCGATAATATCTGTAGGCATCAGATCGGGCGTAAACTGAATGCGCCTGAAAGCCAGGTGCAACGCCTGCGACATAGTGCGCACAATAAGCGTTTTAGCCAGGCCGGGTACTCCTTCGAGCAGGCAATGACCACCGGCCAGAAAGGCCACCAGCAGTTCATCCAATATGGCATCCTGCCCTACAATAACTTTTTGTATCTCCGCCTTTAGCTGAGGCAGCTTGGCTAAAAGGGTTTTTATGTTAGTTTCAGTTAGTTCCAATAGTTGTTAGTTTAAGTTAGCTGACTCAGCCGGTCATCACTTCGCCCGACCACTCTCTCTTCGCCATGCGAAAGAGGGTTTCTTTTTAAACTCACTTTTCACCTTCTTTGCTTAGCATAGAGGGTCGACCGGCAACAGCGGAGTCGGGGTGAGTTATCAAACATTAGCCTCCAAGATATTACGCTTTTAACTAATAACCATGCTTTTTTGTCAAAATATCAATTAAGTATCTAAAACTTTACATCCACTGCTGTGCGTTACACTACAGGCACAAAATAATTGTTCTATTTTTAGCAGCGATGGCGCAGGCACAAAAATTTACTTTTACCAGGTTAAGTTACCACAGCGGCGATTGGGATACCGATCAGCGCATGCCATCTAACCTGCTCAACTCGTTGGTAGAGTATACCACCATCCCTATCGACCCGCACGAAAAAGTTATCCCCCTAAGCAGCGATAACATCTTTAACTACCCGTTTTGTTACCTCAGCGGGCATAAATTGGTACAGTTTGATACCAGGGAGAAAATCAACTTTAAAAAATATGTACAAAATGGTGGTTTTGTTTTCGTGGACGATTGTAACCATGATATCGACGGCCTGTTTGCCAAATCATTTGAAGCGCAGATGGCAGCCCTGTTTGGCCCTAACGCCCTCAAGAAAATACCCAACAGCCACAAATTATACAGTTCCTTTTTTAAGTTTGAAAAAGGCCCGCCAACAACCTCCTTTGAGCTGAACGGCTGGGGCGATGACCTGGTGCATGATTATTTGAAAGCCATTGAAATAAACGGCCGCATAGGTGTGTTGTACAGCAGCAAAGACTATGGCTGCGAGTGGGATTACGATTTCAGGAACAAGCGGTTTTTAGCCGAAGATAACACCAAGTTTGGCGTAAATATTATTGTATACGCCATGAATTCCTGATAGCGAATCACTAAATTCAGATGCTATTTTAAACTGGATGATAAACAATTATTACTTATTGATCAATGGTGAGCAGGCAGGCCCTTACACTCAGTACCAATTGATGGATATGGAGCTTAATACGCGCACCATGGTACTTTCACCACTGGCTGCCGACTGGCAGGAGCTTGCAGACCTGCCCGAGTTTGCCTATTATCTGGAAAATAAAGGTGTCTATCTGCCCGTTAAAGCTAACCTGGCTAACTTTTGGTGGCGGGTGCTGGCTTATATTATCGATTATGGCCTGCTTATTATATCGTTTATTATTTTAGGGTCGATATACTACGTGATATATGAGCTTATAAATAAAAGCTACCCGGATAGCGACCTGAACAGTAAAATTGAGAGCCTGATCCAGATGGCGGTGTTTATTATTTATCATGCCCTGTGCGAGTCGTCAAAGTTACGGGGGAGCATAGGCAAGATAGCCTGTAAGCTATGTGTGGTTAACGCTAATGGTGAAAGCCTAACTTTTCAACAGGCACTTGGGCGCAACGCAGGCAAATTATTATCCGGACTTATATTAGGACTGGGATTTTTACGCGTACTTTGGGACGATAAAAGACAAGGCTGGCACGATGAACTTGCGAAAGCTTATGTGATACGCCGCAAATGAATGAATTAATGGAAGATAAGTACTACATATTTAAGAACGAACGCGAAGAAGGCCCATATACTTTGGATGAACTGTTGCAAACAGGCCTTGATGTAAATACCATGGTGCTGTCGCCCCGTGCTAACGACTGGCAGCGGGCATCAGACCTGCCCGAACTTTTTAATTATTTTGAAGCAGAAGGCTATTATTTCCCTACCGAAGATAACCTTGCCGGCTTTGGCTGGCGACTGCTGGCTTACATTGCCGATTCTATCATTATATCCTACCCGGCAGGCTTTTTGCGCCCCGAAAACTTCACCGATGCCTACAACCGTGCCGTAGCAGGCAACCCCTCAATGGACGACCTGTCGGTGCTGATGCAATTCAACATCATAAGCTTTTTGGTGGTGGTGATGTACCATACCATCTGCGAGTTTTCGCCGCTGCAGGGCAGCCTGGGCAAAAAACTATTCCGGTTGGTGGTGGTTGACGAGGATGGCCGCCGCCTGGGCTTTTTCCGCGCGCTTGCCCGTAACGCAGGCAAATTCATATCCGGCCTGGCGCTGATGATAGGCTACCTGTGGTGCCTGTGGGACGACCGCAAACAAACCTGGCACGACAAGTGGTCGAAATCTTACGTGCTGATACGGAACAGGTAGGTTGGTGATTAGTGAGCAGTTTTCTTGTTAAGGCGAGTTTGCCGTACCACTAATTAAGCGCGCAAGTGATAGCGTTTTAGGAGTGTTCACGAACACACAAGTGAACAGCATGAACACCTCTAAACAGCTTATGATCAGACGTTTAATATTTTAGCTGACATTACCGTGTCAGCATTGTTGTTAATCATCATTTGTTTGATTTATAGGCATTTACCCTTGTACGTGCAAATTCAATACTGTTCACATTGTGAACACCTTTTTCACGTGTTTAAAAGTAATGAAATAGCCTTATAATTTTATCACTACCCGTCATTGCGAGGAGGTACGACGAAGCAATTTTCAACTAAAGTGTCATGGTGAGCCTGTCGAACCATTAAACAGGCGTACAGGTCTTCGACATGCTCAGACTGACTCAACTCAAGCCATGTCATTGCGAGGAGGTACGACGAAGCAATCTCCTAAGTTCTTCGTTAGGAATGGCTGTGCTTTATTGATGTCAGTGGATGTTCTTTTTCTTTTGCCGGAAAATAAAAAGAACGAAAAAGAAACCTCGCGGCTGCGCCAGCTTGCTTTTAAAGTTTATGCTGCTGCAGTGCCGGTACTACCCGCAATCTGCCAATGCCGCATTGTGGAAGGGCGTTGGGTTAGTCGTAACAGATTTTATGATGTTTCTAAGCGATGTAAAAATCTATTCTTCGTCAGAAGGGATCAGGGTAAGCGCTTCTTTCGTTATGCGCTGCTACAACTCTACAATTGTTGCTACAACTGTGACCATCTAATACAAACAAGAGGGTATTTTATATATTATTATCAAAACAAGTTGCCAAGACAAAGTATTATATAAATTTTATAAGGACTTACAGATAATAGCTATGTTTTGTAGATGAATTAGTAATCTGTCTCAAAGTCTTAATAAATTCCTGAGTATCTAGAAAATAACTTGGATAAGCTTTCCTTAAAGAATCCAACGAATTTGATGATACCAAAACAACTTGCTTTTTACTCCCATCAGAAATTAAAGCCTCTTCTTTTAAATATTCCATCGATGCTTGTTCAATAGCATTCTTAGGAAATGTTTTAATTCTAACTTCTTTATTAGAAATATCTAAAACGATCAAATGTAAGCTACCTTGCTTTTTATCTGTTTCAATGTTAGATATTACTTCACTAAATCCTTCAAGCTGTGTTATAACTTGCAAGTTTTGAGCATCACTTTTAACTTTTTCAAAGACTTCTTCTTTAGTTAAATGGTTATAAATTGATAAAGTCGGTGTCTTCTCAATATATGCAAAGGCATTTCCAACTAATGAAAAAAAATCAAGCCATTCTTGTGGTCCTTGACTAGATTTTAAAGAGTGATCAATAAATGTTCCCATTGTTTCAACTGCCGTAGCCCAAGCATGTTGCAGTCTGGTCCTAATTTGCAATTCTATCATTAAGCCATCATAATTTGAATTTGTGTTGTTTTTATATTTATAAACTATGTGATAACATCTATAACCTGAATCTTTGGGTTGTTGTATGTAATCTTTTTCACTCTTAATTACATGCTGCAATGGCGCTTTTTTATAAAGTTGTACAATTTTTTCAACATCTTTCATTGTAGGTAAAATGGCTCTTAGTCCACCTATATCTTGCATTTGGGATAACCGCATATTAGGAAATCGTTCTAGCTTTAATAACATTGACGGAGTCCTTTTCAATCGTTGCGAAACTAGATAGTCAATGCCCGTTTTGTTAAGTTTAGTCCTTAATGTAGCTTGAAAAGTGTTTATAGGGTAAGCATGGCAAGATCGAAAATTACCTAATACTTCTAATGCCGAATTTTTTTCTTCAAAACTAGAGTCAGCATTTATTAAAACATTACCGGCCTCATCAATCTGTCTTTTTGAAAATTTTAATACATTATCTTTTAGAGCCATTTTTAAAAAATTACACCTAAAACTAAAAAATATTTACAATTAGTACTAGTATTAATTAAGTATCATTTTGTCAGCTGCCTTACAAATTAAAAATTAAAAAACACTGAGTAATAATTTATATACAACTACCTGAAAACTACTTCCTCTCTCACTGTGATAGATTGAAAAAGTATGTTCTGAAGCTCCAACCCCCACCTTCCATAATGCGGCATTGGCAGATTGCGGGTAGTAGAGACATTGCAACAGCACTGCCTTACAAAGCAAGCTGGCGCGGCCGCAGAGTTTTTTCTTTGGTTCGTTTCTTTTTAGCGGAAAAAAAGAAATGAACATCCACTGGCATTAATACAGCAAACCCATTCCTCACGAGAACTGGCTGAAGAGATTGCTTCGTTCCTCGCAATGACGTAACTTGTGGTATGTCCGTCGAGCTTGTCGAAGACCTGTGCGCCTGTTAGTGGTTCGACAGGCTCACCATGACATTTTGGATGGAGATTGCTTCGTTCCTCGCAATGACGTAACATCTGTTTGTGTCAGTCTGAGTTTGTCGAAGACTTGTACGCCTTATTAGTGGTTCGACAGGCTCACCATGACACTTTAGATGAAGAGATTGCTTCGTTCCTCGCAATGATATAACTTGTATTTATATTGTGTCAGGCTGAACTTGTCTAAGACCTGTACGCCTGGCTCATGGTTCGACAGGCTCACCATGACACTTCACTTGGAGGTTGCTTCGTCGTACCTCCTCGCAATGACGGGTTGGGATCCAAGCGCTGAAAACCCACCCCTTACCCCTCCCAAGAGGGGAACTCATTTGCACACCTGCACAATTACACACCCGCTACCCTCATCCCCGCTTCTCACAATATCCATCCAAATCGCTATATTAGGCACTTAATCTTATTACGTTGAAAAGAAAAGACTTCCTTTATCTTACCGGCATGGGCATCAGTGCTTCCATGCTGAGCAGGTTTACGGCCATGGGTTCGCCCGTGGTGCCCGGAACCGCCCTGCGGGATGTTGATGTCGCCATAAAAAAACGCATGGCCGATGTTGCCCTTAATGCCGCCCGCGCCAAAGGTGCCACCTATACCGATGTACGGCTGGGCCGCTCGCTTAACGAGTATGTGGTAACCCGCGACCGCAACATCGAGAACATTGTGGATACCGAATCGTACGGGATGGGCATACGCGTTATCGCCAACGGCTGCTGGGGCTTTGCCGCTACCGATAAGCTGGATAATGACAGCATTGCCCGCGCTGCCGAAACCGCTGTGGCCATTGCCAAAGAAAACTCGCGCCTGCAAAGCGAGCCTGTGCAGCTGGCCCCGCAAAAGGGCTACGGCGAGGTGAGCTGGAAAACACCCATAGAGCGCAATGCCTTTGAGGTGCCTATGAAGGAAAAAACCGATTTGCTACTGTCTGTTAACGATGCCGCGTTTAAAAATGGCGCCAACTACGTTAACTCCATCATATTTATGGTGAACGAGCAAAAGTATTTTGCATCTACCGATGGCTCTTACATCGACCAGGATATACACCGCATCTGGCCGGTATTTGGCGTTACCAAAATAGATGATAAGACAGGCAAGTTTGAAACCCGCAGCTCGCTGAGCGCCCCACGCGGGATGGGTTTTGAATACCTGATGCCGATGGAAAGCGAAAAGATCAAGAGCCAGACCACCCTGTACCGCAACCGGTACGACATGAAAGAAGATGCTGCAGCGGCAGCCTTGCAGGCAGCCCAAAAGCTAAAGGCAAAATCTGTTGTGCCGGGCAAGTATGATCTGGTGCTCGATCCATCGCACCTGTGGCTGACCATCCACGAGTCGGTTGGCCACCCTACCGAGCTTGACCGTGTATTGGGCTACGAAGCCAACTTTGCAGGTACCAGCTTCCTTACGCTGGATAAATGGGAGTCGAAGAAATTTAACTTCGGCAGTAAAAATGTAAACATAGTGGCCGATAAGCTGCAACCGGGTTCGCTTGGCGCTGTTGGTTACGATGATGAAGGCGTAGGCACTAAACAATGGGATATTATTAAGGACGGCGTACTGGTTAATTACCAGGCCATTCGCGACCAGGCGCATATCATCGGTTTAAAAGAGTCGCAGGGATGCTGCTACGCGCAAAGTTGGAAAGATGTACAGTTCCAGCGCATGCCAAACATCTCGCTGCAACCAGGTAAAGCGCCGCTATCTCCTGCGGATATGATCAAAAATGTAGAAAAAGGTATCTATATCATCGGCGACAGCTCATTCTCTATCGACCAGCAACGTTATAACTTCCAGTTTAGCGGGCAGTTGTATTACGAGATCAAAAACGGTAAGATAGCAGGTATGCTGAATGATGTGGCCTATCAGGCCAACACCCGGGAGTTCTGGAACTCGTGCGTGGGCGTTTGCGATAAAAACGATTACCGCCTTGGCGGATCATTCTTTGACGGCAAAGGCCAGCCAATGCAGGCCAGCGCGGTATCGCACGGCTCATCTACAGCGCGTTTTAACGGAGTGAATGTAATTAACACAGCAAGAAAAATCTAAACCGATGGCCATATTAACAGAACAGGAATGCCGCACCTTGTTAAGCAAAGTGCTTAGTTATTCAAAAGCTGATGAATGCCAGGTTAGCATTTACAGTTCAGATTCGGCAAACATACGCTTTGCCCGCAATAACGTATCAACCAGTGGCGCTATCAGCAGCAGCAGCATGGCCATTTCATCGGCCTTTGGCAAAAAGCTGGGCGTTATCACTTTAAACGATTACAGCGACGAGTCGATACAAAAAGCCGTTAAACGGTCTGAAGAGTTAGCACAATTCGCGCCCGAGAACCCGGAATATATGCCTATGCTTGGCCCGCAAACCTACCCTGCGCACGGCCAAACTTATGTTGATACCACAGCGGCCATTACCCCTGCACAGCGCAGCAAATGGGTTGAAGACAGCCTTAACACAGCCAAACAGAACAAGCTTACTGCTGCCGGCTTTTTGCAGGATAGCGCGGCAAGCAGCGCCATGATGAACTCTAAAGGTTTGTTTGTGTACAACCGCAGTACCAATGTAAACTTCTCGGCCACTATGCGCACGGCGGATGGGCAGGGCTCGGGCTATGTTACTAAAGATTATAACGATGCAGGTAAAATGGATGTAGCTGCCTTTTCGGCAATAGCCGCTAAAAAAGCAGCCGGGTCTGTAGGCGCTAAAGCCATTGAACCGGGTAAGTACACCGTAATTTTAGAACCTGCCGCAGGCATTGTTTTGCTTGAGCAATTGTACGGCAGCCTTGATGCCCGCAGTGCCGACGAAGGCCGCAGCTTTTTAAGCCTGCCCGGTGGCAAAACACGCCTGGGCGAAAAAATGGTGGATGAACGTGTAAACATCTACGCCGACCCTACCAACCCCGATTTGCCCGCTACCACTTACGATGGCGAAGGTATGCCTTTAGATAAAATGAGCCTGATAGAAAAGGGTGTGGTGAAAAACTTAAGCTACTCGCGTTACTGGGCACAAAAGAAAGGTGTAAAACCTGTGCCTTACCCGGCTAATATCATTATGGATGGCGGCACGCAAACGCTTGAGGAACTGATAAAAGGGACTGAAAAAGGAATACTGGTTACCCGTTTATGGTACATTCGCCCGGTAGACCCGCAAACCTTGCTTTATACCGGCCTTACCCGCGATGGTACTTTTTACATAGAGAACGGCCAGATCAAGTTCCCGATAAAAAACATGCGCTTTAACGAAAGCCCTGTTATTATGCTGAACAATCTTGATGCTTTGGGTAAAACCGAGCGCACGGTAAGCGGCGAAAGCAGCCAATCCGCCCTGATACCGCCCATGCGCATCCGCGACTTTACTTTTACTTCATTATCCGACGCGGTGTAGTTGAGGGTTACAAGTTTGCAGCTTGCAATAAAAAAGCGGTGGTTTAGGCCATCGCTTTTTTTGTGGGGCTGCGCAGACTGCTTCGTTTCTCGCAATGACGTCACTTGTATTGAGTCAGTCTGAGCTTGTTGAAGACCCGCACGCTTGGTAGTGGTTCGACAGGCTCACCATGACACTTTAGTTGAAGATTGCTTCGTTCCTCGCAATGACTTAATTCATGTTGAGTCAGTCTGAGCTTGTCGAAGACTTGTGCGCTTGGTTAGTGGTTCGACAGGCTCACCATGACACTTTAGCCGAAGATTGCTCCGTTCCTCGCAATGACGTAATTTATGTTGAGTCAATCTGAGCATGTCGAAGACCTGTGCGCCTGGTTAATGGTTCGACAGGCTCACCATGACACTTTAACCGAAGAGATTGCTTCGTTCCTCGCGATGACATGGGAAGAAATTTCGAGCTTGACAAACCCAACGCCACCGTCCTTGAATGCGGCATTGGCAGATTGCGGGTGGTACAGGCACTCAAATACTACTGCCTTTCATAGCAAGCTGGCGCGGCCGCAGAGTTTTTCTTTGGTTCGTTTCTTTTTGCGGAAAAAAGAAATGAACATCCACTGGCGCAGATACAACACAACCATTCCTAACGAAGAACCGGCTGAGGAGATTGCTACGTTACTTACAGGAATGATGCGTAGAGAATATTCACTTTAACTATCCAGGCGGTCTTTAACAACAAGCGTGTCGGCTATCATATCATGCAGGCATTGCTGTTTCTTATTAAAGAAGCATAGGAAATATCCAATAAAGAAAATGGCCACAGAGGCCAGCTTGGCCATATTACGTATAATGGCTTTCGAAGCAGTGATCTGTTCGCCGTAGATATCTGTTACCCTTATCTTAAGCAGCTGCTTGCCGTAGGTTCCGCGCGCAGGGCCGCTTTCCATTTTAATACTGTAGATGAACCGAACCAAGGGTGTTAAGGCCACGATGCCAATGGTTATGGCGAGCCTGATGTTTTTGTTATCATCTCCGGGGAGTATAACAAAAAGCAATAGCATGGCCATAAAAGCTATCAGTATCAACACCCCGAAGATCAGCAGCCAGTCGATGGCCGAGGCTATGGCACGCTGATCAAAACTTCCAAAGTACTGTAAGGGCAAAGGGCGTTTTGCAAAGCCAAATAGCTGCCTCAGGGCAGCTATTTCGTGTGCTTCTTTATAATCCGGCATAGCCAGTGTTTTTACAAAGTCGCCGGGCTTGATGTTTTGTAGCTGAAGTTGCTCAACGGTAAAAGGCCCCTCGGGCTTGCCGTTTACAACCAGCAGGTATTTTTCATGGGTTGCAGGGTCGGTAGGAAGATTATTGCCGGAGGATTGCATCGTCATCAAATTTAAAGATTATTCAGCATCCTGCCGGCAATAATTATATGGAATTAGTAACGGCTCACTTTAAAGTCGGACAGGCCGCCTTTCATGATAATGTATATCTTGTTGGTTGCGCTGTTAAAACCAGGGGTTTCGTAATTACCGCCATTGGTTTTGGTAAAACCCTGAAAATTATCTGATGACAATCCGGAATTTGAAACGATCTGGCAGGCAGCTCCCTGTGGCACTTTGATATCCACTTCAGATACACCTGTTGATACCTCAACCCTTGTAGCGCTTACCGGCATACCCATTTTAATTTCAAATGAACCGGCGCCGCCATTTAAAGTAAGGTTCCTCACCCTGTACCTGGACAGGTCGAAATCAACTTTAGTTGCACCTGCCTTGATATTGATGTTCCAAACAGGTTTTGTGCTCAGTTTGATATCGGCAGAGTTGGTATTGTCGCTATCCCATTGGATATGGCCTTTTTTATCTTTCATGCGCAGCTCCAGTACAGGTATGTTACCTTCCATTGTATTGGTATACAAAAAGCGGTTAAAGTACTCTTTGGTGGTGGCTTCAAACAATTGCGCGCTGGTATCTTTAAGTGTGTAAAGGGTACCGCCGCCATAAACGTTCAGCTTTGCCTCGGTAATGCCTGGTTTTAAGGGTTCGCTGTAGGTACTGCTGCCCTGTACTTTGGTTATAGATCTGCTGGTATCGCTATCATTGTCGTCGTCGTCATTATCAAAATCATTATCGTTATCATGCCTGTGCCATCCATCATCACTCAACCGCCAATGCCTGTCGAACGGAGAGAACCAGCGGTTTTCAAAATGGCCAAATATCAATAAACCAAAACCTAATATTACCACACCTATCTTAAGGGCTGTTGCCCAGGCGCTTTTATTATTGGCAAATACCAGGTTAACGCCCACCATGATCAAAAATATTGGCCACAAGTGCCATAGGTTGCTCCAGTGGAAATTAATAACATTATAGTTATCTAAAAGAAATATCACGCCTATTGCTACCAGGATAAGGCCCGGAACTAATTTTTCGCTTCTCATGACTTATATGTTTTGAGTGTTGTCGTTCTGTTTGTCGTTGGCTGTATAATCTGTATCGACAGTATTATTTGATGCTGCTTTATCCTGCTCGTTAAAGCTTTGCTGTTCCCAGGGTTTCTTTTTACCGCTGAAGATGATGGCCAAACCGGCTGCAACCAATACTACCGGCCACAAAAGTTCAAAATCCAGCTCGGGTATAAAATCAAAGTTATCTATCAAAAATATCGACCCCAGTACAATAAGTATCACGCCGAAGATAACGCCCGCATTTGATTTTTTTGGCGGCTGAAACATAAATGGCTGGCCAGGCTGGTTTACAGGCGGCACGGTATAATCAACCTTTACATCACCATAAGTTGGCTGACCGTAATTGGGCCCATAGCCAGGTGTAACGCCGGGTTTAAATGGATTTTGGTAACCAAACGGACGTTTTGGAATCACGATCCATAAAATGATGTAGGGTAAAAAGCCAACGCCTTTTAAAATAAGGGCCAGCAAAAATATCACCCGTACTATTGATGTATCTACATTAAAATACTCGGCCAGGCCTGCGCAAACACCACCAATTGCTTTGTGCTGTTCGTCTCTGTAAAGTTTCTTTTCCATTTTCTGTTAGTATATAGTTTGAATGTTGGTTATTATAATTGCCCGCCTGCAGGTTTTATAATCACTTCGTCAACATTTGCCCCGGCGCTCATATTTAATATGTTTATGATTGCCGATGCTACATCCTCCGGAAGAACCATTGTATCCTTATCAACCTCTACACCCTTCCACGAGTCTGTTAATGTTGAGCCCGGGATTACCGCGGTGACTTTAACACCGTGTGCCTGCATTTCGAGCCTCATTACCTTATTAAGACCTAACAGTGCATATTTTGTTACGCTGTACACCCCGGCCTCTGCTATGGGGTTTATACTGGCTACAGAGCATATATTGAAAATATGCCCTTTACCGACAGAAACCATCTGTTTACCGAAGAAACGGTATAGTTCATAGGCCGGCATGAGGTTGGTATCCATCTGCGTTTTAAAGCTGTCTTCGCTATCATTAAGTATGGAAACATGCTTGTACATACCCACATTATTCACCAAAATGTCGATAAAACCCAGTTTTTTCTCGGTGAAAACAGCGAATTTTTTTACATCATCGGGCTTACTGCAATCGGCAACAAGGGTAATAACAGTAATATCGGGGTTGATTTGCCTTAGCTCATTGTCAAAATCTGATAATTCTTTCTCATTCCGAGAACAAATTGCCAGGTTTATTCCTTGTTTAGCAAAAGCAATTGAAACCGCGCGGCCAATGCCTTTGGTGGCGCCGGTAATAAGTGCATTTTTCATCATATATTGATCGTATAAAGTTATAAGTGATTTATCATAAGCTATAAGCTTTAATTAAAAAATGTATTTTTAGCAGAATTTAAGGCTATCTATGTTTCAAAGTTTAGGAAAATATATACTGTTACTACGGCTTAGTTTTAAACGGCCTGAAAAATTTAAGGTTTACTGGGCCGAAATCATGCGCGAGATGGTATCAGTAGGTATTGGTTCATTGGGTATCATCAGCATCATTTCTGTATTTATCGGTGCGGCTACTACCATACAGGTAGCCTTTCAGCTGGCAAGCCCTTTAGTCCCTCTCAGCATTGCAGGTAAAATATCGCGCGACTCAAATATACTTGAGTTTAGCCCTACGATATCATCGCTGGTATTGGCAGGCCGGGTAGGATCTAATTTTGCATCGCAGATAGGCACCATGCGTGTAACCGAGCAGATTGACGCGCTGGAAATAATGGGTGTTAATGCCCCGGGGTATTTGATATCGCCAAAAATCATCGCCGGCATATCTATGGTGCCTATACTGGTGATCATATCCATATGCCTGGGTATTACCGGCGGGTACATTGCCTGTTTAACCGGCGGCGAAATTACCCCTGCAGATTATATAACAGGTGTGGTTGATGGTTTTGACGGCCTTACCATTAAAGTGGCCCTTGTTAAGGCGTTTGTATTTGGTTTCCTGATAGCTTCTATATGCTCTTACCAGGGCTTTTATACAAGCGGTGGTGCACTTGAAGTTGGCCAGTCGGCAACACGGGGTGTGGTTTTTAGTTGCGTTTGGATATTATTTGCTGACCTTGTTATTACCAGTTTAATGCTATGATTGAAGTTAAGGATATTTATAAAACTTTCGGTGAAAACGAGGTACTAAAAGGCATATCGTCAACTTTTCAAACCGGCAAAAACAATCTGATCATCGGCGGCTCAGGATCTGGTAAAACCACCCTGCTTAAATGTATCGTAGGGTTGCATGACCCCACCAAAGGACAGGTGTTTTTTGATGACGAAAACTTTACCGACATGGATTTTGAGCAACGCGTACCCATACGCACCCAGATAGGTATGCTGTTCCAAAACTCGGCTTTGTTCGACTCCATGACCGTCGAGGAAAACATTATGTTCCCGCTTAACCTGTTTACCAACCAAAGCATGGCCGAAAAGCGCGACCGTGCCAACTTTTGCCTGGAAAGGGTTAACCTTAAAGGCCGTAACAAACTGTACCCATCAGAACTTTCTGGCGGTATGAAAAAGCGTGTAGGTATTGCCCGCGCAATTTCTATGGAGCCTAAATACTTGTTTGTGGACGAGCCAAACTCGGGACTGGACCCGAAGACATCTATCCTGATAGATGAGCTGATTGACGAACTAACAACCGAATACAACATGACCACCGTTATTGTAACGCACGATATGAACTCGGTAATGGGCATTGGCGAGCACATCATCTTTTTACACCAGGGCAAGAAATGGTGGGAAGGCAGTAACAAAGAAATTGCCCACACTGATAATAAAGAGCTTAACGAGTTTGTATTTGCCAGCAAGTTTATGCGGGCTGCAAAGGAAAAACTGTAATATTACCGCTCTTTATCCGTACCACAACCCGACTTTGCGAAACCAGTTTTATTTGCTTTAATGTAGCAGCCAAACTATTAAGCCGCGATCTTATTTAACATGCCACGAAAAATAAAGTAATGAAAGGGCAGCATGGAGTACCAGTAAAGGCGGCCCAGTAAACCAAGCGGCCTGAAAGTGGCTGTTTGTTTTACACAATTATCTTCGCCTATTTTAAACTCAAGCCAGGCTTCTCCAGGCACTTTCATCTCGGCATATAAGAGCAGCCGCTTTTCCTCGCGATTGCTGTAGATAACGCGCCAAAAATCAAGCGCCTCGCCCGGTGCTACTTCTTTTGCATTCTTACGACCGCGCCTCAGCCCCACGCCGCCAAAAAGCCTGTCTAAAAAACCCCTGAACTCCCAGAGCCAGTTGGCGTAATACCAGCCAGACCGGCCGCCGATAGAAAAAATGCGATCAAGCGCCTGCTGCGGATTTTTAGTGGTTTGCCGTTGTTTATCTTTAAAAACACCAAACTCCGGCACTTTAATGTAATGTGACAGGTGCTGTGTAAACCTGTCGGTAAAAGCAGAGTCGTTCCAACTGGAAAGCACAAGGTTTTGCTCTATCTTATCAAACGCAATACGTATTGCTTCTTTATAAGGGATAAGGCTGATATTTAACCGGCCTGACAGATCATTAGGCCGCCCAACAACATCTATCTTCATACTTTCCACCAGGTTTTTAGCCAACGCGTAAGATGTAGAAGTGACAAAGTACAACCAGTACGAAGACAGCTTGGGTGTCATTACCGGTACGGTAAATATGCGGCGTTTAAGCTTACGCACTTCTGCAAATTGCAGTAGCATCTGTTTATAGGTAAGCGTGTCGGGGCCGTAAATGTCAAAGTTTTGCCCGTAAGTATCTTCCCTGCCGAGCACGCCTGATAAAAACTGCACCACATTGCGTATGGCGATGGGCTGGCATTTGGTGTTTAACCATTTGGGAGCTATCATCACGGGCAGTTTTTCAACCAGGTCGCGAATGATCTCGAAAGAGGCGCTGCCCGAGCCTACAATAATGCCGGCCCTTAATGCAGTAAGCGGCACCCTGCCCTGGCCAAGACAGGCTTCGACCGCTTTGCGCGAACTTAAATGTTTGGACAGTTCTTCTTCGTTAACAATACCACCCAGGTAAATCAACTGTTGCGCGTTGGTTTGGTTCAGGTAGCTCACAAAATTTTCTGCCGAGCGTTTCTCCTTATCGCTAAAGTTGGTACCGGCCATGGAGTGTACCAGGTAATAAGCCGCATCAATATCTTTGGGCAAGGCTTTCAATGAGGCTGCATCAAGCAGGTCGGCTTCTGCAACACTAACGTTAGCAGTTTTTAAAGCATCGGTACTAAAGCGGCTTTTATCGCGCACAACGCATATTACCTCATGGCCTTGCTCTGTAAGCATAGGCAATAGCCTTTTCCCTATATAGCCGCTTGCACCCGTTAGGAGTATTTTCATAGTTGTTTAACACCTGCATTAAATGGTTGTTTTACTGATGCTTGATAGCATAAGTTGTAATGGTAATGAATCCGCGTTAGGGATTGCAGCGGATACAGGCCAGTGGGTAAGGCCTGCAGGCGTATGAGCGTAAAGCCCGGGCCAAAGGCAACGCCCTATGTAATATTCCGAACACCAAAATATTCTTACCAAGACAACAAAAAGGTTTATTGTGCGATTCCTTCCCTGGGGGAGGAGGAGGTTGGGGTTAATCTGCCATAAGGTTTTATAATCGTGTAAATCCATCCCGGCTACCATATCATCAGCCATACCCTCCCAATACAGAGAATTGATTAATTGCGATTAAGTATACCAACTACATATTATGTTACTTAACAATAAACTTATAATCAATCATTTGTAAAAAGCTGCTTTAGTTTTTTTATCCCACAAAATAGCCGTATCTTTGCGCAAAATTTATAAGGCGGCATTTCATGCAAAAAATCAGAAATATTGCGATCATCGCACACGTTGACCACGGTAAAACTACGTTGGTTGACAAAATTTTACACAGCTGCGCTATTTTCCGCGACAACCAGGAAACCGGCGAGCTAATTTTGGACAACAACGATCTGGAGCGTGAGCGCGGTATCACCATCGTTTCTAAAAACGTATCTGTACGTTATAAAGATGTAAAAATCAACATTATTGATACCCCGGGCCACGCCGATTTTGGCGGCGAGGTTGAGCGTGTATTGAAAATGGCTGATGGCGTTTTATTACTTTGCGATGCATTTGAAGGCGCGATGCCTCAAACCCGCTTTGTAACCCAAAAGGCTTTGGCCCTTGGCCTTAAACCAATTGTGGTGGTAAACAAAGTGGATAAAGAAAACTGCCGCCCTGAAGAAGTTTACGAGCAGATATTTGAACTGTTCTTTAACCTTGAGGCTACCGAAGAGCAACTGGATTTCCCGGTTATCTACGGTTCATCTAAACAAGGTTGGATGAATACCGACTGGAAAGTACCTACCGATAATATATTCCCGCTGATGGACGCGATTTTGGAGAACATCCCTGCAGCGCCGGAAAATGAAGGTACTTTGCAAATGCAGATCACCTCGCTGGATTATTCTTCTTTCGTAGGCCGTATCGCTATCGGCCGTGTAGCACGTGGTACTATCAAAGAGAATCAACCGGTATCTCTGGTAAAACGTGACGGCAAAATTGTTAAATCGCGCATTAAAGAACTTTATACTTTCGAGGGCCTGGGTAAGGTAAAAGCTACCGAAGTAAAATCGGGCGATATTTGTGCTGTTGTGGGTATTGAAGGCTTTGAAATTGGTGATACCATCGCTGATTTTGAAAATCCTGAACAACTGGAGGTAATCAAAATTGATGAGCCTACCATGAACATGATGTTCACCATCAATAACTCGCCTTTCTTTGGTAAAGAAGGTAAGTTTGTTACCTCTCGCCACCTGCGCGACCGCCTGTACAAAGAAATGGAGAAAAACCTGGCGCTTAAGGTTGTTGAAACCGATTCGCCTGACTCATACCTGGTGTATGGCCGCGGTATCCTTCACTTGTCGGTACTGATCGAAACCATGCGTCGTGAAGGTTACGAGCTGCAGGTAGGCCAGCCACAGGTAATTGTTAAAGAAATTGACGGCGTTAAATGCGAGCCGGTAGAAACACTGATCGTCGACGTTCCGGGCGATGTTGCCGGTAAGGTAATTGAGCTGGTTACCCAACGTAAAGGCGACCTGCTGGTAATGGAGCCAAAAGGCGATTTACAGCACCTTGAGTTTGAGATACCATCACGAGGCATCATTGGTTTGCGTAACAACGTACTTACCGCTACTGCTGGTGAGGCAATTATGGCACACCGCTTTAAAGCATACGAGCCATGGAAAGGTACTATTCCTGGTCGCTCCGCCGGTGTATTGATATCTATGGAAAAAGGGCAGACAACTGCTTATTCTATTGATAAACTGCAAGACCGCGGCCGTTTCTTTGTTGATCCGGGTGTGGATATTTACGAAGGCCAGATCTTGGGCGAGCATATCCGCGATAACGACTTGGTGATAAACGTGGTGAAAGGCAAGCAGCTGACCAACATGCGTGCATCAGGTTCTGATGATAACGTGCGTATAGCACCGGCCATTAAATTCTCTTTAGAGGAATCAATGGAATACATTCAGGCCGATGAATACATTGAGGTTACACCACAAAGCATGCGTTTACGTAAGATCTATCTAACCGAGAACGAGCGTAAAGTGAATGCTAAGAGGTTTGTGAATCAATAATTGACAGATAAAGCAAGATACGGGAGCCGGCTAATTAGCCGGCTTTTTTTATTTGCTGTCTATATTCTTGTATCTTAGCTCCCGTTTCTTTTAAGAATATAATGCGTATACCCAGCATCCCAGGATTTGATCAGCAGGCGTTAGAAAAGTATTTTAAAAATACGGGGATGTCATTCATTGGCAAGGTGGGCAGCCTTATTATTACCATGCTGGTAAACATCAAAATCGCCAACTACCTGCATTCAACCAACTTTGGCATATTAAACGGGGCAATTACTTACGTGTATTTTTTCCAGGCGGTTACTTCGCTCGGCCTCGATTATTATATCGTAAAAGAACTGCACCAGTTTCCTGAAAACCGCGACCGTATATTAGGAACGTCATTCAGGCTTAAGTTAATGGCTGGCCTTGTAGCCCTGCCGCTTATTTTTTTAGCTTACCAGGTATATCCGGCCAGGAGTACGCCGTATTTATTTGTACTGATATTGTCTTTCACCGGTATTATTCAGTCAGTCAACATTGTTGACCCTTACTTTCAGTCGCAGGTACAGTCCAAATACATTATGCAGGTTCAGGTTGTTTCTTACCTGATATCTGCTGTCATCAAACTTTCGCTTATCTATTTTTTTAAAGCGCCTGTTCTTTGGTTTGTATACGCGTTTTTATTTGATTGGGTATTGTTATCTGCCGGGTATATCATTACCTATCAACGCAAAGGGCGAAGCATTACGCAATGGAAGTATAACGGTGAACTGGCCCGTAAATTAGTATCCTACTCGTGGCCGCTGATCATATCGGGTGTAATGGTTTCCATTTACATGCGGATAGACCAGATCATGCTGCAGAATATGCGCAACGCTGCAGAGGCCGGCGCTTATGCCACAGTAGTACGCTTTAGCGAGGCTTGGTACTTTATTCCGTCGGTTATAGTAAGTACCCTTTTCCCCGCCATTTTAAACGCCCGCCGCGACGATATAAACCGCTATAAAAGGCGCTTGCAAAACCTTTATGACCTGATGGTATATATCAGCTTGCCTGCAGCGATAATCATCAGTTTTGCCGCGCCGCTTATTTACAAATTATTTAAACCCGAATACGCGTATGCCGCGCCGGTGCTGGCGGTACATATATGGTCTGGCGTGTTTGTATTTTTGGGCGTTGCCAACGGCCAGCAGTTGATAGCCGAGGATTACGTACGCATGAGTTTTATACGTACCGGTTTTGGGGCGATAGTGAACATCTTGCTTAACCTTCTGCTCATCCCTAAAATGGGTATTATGGGGACGGCGATTGCCACATTGATTGCATACGCCTGCTCCACTTTCTTTATCATTTTAATACCAAAATTAAGCAGGCAGGGAATCATGATGTTAAAATCATTATTTTTGGTTTCACTGTTTCAAAAGATTTTTATCTTCGAAAAAAAATAAAACCTTATCATGAAGAAGCCAAATATTTTTGTACTTGCTTTCACTTTACTTGCCGCCGTATTTAATTCTTGTGTAAAACCTCAGGAAGCTATTGACGACCTTAAGCAATCATGCTTATATGATGATAAAACCGACTATTTTAAAAAATGGGCAAACACTGTGACTACTATTGATAGTGTAGATGCATCGGGTTCAATAGTTAATACTCAAACAACTTATCCAATTGGATATTTTTGGATAAATGCAGATGGAACATATAAAGTGTTGAGTAATGAAGCCCCAAGAAGTGGCGTATGGGATGTTACGACAGATTGTAAATTTGCACTTGATGCCAACTCACCCATGGTAAAGCAATTTGAAGTTATCTCATTAACAACAGATTCACTTATAATTCGCCGTAAAGAAGGGCCTAAAACTTACACTCAGCATTATGTTGCATTTAATTGTTTTGATTTGGACAAAATGCTTAAGCAATGGGATAATACCGAAACAGAGATTCAATATTATAACGAAAATGGTAGTTATTCTTCTTATATTATTCATCCCGCAGGATATTTCACCTTATCAACCAATACATACGAGCGCTTTAGTGATGGAGATTTTCTTGCCGGTAATTGGAAGGTTGATAACGAATGCCGCTTAGTGTTAGATCCGGGTACAAACTTAGAGCGGTCGTTTGAAATACAAAAATTAACAAACGATTCATTAGTTATATGGCGTAAGGATTTAGTTAACCGTACTAATTATCTTCAAAAATATATTAAACATCAATAATTTGCTTAAAAAACAGGGTTCTTAAGGTTTTTGCAACAAGTTGATAACCCTGTTTTTTTAAAAAGCTGTATACTTCAGACTCAAGTAAACTTTCAAGATTCATCCTGTCTTCTACTGCAATATACATTGGCCGGTATTTTTCCCAGCTATTAGATTGTAAAACTGCAAGGTCAAATCCTTCAACATCTATTGTCAGAAAATCTATTTGTTGATTTTTTGGCAGATAGGTATCAAAAACATCTTTCAGCGGCCAGGTTTCTATTGATACTTCCTTAATGATTTTATATTTGGTAGCAGCATTATTCCTTTCAAGTGATATTTCCTTTGAAAATCCGTTTAAAGCTGGCTCGTTAAAACAATAAAATGATAGCTTGTCTTTCAGCCGACTGATGCCTATGTTAAGATTAATATCCTTTCTCCGAAAAATATTAAAAGCCTTTATTGCGCCTGGTGTTGGTTCAATATTTATACCACGCCAGCCTTTTTTGTAAAAATATAGTGTGTTTGAAAATCGGTAAGGATGATGAGCACCAACATCAACAAAAAAACCTTTATAATTTTTTTTACCCTCATAAAACGACCGTAATACCATATCCTCACCTTCCTGGGAGTAAGACACGTAGCTCTGAAAATAATTTATAGGCAAAAACTTTGCAAGTGTTTTCTTCAAATTGAACATCTTGCTAAATTAATAAATATGTTCAATAGATAATGTTGAAATAACTGCCTTGTATTTGTGTAATTTTGAACACTCAATATTTCTTAACTAAAATATCTTATTGTTTTGGCCTCTCCTGCTCCCATAGCCTTATTTGTTTATAACCGCCCGCAACACACGCGCGATACGCTTAATTATCTGCAAAAAAACGAACTGGCTGCTGATTCTGAACTTTACATTTTTTCGGATGCGGCCAAAACCGATAAAGATATACCCGCAGTTGAAGATGTGCGCAAAATAGCAGCTGCCGTTACAGGGTTTAAGGCCGTACATTTTATTGCCCGCCAGCAAAACCTGGGCCTGGCCAACTCTATTATCAGCGGGGTTACCCAACTGGTTTATGATTATGAAAAGGTGATTGTGTTTGAAGACGATTTGCTATCCTCGCCGCATACCTTAAGCTACTTTAATAATGCATTAGAGCATTACAAGCATAATACAAAGGTCATGCACATCAGTGCCTATATGTTTCCGCTTGAGGACGAAACGCTGCCTGAAACCTTTTTTTTCCGTGCGGCATTTAGTTGGGGTTGGGCAACCTGGGCGCATGCCTGGAAAAATTTTGAGCCGGATATAGATAAACTAATGGCGCAGTTTGATCAGAAAATGATCAATGATTTTTCCATAGAGGGTACCATGAATTTTTGGAAGCAGATGCTTGACTTTAAAGCCGGAAAAAATAATTCATGGGCCATACGCTGGTATGCATCAATATTTCTAAAGAACGGGCTTACCCTTAACCCCTTAAAATCTCTCATTCATAATATTGGGCATGATGGCACAGGTACGCACTCTAACATCGAGAATACTTATGGTGTGCAGATATCACAGCAACCTGTTACTTATTTTCCGGAGATATTACACGAAAATACACAGGCTTACAATGCTATTAAATATTTTTTAAGTAAAAGAAAAGGTTCTGTGCTGCAACGCCTGTTAAGGTATGGTAAGCAGCTGAAAAACAAATACCTTACTAAACAATAGGGTTATTAACAAAAAAACAACCTTTTTACTATTTGTTAATAAATATTATTTCACATAATTAATACTACATAGTAGATAGATATTATATTTGTATTAATTGTTATCTATCTACTCCAACCAATTGTTCTTTATGATAAATAATGAGGTCAGTAAAAACACGGAAGAGAAAGCGTTTTAGTTTTCTCTTTTTTTGTTTATAAAACATTGGTGCAATATTGGGTGTTATACCAATAAAATTCTAAACCAATGAAAGAAGACAAAGATACCAGCCCTGCCGAAAAAGATGGCAAATATGAGTTTGATATACATTATTCTGGTCGCGATTTAAGCTGCAAAGTAGAAAAAGAGCAAAACAAGTTTATTGTTAATATAGATAATAACATACACGCCGAACTTACCTTGCAGGAAGATGGATGCCTGGTACAGACTAATGGAAGTGAACTGCCCGACTCTGCAGTTGATTATATCAAGAAACGTATCTTGGGCTAAGCCCTTTATTACATTAAAGCATAAGGCACTGTTTAAGCAGTACTTATGCTTCTTTATTTTTTTGCCACACCTCAATGCATTTAACAAACGTTCAATACCTTAATCAAACGCTCCGCATATTATTACTTTTTATACTCGTTTTTGGCATCTTGTATGTAGGATCGGTAGTGCTTATACCACTCACTTTCGGGATGGTAATGGCCATGCTCCTGCTGCCGGTTTGCCAATGGCTGCAAAATAAAGGGCTTAGTAATGGTTGGGCATCGGCGCTAAGTATAGTAGCCTTGCTTTTGGTAATAGGGGGCGTTATCGCGCTTTTACAGTATCAGTTAAGCGATTTGCTGGAAGACCTGTCGAAAATAGAAAAACGGGTTGATGAGCTTGTAAAGGGGGTGAAAAACTATATCCAGCAAAATTTTGGCATATCACATACCGAGCAGCAAAAAATAATAAAAGAACAACAGTCTGACGGGATGGGCAAGGTTACAGGCGTTGTTACCGGGCTGGTAAGCTCAATGGCAGGTATAATGGTTGACGCCATATTGGTTATTGTTTATACTTTTTTGTTTATTTATTACCGGGCTCATTTTAAAAAATTCATCCTGCGCCTTTTTAAGCCCGAAAGCCGTGACACTACTGCCAAGGTACTGGATAACGCCGGCAAAGTAACCCAAAGTTATTTGGGCGGGCTGGCGTTAATGATAGTGATGCTGTGGATAATGTATGGCATTGGTTTTAGTATAGTAGGAGTTAAAAATGCTATTTTCTTTGCTATACTCTGCGGCATTCTGGAGCTGGTACCTTTTGCAGGTAACATTACAGGCACATCAATTACCGTGTTAATGTCGCTGGCACAAGGCGGCGATACCAAGGTAGTTATAGGGGTATTGATTACCTATGGCTGCGTACAATTGCTGCAGACCTATATTCTTGAACCCCTTGTAGTAGGCGACAGGCTAAACATCAACCCATTATTTACCATTTTGATCATTGTAGTGGGCGAGGCTGTTTGGGGTATCCCGGGTATGGTGCTGGCCGTACCAATGCTTGGTATATTCAAGATCATTTGCGATAACTTTGAACCGCTGAATAATTACGGTTTCCTGATAGGGCCGCCGAGGGAAAAGAAGAATGAACAGGGTAACTTTATTACACGCTTGTTTAAGAGTAGTAAGTAAATCTTCTCAGCGCAGCCTGCAAAATTGATTTTTAGTAATATAAAACCTGTTTCAATATAGCTTCGTCCAAAAAATTGGGGATGATGGTTGCCTGCGTATGAACTATTTTATCAGGGTCTTCCAGGCGTTCCAGCATCTCATCGTATTTAGCCTGGCCGTGTTCATGTATTACATCTTGTTTTTTGTCTTCGCGCTGTAACATAACGCTCATACCGTGGGCATCTGCCTCTGGATGAAACTGAGTAGCAAAAAAATACTCGCTGAAGCGAATAGCCATCATGGCCCTGGGCAGGTCTACATAAGGTCGTTCTTTTTCTAAGGCCAGCAGCTGCATACCCAATTGCTCAAAACGTTTCATATCCGGGTTGATGACCTGCCAACTGCGCGAGTCGACCGCATAAAAGGGATCATTCAGGCCATTAAATACAATATCATTCCTGCCTTCATTTACAATATGTACCGGCAGCACTCCAAACGACGGAGAGCGGCGGGTATTAATATCGCCCAAGCGGTATTTACGGCACATCAGCTGGAAAGAATGACAAACAAAAAAAACATGCTTTTTATCTGTACCATTGCCCAAATTATGATCCTCAAGCTTATCTATCAGGTTAAAATACTGCTTTTCCCATTCGGTACCCTCGGTATCCAGCGGACTGCCCGGGCCGCCGCTTGATATATAAGCGTCAAAGCCAAGTCCCGGTACTTCGGCTTTGCTCCTAACGTCAAAAACCTGGTATGTTAAGTTAAGCTGATGCTGCAGTTTATAGCGTTCCAAAATTTCCCGGAAACCACGCATGCCCTCATTTGCCACGCCATCATACAAATCTAAAATAGCAACCTTTATTTCCGGTTTTTCTGTCTTCATTTAGCACTCTTTAAATCTCCAACAGTAATGGAGCTTAATATTATATTCCTTTTAGTGTTTGTGATGTAATGAAATCACATATATCTGCAGTATATGCTTTGAATTAGCTCTTATATAAGCTTCCTCTAAATCTCCCCCGTAAGGGGAGACTTTAAAACTTGTAACTCTTTCAAAGCCTTACTTCATGGGGAGGATTAGGTGAGGCTGATAGTAGACTTCAATTTATTTCATACCTAAATCACCCCAACATAAGCCCCCTCTAAATCTCAGACTTTCTTTAAAGCCCTCCCTTATGGAGAGGGTTGGTGGGCTACAATCTTATATTCCCTTTAATGTTTGTGATGTAATAAAGTCCACCACGTCTACAAAGTTATGGTTTTGATTGTAAACCGCCAGCTGCCTGTCGGCGCCAGTGCCATGTTCTAATATTTTATGCACGTATTGCAGGTCATCGCGACAGCCTAAATCGTCAACCACATCATCAATAAAATCCAGCAGTTCCAGCACCAACGATCGGGTGTTTACCTCCAGCTCTTTGCCAAAATCTATCATTTTACCATCAATGCCATAACGGGCTGCGCGCCATTTATTTTCGTTGATCAGTGCCCTTGTATAATTAATGAACTTCATATTCTGCGACCTTAGTTTATAAAGCTTGGCACATAATGCCTGGAAAAGAGCTGTAAACGCGATGGTCTCATCTATTAGCATGGGGCAGTCGCAAATGCGGAATTCGATGGTTTCAAAGAAAGGATGCACGCGGATATCCCACCATATTTTTTTAGCATTGTCTATACAGTTGGTTTTTACCAGCAGTTTGATATAGCGGTCATATTCTTCAATGCTACTGAAATAGTCTGGAATGCCGGTACGCGGGAACTTATCAAACACCTTGGTGCGAAATGATTTGAAACCTGTATTACGCCCTTCCCAAAAAGGCGAATTGGTTGACAGCGCATAAACATGCGGTAAAAAGTAACGCACCTGGTTAGCAATATGTATGGCCATATCGCGCGATTGAATGCCCACATGCACATGCAAACCAAATATAAGGTTTGAGCGCGCGGCCTCCTGCATCTCATCCACGATCTCAAAATACCTCGGGTGGTCTGTTATCAGCTGATGCTGCCAGTGCGAAAAGGGATGCGTACCGGCAGCGCCAATACGCAGGCCAATATCGCCGGCTAACTGGGCAACGGTGCCCCGCAATTTAGTAACCTCCGTACGGGCTTCCTGGGTGTTGCGGCAAATGTGTGTGCCTACCTCAACCACGGCCTGGAGCATTTCGGCCTTTACCTGGTCTTCATGTATCTTTTGCGCAGCGTCAACAATCTTTTGTTCATGCGAGGTAAGCTCCCGTGTCACCGGGTCAATTACCATAAACTCTTCTTCAACACCTAAGGTAAACTCGTTCATAATTGGTTAGTGTCTAAATATATATTTAGAAAGCTGTCATTCGAACGAGCGGTAGCGAAAGAAATCTTGTTAAACAATGCGTTTATATACTACTTCGCAGCATATCTATCAAGATTTCTCACTGTCGTTTCGAAATGACAAGGTTTTATTTTTTCGGCTTTTTCACAGCCGGTTCTTTCGCCGCCTTTTTATCAACAACTTCTTTAGCCGGTTTTTTTGGTGAAGCTCCCTTTTTCTTTGGCTTAGCCTCGTCCGTTATGGCATGATCAACCTCGCCTACGCTTACATCTGCGGCTTTAGCTGCCTTTGCCGGGGCAATTAACGCTTTACCTGCTACAGATGAACGCAGGTATTCGCCCCAGGTAAGGTTGTCAACACCGTCTTTCTGGGCTTTGGCGCGTTCAATAGCATAAGTAGCGGCAGTTTCTACCACCCATTCAAAGTTGTCCTGGCCAACACTGTTTACATCAGCATCAGGGGCAGGGTTGCAAAAATCAATGGCGTAAGGTATGCCATCCCTAACCGCAAACTCTACTGTATTAAAGTCATAGCCTAAATACTGGTTCAGTTTAAGCACATAATTGGTTATGGTATCCAGCAACTTTTGTGATGCCGGCGCTTTGCCATGCTCGTAACGCAGGTGGTGCGGGTTGCGCGGCTCGTATTGCATAATACGTACATGCTTGCCGCCAATGCAATAGCAGCGGAAATAATCGTCAAAAATTATCTCTTCCTGCAATAGCATCACCAGCTGACCGGTTTTATCAAACTTTTCCCAAAGGTCTTCAGCGCTGCTGATCTTGTAAACATCGCGCCAACCGCCGCCGTCAAAAGGTTTCATGTATGCCGGGAAGCCAACATAATTAAATATTCCCTCCCAATCCAGCGGGTAAGCTAAATTACGAAATGATTTATCAGTGGTGCTATCCGGATGATCTTTTGAAGGTAGCAATACTGTTTTAGGCACAGGTATACCCAGTTTTACAGCAAGTGCGTTGTTAAAAAACTTTTCGTCGGCACTCCACCAAAACGGGTTGTTAATCACTGCAGTCCCGGTAATAGCAGCATTTTTTAGCGCTGCGCGGTAGAAAGGCACATCCTGCGATATACGGTCGACTATCACGGAATAGCCCAACGGTTCGCCCTGCATTATTTTGTCGATACGTACAAACTCAGCGCTGATATCCTTTTCACCTTTTTGATTGATACGGTCTATAAATGCCTGCGGAAACGTATTTTCCTGCCCGAATAGAATGCCTATTTTTTTCATGTATGGTAGTGTGTTAAATTCTAAATCCTTAAATATTAAATACTAACTTTTTAAATTTTAAATCTTTAAATTCTGCATTAAATTCAGTTTTGATAAATCTAATGCCCAATTTACTTAATTGTGCTTAAATAATGTGGGAACATTTCGCGCCAGATGGGCCAGTCATGATCTGCAAAGGGCCTGATATCCAACCAGTGATTAATATTTTTCTGATTGAGCATGCCCGAAAGCTGAATATTATAATCTTTGCACATATCATGCTCTGATGTACCTAAAATGATATTCATGTTCCAAAGCGCTGGGTTATTGCTGCCTGGCAGATAATCAACCGGGTTGTTATAAAATATGTTGTCATCATAATACCCATCCGTAAACATTTTGATATCAAAAGCGCCACTCATTGTAAATAGGTGCCCTACCATATCCGGGTGTTTAAAAGCAAAGTTGGCGGCGTGGTAACCCCCAAAGCTGCATCCGGCAACGGCTACTTTGTCAACACCAGTTTCTTGCATGGCCCAGGGAGCCAGCTCATCCACCAGCATTTTATCGTACCAGGAGTAATTGCGGGCACGGTCGGCCGGGTGAATACCTTTATCGTACCAGCTTAACGCATCTATAGTATCGGGGCAGTAAATTTTAACAAGGCCTTCATCTATAAACCAGCGTACACTATCAATAAGGCCAAAATCTTTATTTTGATGATAACGGCCTTTGGTGGTAGGAAAAAGTAGTACCGGGTAACCCCTGTGGCCAAAAACCAGCATTTCCAGATCGAGGTTAAGGTTAGGCGAATGCCAACGATGATATTGCTCCTTCAAAATATATTGTTTGTACCTGTAAATTAATATGTTTGACCATAAATGTCAACATTAGGGCAAACATTCTGTTTTAGGCAATTTGTAATAATAACCTTACTTTTGCAGCCCTAATTAACGATACGATATGTACTACAGTACAGAGACAGAGATGAGAATAGAAGCCCAGGAACTGATAGTAAACTCAACCCTGCTTAACCGCGATGTTACCTGTACATTGCTGATGCCCGAAGCCGGCACAATTGCAGAACCGCTTAACCTGCTTTTACTTAACGACGGACAGGAGCTCGAAGCGCTTGGCTTAACCGATACTTTAGAAAACCTTTACGAACGAAATTGCCTTAAACCGCTGCTGGTTGCTGCTATACATGCAGGCGAGGAGCGTTTACAGGAATACGGCGTAGCCGGTAAGCCCGATTTTAAAAAACGCGGAGCAAAAGCCGGTTTATATACTCAATTTATTACGAAGGAGTTACTGCCATTTATAACAAAGCATACCGGTATTGAGCATTTTGAAAGTACGGCTTTTGCAGGTTTCTCGTTAGGCGGACTTTCGGCTTTTGATATTGCCTGGAATAACCCGCAGCTTTTTGATAAGGTAGGCGCATTCTCAGCTTCGTTCTGGTGGAGAAGTAAAGACCTTACCAAGGGCTATACTGATGACGACCGTATAATGCATAATGTTATAAAAGGCACATCAAACAAACCAGCGCTTAAGTTCTGGCTGCAAACAGGCACAAAAGACGAAATTGCTGACCGCAATAACAACGGCATTATTGATTCTATTGACGATACCATAGATATAATAAAAGAGCTGCTTGCCAAAGGTTACCATCGCCCTGCCGATATACAGTATCTTGAAATGCTTGGCGGCACGCATGATACAGCTACCTGGGGTAAGGCTATGCCTAAATTTTTATGCTGGGCGTTTGGAAAGTAATTAAAGAACAAGATAATTACTAAAATTTTTAGCAATTATCTTGTTAGATGTTTACCTTTGATGCAAATTCCCTGCATCATGAATACCATTGAAAAACTAAGCGAAGAACGCCTTAAACTATTACATGAAGCCATGGAAATGCTGGAAGATATGAAAGTTAAGATGGCTATGTTTGAGCGGCAACACTACAGCAAATTTAAAGCCCGGGTAGAAAGCCATAAACAACTGAATACCTGCCTGCATCAGGTTTTTAATGGTATTAAGGTAAGTGACGAATAAATTATTGGCTAATAAACAGTCTGTTAAAATTAAAACCTGATCTTAAAGTCTTCCTTAGCCTGGCCCGGTTTAAAAAAAACCAATCCTATCCAGAAAAGGTCGACAGTTGCGGTGACTTGTTGATGGGCCTTGATTTCTGCCCAGGCCCGTTTCATGCCGGCACTCCAGTAAATGTCATCAAAAATAAGCATAGTGCCCTCGTGTACCTTAGGCAGGCACCAGTTAAAATAGCGCATTGTAGCATCATATTGATGGTTACCATCCACATACACAAAGTCGAGTTTTGCATTTGAGGCAATAACATCCGGTAAGGTATCATCAAAATTTCCTGTTACTACATTAATATTATTTGCATCGGCTTTGCTAAACAGCTCCTGCGCCACACCGGCGGTTTGGGGGCATCCTTCCAGGGTATAAACTGTAGCTTCGGGAGCTGCACGGCGCAGGTATAAAGTAGTTATACCCAGGCAGGTGCCTAACTCAATAATGTTGTTTGGCCTGGTAAAAGCTGCTAACCGGTAAATAAGTTTGGCCAGTTTTGGCGTTTTAAGCGAGTTAAGGGCTATATCGCTGATTTTGCGCTGCCTGTTTTTGTTGACCTGAGATCCTGCCCCTAAATCGGTAACGGTTATTAAACGCTCATCAAGTAAAAGGCGGTCCCTCTCCTGTTCAATGGTTTCATACTCATGCTTTTCAGCGCTGTCGTAAATCACCTCATCTACCAATCGGTATACAAACGGCGAATGTAAACCATGACGGTTTTTTGACGTTAGGCGGTGCAACAGAAAATCTTTGGCAAACGTTATATTGAACATAGCTGTAAAAATATTAAAAGCATTAAGTATTTTAGCATAACAAGATATATGATCAACCCAACCGAAGTCAATTCGCTTATTAAACTATTGGACGATCCGGACGCAGAGATATACAATCATGTGCATCAAAAGTTGTTATCGTATGGTGCAGCAGCCATACAATACCTGGAAAACGCCTTTGGCGAAGCTTTTGACCCTATACAGCAGGAGCGTATTGCCAACCTTGTACATGAGATACAATTAGGCATCATCAAAAACGACCTGAAGCTTTGGTACCAGGGCGGCGCGTTCGATCTGCTGCAGGGTATCCTGATCATCAACCGGTACCAGTATCCCGACCTTGACGAGCAAAAGGTGATCAACCAGATCGAATCTATCAAGCGGGATATATGGATACAGATGAACAACGAGGCCAGCCCGGTGGAGCAAGTAAAGCTGATCAACCATATACTTTACAATATACATGGCTTCAGCGGCAATACCACTAACCACCGCGACCCGCAGAACAGCTACATCAGCCAGGTATTGGAAACAAAAAAAGGCAACCAGATATCACTGGCCATTATTTATTCTATCATTGCTCAAAAGCTGGATATCCCTGTTTATGGGGTTAACCTACCGCAGCACTTTATACTGGCTTATGTAGATGAAAGCCTGGAAACAGAGTTTGAAGGCGGGATATTGTTTTATATCAATGCTTTTAACAAGGGCTTTATATTTGGCCGCAGAGATGTAGATATGTTTTTAAAACAGCTTAACCTGCAATACGATAAGCAATTTTACGAGCCCTGTTCAAATACCGATATTATCAAACGCGTTATACGCAATCTGATCAGTGCCTATGAGCATCTGGGCTCGTCGGAAAAGGTAGATGAGCTGAATGAACTGCTGGAGATTGTTAACTCCTGAATTATTTACCTAACCATCCGTTATCCTGCATCCAGGTGTTAGCCCAATCAAACCACAAGCCTTTGCTTTTGGGGTTGATCAAACCAAAACCATGGCCGCCTTTAGGGAACAAGTGCATTTCTGCCGGTATCTTATTTTGCAGCAAAGCGCTATACATCATTAATCCGTTCTCTACCGGTACAACATCATCATCTTCAGCAAAAACGATAAAAGTTGGCGGCGTGTTAGCAGTCACCTGCTTTTCGTTGGAGTACAGATCTATCTGCTGCTGTGTGGCATCTTTCCCGATCAGGTTTTCGCGTGAACCTACGTGTGCTTTCTCCCCAAAAGTAATTACAGGGTAGATCAGCATCATAAAATCAGGCCGAAGGCTGATGTTATCTTTATTATCAATAACAACCTTATCAAAATGGGTACCGGCTGTTGATGCCAGATGCCCTCCGGCCGAAAAGCCTATGATACCTACCCTGTTAGCATCAATACCCCATTGTTTAGCATTTTGCCTTACTAGTTGTATGGCGCGTTGAGCATCCTGCAGTGGCCCAATGCTTTTATCAGCCATAATGCTGTCGCTTGGCAGGCGATATTTCAGCACAAAGGCAGTAACACCTATTTTGGTAAACTGCTGAGCCACCAAACTACCCTCATGCGCAGAGGCAAGGCCAACATAGCTGCCACCAGGGCAAATAATTATCGCCGTACCATTAGCTGTACCTTTTGCCGGGAAATAAGGTGTAATTGTTGGTATGCTGACTTTGGAAATCCATGAGGTTTCGTTTATGGTTTCTTTATACGTTACCGGTGTAGGTTTAGCATTCGGAACGGTTTTATAAAGTGGGATAGGTTGTTGCTGACTGTAGCTTTTAAGCGTGGCTGCTGCCACCACCAAAACAGTTAATAAAAGTTTCATAATATCAGTTATCGGCTCAGGCAATATACAATTTAGCGCATAAAAAAACGATACTGTGTACGCAGTATCGTTTTTTCTGAATGTTATGATGATGATTATTTATCGCCGCCAAACTCCATAAGGTAGGCTTTCAGGAAATCGTCCAGGTCGCCGTCTAACACGGCCTGCGCGTTAGAGGTTTCATGATCTGTACGCAGATCTTTCACCAGCTTATAGGGGTGCAAAACATAGTTACGGATCTGCGACCCCCACTCAATTTTCTTTTTGCTGCCTTCTATGGCATTGGTAGTTTCCTGGCGTTTGCGCATCTCAATTTCATACAGCTGCGATTTAAGCAAGCGCATGGCATTTTCCTTATTCTGCAACTGCGAACGCGACTCCTGGTTTTTGATGATAATACCCGATGGCTTGTGGTATAAACGCACGGCAGTTTCCACCTTGTTCACATTTTGGCCACCGGCACCGCCAGAACGGAAGGTTTCAAATTCTATATCGGCAGGATTAACTTCAATCTCAATAGTATCATCTACCAGCGGGTAAACATATACCGAGGCAAATGAAGTATGGCGTTTAGCGTTCGCATCAAACGGCGATACGCGTACCAGCCGGTGCACCCCATTTTCGCCTTTAAGGTAGCCGTAAGCAAACTCTCCCTCAAACTGAAGGGTAACTGTTTTTACACCGGCTACATCGCCTTCCTGGTAATCCTGTTCGGTTACTTTGTAGCCATTCTTCTCGCCCCACATAATATACATACGCATCAGCATGCTGGCCCAATCGCAGCTTTCGGTACCACCGGCACCGGCCGTGATTTGTAAAACAGCATTCAACTGATCCTCTTCGGCGCTGAGCATATTTTTAAACTCCAGCTCTTCAACCGCAGTAACGGCAGTATTATACTGCTCCTGCATCTCGGCCTCGGTAGCATCGCCGCTTTGATAAAATTCAAATAAAACGTTGGTATCTTCTACTATAGACGATACATGCTGAAAAGCATCCGTCCATACTTTTTTTGTTTTAATAGAAGCAAGCACTTTTTCTGCTTCTTTAGGATGATCCCAAAAGTTAGGTCCTATGGTTATATCCTGTTCTTTTTGCATCGCATCGAGTTTGGTATCGATGTCAAAGATGCCTCCTCAGGGACGTTACTCTGTCCCTTAAATCCTGGATGTTTTCTTTAGTCATATAATGGCAAATATATACAGCGCTGGGCTAAATAAAAAAGGGCTTAAATTACAAATGCAATTTAAGCCCTTTTAAAAATTTAATTTAAGCTATGCGCAGCTGGTTTAGCACCAAACTCATATCAAGGTTTCCGCTCAGCTTGCTTAAGATAGCATCAAGGCTGAATACGTTATTGTTTTCCTTTAGTTTGGACTGCTTTATCATTTCATGCATTACAGGCGGAATCAGCTCCTCGGCTATAGCGGTTGCTTCCGGTGTATTGATTTGATAATAATTATTTAATTTATTAGTAAACTTATTTACTGCACTTCCTATAAGCGGATTTTCATAAATATCCGGGTACTGAAAGTATTTAATAAGATCTTTGATTTTTCCGTTTTCCATCTGGTTTTTTAATACCTCTATGATAGAGCTGGAAGCATCATTCATCACTGCATCACGGTCTTTCTCCTGAATAACCGGATTTTCTATAACTGCCTTGCGGGAGTTATCTTTTACAAGCAAAAACAGTTTCTCAAACATAAAAAAATATGTATTAATGGCAGATTAAAATATTCTTGATAAGAAATTACTTTTATTACCAAGAAAACAAATATACTAACTAAAACTTTTGACTTTCAAAAAAATAACCAAAATATTTTATCAAAATGACAATTTTAAGGTGTAAAACAAACACTAAGTGATAACTGTTATTTTCACACTTAAGTCCTTTTTTTATTTTAATGAAAAGCGTAGGTTATAACTTGCTACTTTTGAAAAAACTCATTCAATTATGCTGCCAAATATCGATTTTACCACCACCCAGGCATACAAGTATCTTACAGATCATTTTATAGATATTGTAGCCAAAAGCTTGAAAGAATTATTTGATACTGATAATGAACGCTTTGAAAAGTTTTCGTTACAGTTTGAAGATATCTTGCTTGATTATTCAAAAAATCGCGTTGATGAAGAAACTATCGCCCTTTTGATACAACTGGCGCGAGAGTGTGGTGTAAACAAGGCAATTGAGGCGATGTTCTCTGGCGAGAAGATCAACGTAACTGAGGGCAGGCCGGTATTGCATATCGCTTTAAGAAACCAGAGCAACAGTCCTATTTTGGTTGACGGTAAGGATGTAATGCCCGATGTAAACCGGGTTTTGCAGCAGATGAAGGATTTTAGTGATAAGATCATCTCTGGTGAGTGGAAAGGCTATACAGGCAAAGCGATAACTGATGTAGTGAACATTGGCATAGGCGGCTCTGACCTTGGCCCCGTGATGGTGACTGAAGCTTTAAAGCCTTATAAAAACCACTTAAACCTGCATTTTGTATCAAATGTTGATGGTACGCATATTGTTGAAACCTTAAAAAAGGTTAATCCGGAAACTACTTTGTTCCTGATTGCCTCTAAAACTTTTACCACCCAGGAAACCATGGGCAACGCCCACAGCGCCCGCGACTGGTTCATTAATGCCGGTGCGCAACAAGAGGATGTGGCTAAACATTTCGCCGCCCTTTCTACCAACGCAGATGGTGTTGCCAAATTTGGCATTGATACCGCCAATATGTTTGAGTTTTGGGATTGGGTAGGCGGCCGTTATTCGCTGTGGAGCGCTATAGGCCTATCCATAGTATTAAGCATTGGTTTTGATAACTTTAAACAATTGCTTGCCGGTGCTCACGCCATGGACGAGCATTTCAAAACCGCGCCGTTTGAACAAAACCTGCCCTTGACTCTTGCATTAATAGGCATTTGGCACAATAACTTTTTCGAGGCCGAAACCCAGGCCATATTACCGTACGACCAATACCTGCACCGCTTTGCAGCTTATTTTCAGCAAGGTGATATGGAAAGCAACGGCAAACATGTAGACCGTAACGGCAAGCATGTTGAATACCAAACCGGCCCTGTTATATGGGGAGAGCCAGGCACCAACGGCCAGCATGCTTTTTACCAGCTGATACACCAGGGCACCAAGCTTATCCCCTGCGATTTTATTGCACCTGCACAATCGCATAATCCGCTTGGCGAACATCATCAGATGCTGCTATCAAACTTCTTCGCACAAACCGAGGCCTTAATGAATGGTAAAACCGAAGATGTTGTAATTGATGAATTGAAAAAGGCTGGCAAAAGTGATGAGGAAATTGCTAAAATAGCACCTTTCAAAGTATTTGAAGGCAACAGACCAACCAACTCTATATTGGTTAAAAAGATAACGCCATATACCTTAGGCAGCCTTATAGCCATGTATGAGCATAAGATATTTGTACAAGGCATCATCTGGAATATTTACAGCTTTGACCAATGGGGTGTTGAACTGGGCAAACAGCTCGCCGGTAAAATTTTGCCCGAGCTAAAAACTGATGCTGAAGTATCCAGCCATGATTCGTCAACCAATGGCCTGATCAATCAGTACAAAGCCTGGAGATAATAATATTAGAAAGACCTGTCATTTCCGAACGATTATCGTTAGAAATGACAGGTTTCTCATAACATATCAACACCACACCATTCCTAAATTTTGTGATACTGCAAGGCGCGAGTTGCAGTCGCTCACTTATTGGTTTAAATAAAG
The DNA here is from genome assembly GCF_042676805.1 of Mucilaginibacter litoreus. Taxonomy (NCBI): domain Bacteria; kingdom Pseudomonadati; phylum Bacteroidota; class Sphingobacteriia; order Sphingobacteriales; family Sphingobacteriaceae; genus Mucilaginibacter; species Mucilaginibacter litoreus. The sequence continues at coordinate 103,195 of NZ_JBHTHZ010000003.1, read as the reverse complement.
GCCTGCCTGCTTTTAACACTATAGGGTGTACCCACAGCCGGTATTCGTCAATCGCATTGAGCCGGGCCAGAGCTATAACCAATTTACCGCTGCCGTAAACCAGTATATCTTTCCCAACAGCACTTTTTAGTAACTGAACTTCGCGTGATATGGGTTTGCCGGCCAACCTGGAATTTAGCCAGTTGCCTGCACGTGTCAATGTTCTGGAAAAAACTATTTTTTCATGCCGCAGCATCAGGTCGGCAAACTCGGCATCATCACGTGCGGCCAGCGGATCAAACTGACGGTTTATCCAATAAGGCGCCATCGCCTCAAAGGTACGACGCCCAAGCAGTATAGTATCGGCCTGGGCCAATTGTGTGGTTACAGCGCGCGCAATCTCATCATTCCAAAACTGAGCATGCCAGGCAAGCCCTCCATTCACATCAGCCATATAGCCGTTAAGCGTTACATTCATGGATACAATGAGCCTGCGCATCGGGTTAAATCAAATGCCTGAGGTATATTTCAGCAGGCTGATGCCACATTCAAATTGTTGGGCTCTTTCCAGCTTAAGGGAAAGTTTCGTATCAAGCGCATTAAAAATACTCATGCCCTTGCCAATTACTGTTGGGTTGATAAAAAAATGATACTCGTCAATCAAGTTATACTTTATTAGCGATGCTGCAAAGCGGGCGCCCCCATAAGCTACTATGTCGCCGCCATCTGCATTCTTCAGTTTAGTCACCTCTTCAACAATATCACCGGTAGCAAGCGTGGTATTTTCCCATCCGTGAGCAGTCAGCGTTTTTGTAAACACAAGCTTGGGGGCGTTTACCATTTTATGCGTAAATGCATCGGCAGATGGGTCGGCACTGCGCTCTTTCCAAACCGGTATAAAGCCTTCGGCAAGTACCCGGCCAAGCAAAATTGTATCAACCGGTTCTGTTACCTCCTGCACATAGGCTTTGATATCGTCGCTCCAGTTCCAGGTTATCCAATCCATCTCGCCATTAGGGCCGGCCACAAAACCATCTACGCTTAGCTGCATCTGTAATTTAAGCTTCCTCATTTGTTTTACTTGCTTTGATAATACAAAGGTATCAACAGTACTTATCACACTTAAGGTGCAAAAAAGACTTTTTAGGGGTTGTTCACGACATTGCTTTTACCTACATTTATAACAGCCATCAACAGTACCTATAAACCAATCTACCTGGCATGAGACACATATCCATCCTTATTACCAACGAAGCCGTACTGGCCAGCATAGCCGACCCACGCATTATGTTTACCGGGGTAAATGATTTCCTGCAAGCTGCTGGCAAAACGCCGTTGTTTGATGTGCAATTGGTAGGCTTGCAAAAAGAGGTGAAGCTGCATGGCGGTTTATTTTCGGTACACACCGACGCGCTGCTCCACGAGGTAAAAAAAACGGACCTGATCATCATCCCGGCCATATCCGGCGATATCAAAACCACCCTTAAACGCAACGAGGAGTTTGTCCCCTGGATAGTTGAGCAGCACCACAAAGGAGCCGAAGCTGCGAGCCTTTGCATCGGCGCTTTCCTGCTGGCGTCTACCGGACTGCTTGACGGCAAAGAGTGCAGTAGCCACTGGCGCACGGCGAATGAATTCCGCGAGATGTTTCCGAAGGTTACACTGGTTGACGACCGGATTGTTACCGAGCAAAACGGCCTGTACAGTAGCGGCGGCGCAACCTCTTACTGGAATTTACTGCTCTACCTGGTAGAAAAATATGCCGGCCGGGATATGTCTATCATGGCGGCTAAGGTTTTTGCGCTGGAGATCGACCGTAAAAGCCAGTCGCCGTTTATTATGTTCAACGGGCAAAAAACGCATGAGGATGAGCCCATTAAAAAAGCGCAGGAGTTTATTGAAGCCAACATCACCGAACGGATATCGGTTGAAGACCTGGCCATGAAATATGCCATAGGCAAACGCCACTTTGAGCGCCGTTTCAAGAAAGCTACCAATAACAGTCCCTTAGAATATATTCAGCGTGTGAAGGTAGAAGCAGCAAAAAAACAATTGGAGTGCAGCCGTAAAAATATCAACGAAGTAATGTACGATTGCGGCTACTCGGACACCAAGGCTTTCCGCACGGTTTTTAAAAAAATCACGGGCCTTTCGCCTGTAGAGTATCGTAATAAGTACAATAAAGTGGGGTAAGCATACGATCGGTGATAACATTTTATAGCGTTCACGAACACACATATGAACTATGTGAACACATATAAATACTTAATAATCAGACCTGTGAAAATTCGGGTGACAGAACGCTGTCAGCAAGGAGTAGGAAGATGGTTCGACAGGCTCACCATGACAAATAAGCGTCAGTCTGAGCTTGTCGAAGACCTATACGCCATCCAATGGTTCGACAGGCTCACCATGACTCGGCTTTTGTGTCAGTCTGAGCTTGTCGAAGACTTATACACCCTCCAATGGTTCGACAGGCTCACCATGACTCGGCTTTTGTGTCAGTCTGAACTTGTCGAAGACCTATACACCCTCCAATGGTTCGACAGGCTCACCATAGCAAACTTCAGCGTATAAAAAATCAATTACTGCGCTTTGAACTTCACCTGGAAAAGCTTGTTCCATTTTTTACCGGTAACAAAAATGCGGCCTGTAGCTTTGTCGTAAGCAATACCATTTAGAACATCAGCTTCGGGGTTGCGCTGGTTTTTAGGGTACAGGTTACTCATATCAGCCCGCTGCACAACGGCGCCGGTTTTGGGGTCGATCACGATGATATCGTCCGAGCCGTAGATATTGGCGTATATTTTTCCGTCGATATACTCCAGCTCGTTGATCTTGTTTACAGCGCCTTTTTCGTCGTAAACATCTATGTAACCCATTTGCCGGTAAGTGTCCTTATTCAGGAACCAGATGCGGTTACTGCTATCATCCATGTAGATCTTGCTGCCGTCGTAGGTCATCCCCCAGCCTTCTATACCTACATTATTATTAAAAGTATCTTTCAGTTCAAACGTTTTTTTATCGTAAACATAACCTATCTTTTCCTTCCAGGTAAGCTGCATTATTTTATCACCGATAACTACTATGCCTTCTGCAAACACCTTGGGATCAACCAGCTTCTGCTGAACCACACGGCCTGTAGCCAGTTGTGTCTTTACCAGTTTCGATTGTCCATCCACCGGCACATCAGGGGGTGGCAACAGGTAGCCGCCGCTGCTTTCGTAAAAGCCGTTATCGCTGTATATCAATCCCTCGGTATACAAGCTGGTGTCATGCGGAAACACTTTCTCTACTGTGTACGTAAGTTGTTGAGGGGCTTTTGCAGGTAGTAATACAATGTTGGTAGTAACCTCCTGACTTGCACCTGCCTGGTAAATTTTTGCCGTTATCACTCTTGCTCCCAAAACCAGGCTATCTGTTTTTAAGGTGATGGCCGATGAATCTTTAGCAGCGCCTATACGGGTTGAATCTAAAAGGTAGACTACCGAATCAACCTTGTTACCTTGTGGTATGCTTAGTTTTACGGAGATGTTCTCGCCCGATTTATAGGTGGATCCCGCTTCGGGCGCCAGTGTAAAATCTTCTTGTTGTTTATTATTATTACAGCTCAGGGCAAAAATGGCCAGCAGGCCAAACAGGGCTAATCTTTTATTCATTTTTACATTGCCGAGGGCCAAAAGGCATCCTCAATATGTTTTAGTGTATGGTTATTATTACGATGGAAAAGTACAGATATTATATCAAACCGCACTTCACCTTTATGGTTCATTAAATAAATGTATTCGTCGGCAGCTTCGGCCAGCAGGCGCTGTTTACGTGCATCTACAAAATCTTCGGGAAGGCCAAAGCCGGTTCCGCTGCGCGTTTTAACTTCGGTAAAGATAATGATACCATCTTTATACGCAATCAGGTCAACCTCCGCTTTACCAAAAGTCCAGTTCTCGTCTATCACCTCATAACCCGATGCTTCCAGGTGTGCTTTGGCAAGGGCCTCACCCGTTCGGCCAAGATCGTTATGGTTTGCCATTATTTAAGAATTACCGAGCCTAAGTAATCAGAGATATGCTTTTCCACCTTTTTCATGTGCATGTACTGGTTCAGTATAATTTCCTGGTCGGCCGCCACGTTGGTTTCCTGCAATTGCTTACGCAGGTTTTCCAGTATCTTGCCTACCTTCTGCTTTTTAAGGTGAAATATGGCACCAAGTATGGTAGCCTTCATATTGGCCTGTTCATCGGGCACAAATATTTTGTGCATTTCGTACCAGTTTTCGCTAAGCATATATTTTGTAGCCAGTGATGTTACTACCAGGTCAACAATATCTTTATCCGGATGATGTATAAAATGCTGCTCCTCGGGTAGCACACCGTTTTCTATCTCCTGCCGGTATAGTTCTACAAATTGCCGGCAAACCGGCTGGTCAAACTCCACATCGCTCAACTCGGCAATCATAAACGGCCCGATATAGGTATTGGCAATACCATCCCAATCTATCATTTTGTTGCCATAGAGCAATAACAGGCGCACAATTTCTTTTTCCTGTGTATCTGGTTCCTTTACGGCTTTTTCTTCCGGCTCATCAAAAAATAACAGGTCTTCAGGCGCAGGTTCAGGGCGGTAGCTTTTTTCGCTATCCTTTTTTGCCTTTGCCTGGCGCATTTTGTTAAGCTCGGATAACAAGGCGCGTTCATCTATCTGTAGCTGCGTACTGCATTCTTTAATAAAAACTGATGCCTTTATCGAATCTGGAATCTTAGCGATACTTTCTACGATCTCGCGTATTACACCCGCTTTCTTTATCGGATCGTTACCGGCATCCTTTAGCAGGATATCGGTTTTATAAAGGATAAAATCCTTCTTGTTATCATCTACATGTTTTTTGAAAACACTGGTGCCAAATTTCTGCACAAAGGAATCCGGATCATGTCCATCCGGAAAAAGTACCACCTTAACGTTAAGGCCCTCCTCCAGTATCATGTCCAGTCCACGGAGTGATGCCTTTATCCCCGCCGCGTCACCATCATAAAGTATCGTGATGTTTTTGGTCAGTCGGCCAATCAGCCGGATCTGCTCAACAGTTAATGATGTACCCGACGAAGCTACCACGTTCTCTATCCCGGCCTGGTGCACCGATATCACATCGGCATAACCTTCTACCAGGTAACAGTTATCTTCCTCGCGTATGGCACGCTTGGCAAAGTATAAACCATAAAGCACGTTTGATTTATGGTAGATCTCCGACTCGGGCGAGTTGACATACTTAGGTACATTCTTATCGCTTTTTAGCGTACGCCCGCCAAAAGCTATTACCCTGCCGGTAAAGCTATGGATAGGGAACATTACCCGGCCACGGTACCTGTCGTACAAAGAGCCGTTATCACGTTTAACCGAAAGCCCGCTCTCCACCAGAAACTCTTCCTGATAACCTTCCTTTAAAGCCTGCCCGGTAAACGCTTCCCATTGGTCGGGCGAGTAACCCAATTCAAACTTTTTGATGGTTTCGGTACTAAAGCCTCGTTCTTTAAAGTAACTTAAACCAATACTTTGGCCTTCCTCAATCTCCAACAGGCTCTCATGAAAAAACTTAGCCGCATAGTTAGATACGATCATCAGGCTTTCGCGCCGGTTATCTTCCTCGCGGTTTTCCTTGCTTTCAACCGTTTCCTCAACCTCTATGCTATACTTTTTGGCCAGCCATTTTAGTGCCTCCGGATAAGTAAACTTTTCCAGCTCCATTAAAAAAGTAACGGCGCTTCCTCCCTTGCCTGATGAAAAGTCTTTAAAAATGCCTTTTGCAGGCGATACGGTAAATGACGGGGTTTTTTCGTTGGCAAACGGCGAAAGCCCGATGTAATTAGCGCCGCGTTTTTTGAGCTGTACAAACTCACCTATCACCTCCACAATATCTGTGGCTTCCATTATACGGTCGATGGTAGGCTTGGTGATCATACAGTGTTGAATATGGGGCTACAAAAGTAGCGTTTGCCTGTTAGATAAAGATAGAAAATTCTAATTAAATGACCCACCCCGACATCGCTCCGCTCGCCGACCCTCTCTCCTGAAGCGGAAAGAGGGTAAAAAAGAACTTTTATAAAAATCAAGAAATAAAAGTCCCTGTCCGAGGAAAGGGATTGAGGCGAGGCTAATTTCCCTCCCTGGGGAGGGGTGCGATTGGTGGCGCGATGGCAGGGAGGGGTTGTCCGCATTGCCGTTAACCTAATCGCAGATTACCCCTTCCTCCTCCTTCCCCGGGGAAGGAATCGCGCAGGTCCACCTCTTTTTTATCTTTAAATTTTTTGATTAAAACACCAAACCAGGCAAAGCCCCTCTCCCCTCGGAGAGGGGTTGGGGAGAGGCTAAACATCCCCCGCATTTCCGTTGGCCTAATCGCAGATTAACCCTACCTCCTCCTTCCCCAGGGAAGGAATCGCACAGGCCCACCTCTTTTTATCTTTCAAATCTTGTGATTAAAACACCTAACCAGGCAAAGCCCCTCTCCCTCGGAGAGGGGGTTGGGGAGAGGCTAAACATCCCCCGCATTTCCGTTAGCCTAATCGCAGATTAACCCTACCTCCTCCTTCCCCAGGGAAGGAATCGCACAGGCCCACCTCTTTTTTATCTTTCAAATTTTGTGATTAAAACACCTAACCAGGCAAAGCCCCTCTCCCTCGGAGAGGGGGTTGGGGAGAGGCTAAACATCCCCCGCATTTCCGTTAGCCTAATCGCAGATTAACCCCTTCCTCCTCCTTCCCCAGGGAAGGAATCGCACAGGCCCACCTCTTTTTTATCTTTCAAATTTTGTGATTAAAACACCTAACCAGGCAAAGCCCCTCTCCCTCGGAGAGGGGTTGGGGAGAGGCTAAACTGCAAATTGCTGTTAAAACCGTATCTTTGCCGTAATGGAAACAGCTGTTGCACAATGGGAGAAGGGTTATAACAATTACGGGCCATGGCTACGTGAAAAGTATAAAGGGGCACGTGTATTTAAAGTGATTGTAGACGGAGGCTTTACCTGCCCCAACCGTGACGGCAGCAAGGGTTACGGCGGCTGCACCTATTGCAATGTCGACTCTTTTACGCCCAGCGTTAGCCGTAATGCCCCTACTGTGCGCCAGCAGGTAATGGAAGGTATAGAACGCGCCCGCAAAGGCAACAAAGCGGATAAATTCATTATTTATTTTCAACCGAATACCAATACTTATGCTCCTGCACATTATCTTAAAATGTTGTATGACGAGGCCCTGAGCTATGGCACTGAAGATATAGTGGGCCTCTCTGTTGGTACCCGGCCGGATTGTATCGACTTTGAGAAGATAGCCTTGTTAGAAAGCTATACCGACCGCTTTGACGTCGACCTGGAGATGGGGATGGAAAGTATTTATAACGATACCCTTGCACAGATCAATAGGGGTTGTACACATGATGAATTGCTAAAAGCGCTGAAGCTGGTAGAAAACAGCCCGCTGGATATTTGCGTGCATACCATTTTTGGCCTTCCCGGCGAAACCCGCGAAATGATGCTGGCCTACGCGGATGAGATCAACCGCCATAAGCAGATCAAATTTGTAAAATTTCATCACCTGCATATTGTAGAGGGCAGCGTTATGGGCGTTAAATACAAGCGCGAGCCTTTTAAACTTTTCGGGTTGGATGAGTACGCCGATTTTTTATGCGACCTGCTCCCGAGGGTAAGGCCGGATATTATCATACAACGCCTGTTTGGCCTTAGCGACCGCGAATTACTCATAGCCCCCAACTGGGGATTAAAAAAAAGCGAGATACAATACCGTATTGATCAGCGCATACTGCAAAGAGGTGTTGTGCAGGGAAGCGCTTTGTAAATGTGCAAATTTCAGATGTGCAGATTACAAATGCTGCTTTAGATATACAGATTACAAATTCTTCTGATTCTTAAATTTCGTAAATTCTGATTCAGACACTTTGTACATGTGCAAATTTCAGATGTGCAGATTACAAATTCTGTAAATTCTTAAATTTTGTAAATTCTGATTCAGACACTTTGTACATGTGCAAATTTCAGATGTGCAGATTACAAATTCTGTAAATTCTTAAATTTTGTAAATTCTGATTCAGACGCCCTCTTTACTCCTGTCTTCTCTAAGCTTATATAAACAAAACACTACTGTTAATTTTTATTGCAAAGGTACCGTTATAGCCAATGGTATTTGGTTTGCATAACTTATACGAACAATTTCCGTAAAAATTAATTTAAAGTATCTGTTTTGGCTCAAAAACCTTTACAAAACTACATCCCGGCGTTAACAGGCGTGCGCGCGTTGGCAGCTTATCTGGTATTTATATCGCATTATGCCTACGCGTTTGATGAAAATTTTCCACATGCTGTGCAACGTTTTCTTAACGAGTTCCATATTGGGGTAACCATCTTCTTTGTGCTGTCGGGTTTTTTAATTGCGTTCAGGTATTTTGATAATTTTAAGTTAACCGGTAATTGGTTTAGGCAGTATCTTAAAAACCGTGTGGCGCGCATATACCCCATGTATTTTCTACTGACGGCCGGTGCTTTTATTGCTTATTATTTCACCCATGATCAAAAAGTAACCAACGGCTTTGGCAGCCCTACAGGTTTGTTTTTAATGAACGTAACCTTTGTGCGCGGTTTTTTCGACCAGCTTAAGTTTACAGGCATAGCCCAGGGATGGAGCCTGACTGTTGAGGAATGCTTTTACTTTTCGGCGCCATTTATATTCTACTTCGCAAAAAAATATAATAAGTTCTGGCTGCAGTGGGCTGTTATAACGCTGTTTGGGGTATTGCTGGTGTTGCTGTTCAGAAACGTAAACTGGTACGGCTTTTTCGGCAATTTTACTTTTATGTTCCTGTATACTTTTTTAGGGCGTTGCTTTGAGTTCTTTGCCGGGATAAAACTGGGCATGATAGTAAAAAAACGTCAGGCTCAAATAGATGGGCAAGCCAAAACATGGTATACTTATCTTGGCTTTCTGATGATTTTTATTTGCGCGGGCATTATGTCGGTACTGTCCATACCCAAAGGAGAAGTAGCCGGCCTGCATCATCCAATGGGTATTTTTACTAATAATTATTTGCTGGCAGCCTCCATCGCGTTGTTTTTTTATGGCCTGCTTACCGAGGGCACTATCCTTAAAAAGATTCTGAGCAACAACTTTGTGCAGTTGTTAGGAAAAAGTTCATATATATTTTACCTGATCCACCTGGGCTATATGTATAATTTCCTGCTACATTACTTTAACAAATGGAACGATGATATATTTGAGCTTTACGATAAATGGGGTAAGGACTGGAACTCCCCTTTTCAGTATGATAACCTGAACGTTCTGTATGCTTTTATCATACTGAACGGCGTGGCCATACTGTTGTTCAAGCTGGTTGAAGAACCGCTTAATCATTATATTCGGCAGTCGGATTTCTTAATAAAGAACAGCCGCCGCAATCCCGAAAACAAATCTGAGGCAATAAAAGCATAGCTATAATAAATAATGCTGATTAAACTACATAAGATATTCACAACCGTTTTTATATTGATATTATCTGCCGGTTTCAACCATGCCGCTGCGCAGGACGAGGCAGACAAGGACATTTCAACTGTGCTTACTGCAGGCAGTAAAAACGCCATTTTTAATGATCATGCCAGCTATACCTTCGAGGTAAAAAACCCTACAAATACCCCACAAACCGGTACGGTATCGTACATCATTACACAACGTGGCAAAACGTTGAAGACAGCTTCCCAAAAGGTTAATATGGGTAAGCAGTCGTCGCAAAAATACAGCTTCGATCTGCCATCGCTTAAAAGTGGTTTTTACAAGGTGAACTTTATGGTAAATATCACCGAGTATGACGATACTACCCGCCGCGTGTTTGGCATACGCCCTGAAGAGATACGCTCACCTTATCAAAAGCCTGTAGATTTCGACGCTTTCTGGAACAAAGCTAAGGCAGAGCTGGCACAAGTGAAGCCTAATTTTAAGGTAACGCCAATGCCAAGGATGAATACTGATAACCGCAATGTTTACTTGATCGAAATGCAGTCGTTAAGCAATTATACGGTGCGCGGATGGATGACAGTACCTAAAACTAATGATAAGGGCCGCAAATTTTCGGTATTGCTGGGCTTGCCGGGTTACCAGGTAAACCTTTTGCCCATTACAGGTTTAGACGAAGACCTGGCTATAATAACACTGAACGTACGCGGGCAGGGCAACAGTCGTGGTCCTATAGATACTCGCCGTGACGAGTTTATCTTCTACCGTATTGAAGACCGCGACAATTACGTAATGCGCGGCGTAATAATGGATTGCGTAAGGGCTATCGACTTTATTTACGCTCAACCAAACCTGAAACACGATAATATACTGGTATCTGGGGGTAGTATGGGCGGTTATCTTGCGCTGGCCACCGCCAGTTTAGATAGAAGGGTGAATTTGTGCTCGGCACAAAATCCTATCCTTTGTGATGTAAATAACCTCGACGGAGAAGTTACCTGGCCGGTTAACGACATGAAAAAGTATGTACGCACACAGCCCGGGCTTACTTTCGATAAGGTGCTTGGCAACCTCAATTACTATGATGGTAAAAACTTTGCGCAGGGCGTAAAATGTTCCACTATTATGGGCATCGGGTTGTTAGACCCTTATGCCCCGCCTTATAATGAATATGCTACCTATAATGTAATTCCGGGTAAAAAAAGGCTGCTGGTATTTAAAGATCTTGGTCACGAGGTAAGCCAGGTTTATAAAGACCTGGAAGGGCGTTGGATGCGCGATGCGTTTGCATTATTTTAAACAGATGAAATGATTGTACTTAAAACCTATTTAAAGTTTTTACTCCTTTCCCTTGGCATATCGGCGATGGCTTACGGCCACAGTTACGCCGGCGGCTTTCCCGTGCGGCCAAAACGACTGCTGTTATCGCCATCGTTCAGCTATTTTTCGGCCAATAAGGGATGGGATTCGCTACGTCGTAAAAATCCTTTCCCCGAGAACGGAAAGTTCACTTCTTTAGGCTTTTCATTATACGCCGAATACGGCCTTAGCCGCAGGTGGACATTAGCTGTATTACTGCCTTATGTACAGAATACTTATGAAGATAACAAAGCAAAAACCATCAGTTCGGGGTTGACCGACCTGGAGATAGGCCTGCGTTATTACCTTGCCAACATTAATTATATCTATTACTTTACAGTACAAGGCACTTACATAACGCCGCTTTATAAAGACTTAAGCCTTGGGTACCGCGAACAAGGCGCGGAAATAAAGTTTGCCTTTGCCGGAAGCGGAAAAGTGTTAGGCAAAAATTACTATTTCACCTTAGAGAATGGCGTACGCCAGTATTTTGGCCCGGATGGCCCCACGCAGGATAGGTATACCGGTACGTTCGGATTAACTTTAGACAGGAAGTTCCGGCACCAGGTATCTGTTTCTTTAGGGGGATTTTATTCGTCGAGTACGTTTACCAAATTTTCGCCTATACAGGCAACAAATAAAAACTTTGCCTTTAACCAGGCATCCATAACTTATGGTCTTACCATGAGCCGGCGTTTTTCGCTTTTCCTGACCGGTGGCCACTTTATAAACGGGCGTAACACCGGTGATGGTACCACAGCTTCGGCATCAATATTAATTAAGCCTTTCAGATAATCATTATCATGACCAGATTAGTCATAGCATTTCTGTTTTTACCTTTCTTTTGTTTCGCCCAGAATGCAGAAACCTACATCGGCGTAGGCAATACTGAAGCCAACCTAAAAAATTACAAACAGGCCATTACAGATTTTAGCAAGGCCATCCAATTGGAGCCCAATAATGCCCGGGCGTATTTTTACCGCGCCAACGCTTATAACAATATTAAAGAAAGGGATAATGCCGTAGCCGATTATACCAAGGCTATTCAGTACGACCCGCAAAATGCAGCGGCTTATTTATACCGGGCAAATATCTATAGCGAACAAGGCAAATACAGCCAGGCCATTGCTGATTTTGATAAGGCCACTGCCATGAAACCATCGGCTGACGCCTATCATTACCGGGCCAATGCCAAAGCTAATATGGGCGACCATCAGGGTGCTGTTGATGATTTTATCAAAGCCATAGCTTTAGACCCCAAAGACGCTTCGCTGTATGAATATCGTGGGGTGGCTAAAAGCAACCTAAAAGATAACGAGGGCGCTATTGCTGATTATGACATTGCTGTACGGCTCGACCCAAAAAACTCCGACCTGATTTATTACCGTGCCAATTCCAAGGGCAACATAGGCGATTATAAAGGAGCTATCACCGATTACACCGCAGCACTGGCCTTAAATCCTAAAAATGCCGAGGCTGTATTTTATCGCGGAAACGCATATAATAATATCAGGAATTACAACGCTGCTATCACCGACTATAAAAAAGCCATTACACTTAACCCCAAGCTGCCTAATTTGTACAGGTACCTGGCTAATGCCTTAAGCAATGTAAACGATAAAAAAGGCGCTTTAGGCTACTTTGGAGAAGCCATAAAACAGGACCCTGATAATGCCGACCTTTATTTATATGATGGTTTGGTTAAATATAACCTGGGCGATAAAGAAGGCGCTATGGCCGATTTTGATAAGTCAATTGAGTTGAAGGAAAGCTCAGAGGCCTATCAGAACCGCGCCGACCTGAAGCTTAGTGCTAAAAACTTTGACGAAGCCCGGGAAGATGCCGACCGCGCTATTGAGCTGGATAGTAAAAATCCTTACGCCTATGTAAGCCGTGCCCGTGCCGAATTGGAGTTGAAAGATACAACCGCTGCACTGGCCGATCTGGATCAGGGTATCAAGATGAATCCTTCTAATGATTATTCTTACGTGTTGTTGGGTAATATTGCCGCCGGCAGGCATAATTATGATAGCGCACTGGGTTATTACAACAAGGCTTTGAGCTACAGCCCGGCCGACCCTGAAACTTTACTGAAACGAGCAGAAGTACGTATCAAAGTGAATGACCGTGATGGAGCCCTGGCCGACTATAAAAAGATAGCTGCCATTGACAAGGATGATGACAACCTGCGCGACAGGTACGTGAAATCATTGATAAGGGCTGGTTTTTATGCCGAGAGTATCCCCCTGTTTAATTCACTGATTGCAAAGAACGGCAAAAATGCCAACTTCTATGTTGGCCGCGGTGTAGCCAAACAACATACGGGCGACTTGCAGGGCGCTATGCTTGATTATAATACTGCTTTAAAGGTCGACACAACATCATCTTTAGCCTATTTTAACCGTGGCAGCGCAAAATTTGATCAAAAGGATTACAACGGTGCCTTGGCAGATATCGCTAAGGGTATAAAAATAAACGACGGACAGGAAGACGCCTATTTTATTCGAGGGCAGATACGCCTTGCGATGAATAATTATCAAGGCGCGGTAGACGATTTTAACAGCGTAGTATTCATCAACCTTGAAAATACCATTGCTTTTGCATGGCGTGGTTATGCCCGCAGTTTTTTAGGCGATACCGAACGTATGAATGCCGATTTTAACTACGCTGTACACATCGAACCAAAAAATCCTGAAATATACCTGTTACGTGGTAAAGCACGCATCAATATCAAGGATGCAACCAATGCCTGTACAGATTTTAAACAAGCGGCAACGATGGGATCTAAAGCAGCAATAACGCAAATGCAGCAGTACTGTAAATAAGTTATTTAACTTAAATCCTCCCTTGGGAGGGATGCTGCGGATCTTGTGATGGCAGGGAGGGTCGTCAACTTTCTGTTGAACTAATCGCTGATTTGCCCCTACCTCCTCCTTCCCCGAGGAAGGAATCGCACAAGTTCCAGGTTTATAGGCCTTATTTCATTTTACCAAACATCTTTTCAATTGCTATGGTTCGGTAAGTGAAAATATTCCGGACTTTTTTACCAACAAAAACGTTGTTAGCTATGGTGCCAATCACACTGTACGGAATGGCGTAATGCAGTATATCGGTCATCTCGATACCTCCGGGAATTTCTTTGAAATGATGCTGATGATGCCACAGCGCATACGGGCCAAACCGCTGCTCATCTACAAAATACTGCTTATCGGCTACGTGGGTTATTTCGGTCATCCAGTTCATTTTGATGCCAAGCAGGGGCGATATCTTATAGGTAATGATCATCCCTGCGTACATTTTGGTCTCGGTGGTGTAGTCGGATGTTACCACAAAACGCATATCCGGCGGGGTGATCTTCGCTAAGTTAAGTGGCGACGAAAAGAAATCCCAGGCCTCATCAATGCTGATGGGAATGTTTTGCTTAAACTTTAAGGCGTATGTTTTCACGAAGAGATAACAGATGGTACAGGTAATTGTTATATTGTTTAATGGCTGTAACCCGTTGGCGGAATTAATTTAAATTATTAAATATATTATAAATAAATTACAGATAAATTATAAATAATTTATAAAAAGTTTATTTTATTAGCGTTTTAATAAAAATTTCGCAATTACTATATTTAGCGTTTAAACTTTAAACGAAATAGATATGGTATAGATACAATCATTATACCTGTTAAGAAATAAAAAAAGCTACTGGTGGAACAGTAGCTTTTAATTCTTTACGAGGTGATCGCTTTTTAACTAACACGGTTTCCAGACCAATTAAACACCGACTTTTTAGCCGGACGGCCACCTCTTTGCCTTTGTCACAAAATAAAGGAAAAGTTTGGGTACGTCCAAATTTTTCTTCATGCATTGTATCAAAGCAACTTTTGATAAAATAATGCGTGTCCTAAAAGAACATTGGGGCAATAGCCTGGCTATTGAAGAAAATATTTTAAGACCAGGTCCAAAACCTAAATTTTCAGACCTTGAAGTTGTAGTTTTAAATTTAACAGCCGAATGCCTGTCAATAGATAGCGAGAACTTATTATTCAATAAGTTAAACGCAAATTATAAAGAGAGCTTTCCTCACCTGATTAGCAGGCGGCAGTATAATGATCGCCGCAAAAATTTATTTAAGTACATAGAGAATGTAAGGCAGACATTAACGAACGAATTTAATGCTATCAATGAGGTCTATGCTGTTGATTCTATGCCTTTAGAATTATGTAAACTTTCACGTATGTCGCGTAACAAGATGGCGGCAGACGGACAGTATTTTGCCCCTGATAAGGGCTACTGTGCCTCTCAAAGTAAATATTACTTTGGCTATAAGCTTCATGCTGTTTGTAACCCATCAGGGGTTATTCATGTCGTAGATCTGACCAAGGCATCGGTGCATGACATACATTTTCTAAAAGACATAAGCAATATATTGCAGAACTGTTTAATAACTGGAGACAGGGGGTATATAAATAGCAAACTAAAAACAGAACTTTTTGAAAAGTCTGCTATTTGCCTTGAAACACCTTTACGCAGTAATCAAAGAGATAAAACCAAACTAATCTATCAGCTAAGAAAAATTCGCAAGCGTATTGAAACTGTGTTTTCCCAGCTGTGCGATCAGTTTATGATACAGCGCAATTATGCAAAGAGCTTCTATGGGTATAGAACTCGAATACTATCAAAGATTACGGGCCTTACGCTGCTGCAGTACATCAATAAAATCAACGGTAAACCGATTGGTCAAGTTAAATATGCATTAAAGTAGCCACTTGCTGTCGAGTCATTTAATTCATTGCTTCGAATAAATAATGCAACCAAAGATCAAATAGGTTCGTTTAAGCAGTATAAATCAGTAATTTGTTTTGGTATGAATAACCTTCCTAAGACTCAATCATTAAGTAAAGCAAAAGCCCATAAAGCAGTTTTGATTGCCTCAAAAGTTGCTCCTATAATTTCAGGATTAACAGAATCTGAATTTGATGATGTGTTTAATTTATTAAAAAGATCGATCTTAGAAACAAAAAATCCAATTGCAATAAACTTTGTGCCTGGCATTGAAAAACTAAAAGCCAAAATGAGTTTATAAGACTTTCTTTTTTACTGATTTTTTAGATATTCGTCTATTTGCTCTAAGATAGAATTTGCATCTTCTGCTAAAGCTCCAAATGAATCTGAATAATGTGCTTCAACGCTATTATCATCTTCCAATCTTTTCAGGTGTCTAAAAACTTTGACTTGATTAGCTAAAATTAGTTCTAATAACTCTCTATCAGTGAAGTCATTTAGTGAGCTTTTGGTGATTAAATTTTCCATGCTACTAATATATAAAACGCACGTGCATTTGCCCGGGTGTTTTATATATTTGGTACAATTTTAATAAGCGAACTCGTTCAGGACACCGAACCCGCCAAAATCGAATCCCTGAAATCATACGAGCCGAGATTTGCCATACGCAACAGCGTGGGGTTATCACTCGTATGTGGGCTCTTGGCGGGGCCTGGTGTCCGGTGAGGCCCCGCGCTTCTTATTATAAAACCGCCAAATAGGGGCTATGGCAATAACCCTTATTACAATGAAACGAATAATTGCTACTCTCCTTCTTTGTTTACTTTTTATCAACAACGTTAGCGCACATTATACTCAAACTTGTAAAATAAAATATCGTCTTTCAAACGGTTATTGGTCTAAATACTATCGCGTTGATGTTAAATTCATGACAGGAAGCGAATTGAATATCCAACTCGGAGGACCAACCTTTTCAATTTTTGATAAATTTGCTTGTATTTTCTGGGCTGATAACAAAATCACTATAATAAAGTTATCTACCACGATAATAGGTGAACTTGATCACGATTCTATCAATAATAGATTAACTAAACTCGAGGGAGTTGATGAAGAAAACAGGTTTTGGGAAATATGCCCAAGTGGAACTTGTTTTTAATTATTTTAATTCCGCCAACAGGTGGCTGTATTACTTTATTATTTCGGTAATCCTTATCATCAACAATACTACACTTAACAATCAAACAATTATTTTTCCGTTGCAATAGGCAAGTCGCGGCGGCTCCATTCGCTCCATGATCCAACATAAAGCTTAGGGCCTGTTATGCCGGCGTGCTCCATCCCTAAAAGCGTATGGCAGGCCGTAACACCCGATCCGCAATGAACGATAACATCTTCCGGATCTGCCTTGCCAATAGTGTCATTATATAATGTTTTAAGTGCTTCGGCTGTCAGATACTTCCCTTCAGGGGACAGGGTGTTGCTATAGAAAAGATTAACCGCGCCGGGAATGTGCCCTGCAATCAGGTCTAATGGCTCGGTATGGCCAAGGTAACGTGCGCCCTCGCGTACATCTATCACCACGCGGCCTTCGGCCTTGGCAGCTGTTTTTACTTCCTCAATATCTACGGTATTTTTATACTCGCTTGCTACAGGGTAAGGCTGGGTTGCAGGTACAGGTTTATATTCTTCGGTACTTAGCTCAATACCTTCGTCTGTAGCTGCCTTTAAGCCACCGTTAATAACCTGTACGTTAGTATGGCCTACCGAGCGGAGCATCCACCATAACCTGGCGCCGCCCATCGCTGCATTTTTATCGTCGTATATTACTACATGGCTGTCGGGTGTAATGCCCCAGCGCTGTAAGGTTTGCGCAAAATCTTCAAGAGACGGCAGCGGATGCCTGCCGCCAATGGCCGGGTTGGCCGGGTGGGCAGCAAGGTCATCATCAAGGGTAGCAAAAATGGCATTAGGCAAATGGCCCTGTAAATAACGTTCGTGCGCATTTGCACCTGCACGTACATCAATCAATATGGTCGATGGGTCAAAAACCCGCGCATCGGTAATTTCAATCAGCGGAGACATAGGCTTGTTGGGTTATAAGCCAAATATAAGATGAAGAAGCAAAATACACTAATGTTGAACACCGAATTACCAATATTGAACACAGAAGTTATTCTGCATTCATCATTCAATATCCGTTATTCGAATTTAGTTATCACTATTGCACCATCTTATTTGCGCAGCATGAACTGGCAAACGCTTCTGGTTTGGCTTTAAATACAAAGCCCATACTTAGTATGTACCCCATAGCTTCGTGCAGGGCCTGGTTGCTTTTAAACATAGGGTTGGTGTTGATGTCGGCGTGTACTTCAAGGTCAACATCATAAAGATCCAGCAGGTCGCAAAGTTTATAGGCAATGTCGATAGATTTTTGCACCTCGTGCAGCATACGTTCTTTAATAGACATCTTTTGCGAGGTACGCTCCTGGTGTATAAACATAAAAGCCCCGCGCTGCTCGCGTATAAAAACAATTACGGTAGCAAAATCTGTAAATGCGCCCTTTACCTGCGAATCAGTACCGATGCAAACTTTTAGTTTGTTACCCAGGTTGGTTTCCCGTTCAATGGCAGCTTCAACTTCTTCCAGGATTGGTGTCTGGATCACCTCTCCGCTAAATTTTCTCCAGGTCATAAAAAATAGGTTTTAGTTAATTTTTATTAATGACCCGTAACAGGTCTATAAAAATAAGCGATTAATTATTTTAATAACGTTAAAGAGCGGTGATTTATTTGTTAACATTTAATTGATTATTAACAGGTTATGCGGAAATTATAAAACTGAAAAAACAAAAAAGCCGCTCCCTTTTACGGAGCGGCTATATAGGTTTGTAATTAATTCTGATTATCGGGCCTTGTAAGGTTTGGCTTTTTTAACCGGTAAATGCGGTTTTCCTTCCGGATGGATCTCTGGGGCACCCACCATGGTCATGGCGCAGCGGAAACCCACCTCGGCACTTGACTGGTCCTGATCCATGTAGCGACGGGTTGAAGGGTTTAGCCAGTAGGCCATATCGTTCCATGAGCCGCCTTTGTATACCTTTGAGCGGTCATGAACCAGCGTTGTAGTACCGTAAAGGCTGGTGTTAACCGTGTCATTATACCCTCTGTAATCGGCAGTATATGCTTTACCTGCCAGCGGATCTTTTGTACCAGGCAACGCGGCAGATGCCCCAGGCTGGGCCGCGCCATTGGCATTATCTGTTTGCGGGGCTTGCTGGTTACCCCCGGCGGCCTGTGCTTGCTGCTGTGCAATCATTTCGCTGTACGATAGTTTTTTATTAGAACGTGCAGGGTCTTTAATTGGCCTGCCGTATTTATCCTTTGCATACAAGCCTTTCTCAGGGTCGGCCATACGTTTGTTTGTAAACTCATTACCGCGGAAAGGGTTAAAATCTTCCACTTCTTCAAAAGAAGTCTGGCGGTAAGTATCAGCCACCCACTCGTTAACATTACCTGCCATGTTATACAAACCAAAATCATTAGGTTCATAAGAACGTACAGGAGCTGTAATGTCGGCCTTATCGTTAAGGCCGCCGCCAACACCGGCGTTATCACCGCTTCCGCGTTTAAAGTTGGCTAATATTAAACCACGGGTTTTGCTTTTTGGTGAGCGTACGCCCAGGCCATTCCATGGATATACTTTACCATCGTTAATGTTTTCAAACTGGGTATTGCCTGCAAGCGCAAGTGCGGCGTACTCCCATTCAGCTTCAGATGGCAAGCGGTAACCCTGTTTAAGTACACCATCTTCCATACGTATGGGCCTTACCGCGCGTCCGTTTTTACCGGTTCCGGTAGCCTTGGCATTAGGGTTAAGGTCGGGCTTCATATTTTTACCGTCTATCCCCTGTCCGCGTATCTGCCCATTAAGGTACATATCGGTATTAAAAGGCTGGTCGGCCCCTGTTCCGGCGGTTGCCGTAGCAGCGCCCTGGCCGTTTTTACCGGCTTTATCTTTCCAGGTAACCATGTACCCGCGTTCGCGCAAAATATTTTCGTTGGTACGGTCGGTACGCCATTGGCAATACTCCTGCGCCTGGTCCCAGGTAACACCCACTACAGGGTAATCCTGAAATGCGGGGTGACGAAGGTAATTATCTACATAAGGCTCATTGTATGACAAAGGCCTGCGCCATACCAGCGTATCCGGCAGTGCGTTATAATAAAGTTCGCGGTCTGTAGGGAAAGTAATATTTATCCAGTGCAGGTAATCCAGCCAGTCCTGGTTAGATACTTCTGTTTCATCCATGTAAAATGAAGGTACGGTTACCCTGCGACGAACGTTGTTATATTCATACATTACGTCCTGATCGGCACTGCCACCCAATACAAACGTACCGCCTTCAATAGGTACAAGACCGGGGCCCGGCGTAGGATGAGTTTGCTTAAACCGCAGATATCCGCCATTGCTCCTGTCGTTATAGGTCATGCCGGTTTTTTGCGATTGCTCTTTTTTACTGCAGCTGCTAAGCATAACACCTAAACCCAACACCACTAAAGCAGTATTAGTAAGTACTCTCATATATTGCAAAAACTATTTGGAGGTAAATTTAAAAAAATCAATTAAAAAACAACGTTAATAAAGCAATTGTGACAGGTACACTCTTTAAACCTATTTAAACGGACATGCTTGCGTTTAAGTTACAATAAATTATACTATACCAACCCTGCGTTTAATACACTGTTAAAAGCTAATTATTAGGGAGCATATTTATAATACTTTTGAATAATAAGAGTAAATTGCACCTTAAATGAAGCTCTTTATCCGTAAAAAGTTTACTTTATATGCTTTACTTGCTACTCCCTTATTTGCAGTAGCACAGAGCAATACAACCACAAGTGGCGGCGGCGTAAATTCCATACCAACGGCCGTTCCATTTTTGAACATCACGCCCGACTCGCGCTCTGGTGCTATGGGCGATGCCGGTGTTGCACTATCGCCGGATGTAAATGCCAATTACTGGAACCCTGCCAAGCTTGCGTTTTTGCAAAACAACCATGAGCTATCGGCATCTTACAGCCCCTGGTTAAGGCATTTGGTGCCCGACGTGAGCCTTTCTTATTTAAGCTACGCCTATAAGATAGACGAGCGCAATACTTTGGGTGCATCATTGCGGTACTTTAACCTTGGGTCGATACAGCTGATAGATGATAACCAAACAGACCAGGGTTCATATAATCCTAATGAGTTTGCATTGGATGTTTCCTTCGCCCGTAAGTTTGGCGACAACCTTTCATTGGGATTACAGGCGCGCTATATTTATTCTAACTTTAGCAATGGCGGCTTTGTTGCGGGCAGCAGGCAAACCAATAAAGCCGGCAATGCCGTTGCAGCAGGCGTATCATTATATTATACCAAGCCATATGCGGACAATTCAACATTTGCCTTTGGCGCCAACATTTCTAACATTGGTACTAAAATAAGCTACTCTGATAACGGGCCAAGCTATTTTTTACCTGCCAACCTTAAACTGGGTGTGGCAAATACCTGGGGTATTGATGATCTGAATAAGTTTAGCCTTGCCTTTGATGTTAATAAGTTGCTGGTACCCACACCACCAATACGCAACAGCGACGGAGATATCACCAGCGGGCACGACGATAATGTATCTGTACCGGCAGGTATTTTTCAGTCATTTGGTGATGCGCCGGGAGGGTTCAGCGAAGAACTGAAAGAATTTACACTTTCGCCTGGTGCGGAATACATGTATAATAATTTACTGGCTATACGCGCGGGTTACTTTTATGAGAATGCGCAAAAAGGCGGCCGCCATTATGCCACAACCGGCTTTGGTGTGGTTTACAAAGATTTCCGGTTTGATTTTTCATACCTTATTGCCAGCCAGCAAAACAGCCCGCTGGCAAACACCCTGCGTTTTACCTTGTCGGCCTCATTTGGCGGTACAACAAATGCTGATATCAGATAATGACAAAAATTAAAGTAGGCTTTGGCTTTGATGTACATCAGCTAAGGCAGAACCATCCTTTTATACTTGGCGGTGTAAACCTTGAGCACACCAGCGGCGCATACGGCCACTCTGATGCCGACGTGATGTTGCATGCGATATGCGATGCATTATTAGGCGCTGCAAACCTGCGCGATATAGGTTATCATTTTTCAAATAAAGACGACCGCTGGAAAGGCATAAGCAGCCATGTACTGTTACAGCATGTTGTTACCATGCTTGCCGAAAAGGGTTGGCAGATAGGCAATATAGATGCCATGGTATGCCTGGAGGCGCCAAAGATCAATCCGCATATACCGGCAATGCAGGCTAACATAGCACAAGCCGCAGGCATCAGCACAGATGATATTTCTATCAAAGCCACCACTAATGAGCAGCTTGGCTTTATTGGCCGCGAGGAAGGCGTAGTAGCTTATGCAGTTTGCCTTATTGAGCGCAAAGCCGACTGATTGCAGCTTAGTTACTGGTAAGTAAGCGCTTCATCAGGAAATCCGGATGTTCGTCGCTTTTATCTTTGATGGTATTCACATAAACCCATCCCTGCCGTGCCATATAGTTAAGCGCATCAGCAAGGCTGTTAAAACGTATCTCGCTACCATTTTCATCGCGCAAGCGCTTATCAAAGCCGGGGCCTTCGCCCCTGTCTATATCAATGCACAGCGTACGCTCAAATATACCGCTATGAGTTTTTACAATACAGTATTCTTCTGCCGCATTAGTATTTTTAGAAGGAGTAAGGTGTGGCGTTTGTGCCATGACCAGGCAAGGTAAAAATGCTATGGACATCCATAATAGCAGCGCTTTCATAATTTGTAATTTGGTTAAGTGTTATAGGTGTAGGATAACAAATGGCGCACGAGGTTTAATGTATACACCAATTGTAAGCGTCTTGTTACAAAGCCTTCAACATCGCAATAATATTATGCTTGCATAGAAAAATATTACTTTTGTTAAATCAACTATTTGTTTGCATGGAAAGCACTGCCCCTTATAAATCTCTACACAAAATCCGCCTGGTTACCGCTGCCTCTTTGTTTGACGGGCATGATGCTACTATCAACATCATGCGGCGTATATTGCAAAGCACCGGTGCAGAAGTGATACACCTTGGCCATAACCGCAGTGTGGACGAGGTAGTGAACTGTGCAATACAGGAGGATGTGCAGGGTATAGCTATCACCAGCTACCAGGGTGGGCATATAGAGTACTTTAAGTACATGCATGATCTGCTGCAAGAGCGCGGCGCAGGACATATCAAAATTTTTGGCGGCGGCGGCGGGGTCTTCCTTCCTGATGAGATTGAAGAACTGCAGGCTTATGGCATCTGCAAAATATATTCACCCGACGATGGCCGGCGCATGGGGCTGCAGGGCATGATCAACCACATTATGCAGGAATGCGACTTTTTACCGCCTGGTGTATCCGATGATAAAGAACGGATAAAAGATAAGGGACACATTGCCAGCCTCATCACTGCTGCCGAGTTGGGTAATCATTCACCACTCACTATCCCACACTCTCAACACCCCATTCCCGTTCTTGGTATTACCGGCACAGGCGGCTCTGGTAAATCAAGCCTGGTTGATGAGATAGTGAGAAGGTATTTAAGGAAAACTGATAAAACCCTCGCCATCATATCTGTCGACCCAAGTAAACGCAAAACTGGCGGTGCCTTACTGGGCGACCGTATCCGCATGAATGCCATCAATGATCCGCGGGTATATATGCGATCGCTGGCCACCCGCCAGGCCAACCTTGCCTTAAGCAAACACGTGCATGAAGCTATAGATATATGTAAGGCAGCCGGCTACGACATGGTTATTGTTGAAACATCAGGCATTGGCCAGTCGGACACCATGATAACCGATTATTGCGACCTGTCGCTATACGTGATGACCCCGGAGTTTGGTGCCGCCACACAACTGGAAAAGATAGACATGCTTGACTTTGCCGACCTCGTGGCCCTTAATAAGTTTGATAAACGCGGCGCTTTAGATGCTCTTCGGGATGTGCGCAAACAATACAAACGCAATCACCGGTTGTTTGATGCCCCTGACGAAGCTTTGCCCGTTTATGGCACCATGGCATCCCAATTTAATGACCCGGGCATGAATACTTTGTTCGCTGCATTAATGCAGCAAATAAAAGAAAAAACCGGTATTGATTTAATGCCGGATAACAGTTACGGGCCCCATGAAACAAATGCTGACAATCCGGAAAAGATATATATCATACCGCCTGACCGGGTGCGTTACCTGGCAGAAATTACAGAAAGCAGCAAGGCTTATACCGACTGGATGAACGAGCAGTGCAGAATTGCGCAGCAAATGTACCAGGTAAAGGGAGCTATTGATATCGTAACCGAACAATCTGACGCATCAACTGATCAGAAATCTGAAAAGATGCGGAACATTGCGTCTTTACAGGACATTTATGATCACCTGGAACAACATCTGCATCCAGATTGCAAAAAGCTGCTGAAACAATGGCCCGAAACTGTGGCCAGGTATAAAGCCGATGATTTTATATATAAGGTGCGTGATAAAGAGATTAAACAGCCGCTGCATTACACATCCTTATCGCAACTAAAAGTACCCAAAATCGCATTGCCAAAGTACGAGGCCTGGGGCGATGTTTTAAGGTGGTTGTTAACAGAAAATGTACCCGGTGAGTTTCCGTATGCCGCAGGGGTATTCCCGCTTAAGCGCGAAGGTGAAGACCCTACACGCATGTTTGCCGGCGAGGGTGGCCCCGAGCGTACAAACAGACGCTTCCATTACGTATCACTTGGACAACCGGCGCATAGGCTGTCAACCGCGTTCGACTCGGTGACGCTTTATGGGGAAGACCCTGATACCCGGCCGGATATTTATGGAAAGATCGGCAATTCTGGCGTAAGCATCGCCACGCTTGATGATGCCAAAAAGCTGTATTCAGGCTTTGATCTGTGCCACCCGTCTACATCCGTATCCATGACCATCAATGGACCGGCCCCTATACTGCTCGGCTTTTTTATGAATGCCGCCATTGACCAGCAATGCGAAAAATACATTATCGAACACAACCTTGAGCACCTTGTAGAAGCCAAGTTTAAAGAATTGTATGACGATAAAGGATTAAACAGGCCGATGTATGGTAAAAAGCTTTACTCTACACTCTCTGGAGATAGCCTCTCCCCAACCCTCTCCAGAGGAAAGGGAGTAAGAGAAGTCTCCCCTAACGTGAGAGATTTAGAGAGGGCTAAAAGTCCGGGGTTTCATACCGCAGACCTTAGACTATGGGATATTTTAAAAGTTAATTCAGCGGAAAACCGTAAAAATCCTAACCTGGCCGAAGATTTGTTATGGCAAAAACTTCGCAATAAACAAACTGGTTTTAAAATAAGGCGACAACATGCGATTGACGGCTATATTGCAGATTTTGTTGCACTATCAAAAGGCCTGGTTATTGAAGTAGACGGCGACTATCACATATTCACTACTGAGCAGGATGAAGTGCGTACTCGCGTACTTAAAGAATATGGCTTTGATGTAGTTCGTTTCACCAACGCTGAAGTTTTAACTGACACAGACAAAGTATTAAAAAAGATTGTTCAGACTCTTCAAGCGCAGCCTGAAAGGAATATTTATGGGAAGGATAGCCTCTCCCCAACCCTCTCCAGAGGAGAGGGAGTAAGAGAAGTCTCCCCTAACGGGGGAGATTTAGAGGGGGCTTCATTCCAAGAGAGCCTCTCCCCAGCCCTCTCCAGAGGAGAGGGAGCAAACCAAGTCTCCCCTAACGGGGGAGATTTAGAGGGGGCTGCACTGCCCCCCGGCAACAGCGGCCTTGGCCTGATGCTTCTTGGCTTAACGGGCGATCAGGTGCTGCCGCTGGATGTATATCAGCAGATAAAACAACAGGCTATAAGCACCGTACGTGGTACTGTACAGGCCGATATATTAAAAGAGGACCAGGCACAAAACACCTGCATCTTTAGTACTGAATTTGCCCTGCGCATGATGGGCGATATACAGCAGTACTTTATTAATAACAAAGTGCGCAATTTCTACTCTGTTTCCATATCCGGCTACCATATTGCCGAGGCCGGGGCCAATCCTATTACTCAGTTAGCCTTTACACTGGCTAATGGTTTTACTTATGTAGAGTACTATTTAAGCCGTGGCATGCATATAGATGAGTTTGCGCCAAACTTGTCATTTTTCTTCAGTAACGGTATCGACCCGGAATACGCTGTAATAGGAAGGGTAGCAAGGCGTATATGGGCCAAGGCTATCAAAAACAAATATAAAGGCAATGATCGGTCGCAAAAGCTTAAATACCATATACAAACCAGCGGCCGTTCGTTACACGCACAAGAAATTGATTTCAATGATATCCGCACAACGCTGCAGGCTTTATATGCCATTTACGATAACTGTAACTCGTTGCATACAAACGCTTATGACGAAGCCATTACTACCCCTACAGAAGAGTCGGTACGCCGGGCGATGGCCATCCAACTTATCATCAACCGCGAATTAGGGCTGGCCAAAAATGAAAATCCGGTTCAGGGAGCCTTTATTATTGAGGAATTGACCGATCTGGTTGAACATGCAGTGCTTGCCGAGTTCAGGGCTATTAATGAACGAGGCGGGGTGTTGGGCGCCATGGAAACCATGTATCAGCGAGGTAAAATTCAGGAAGAATCGCTTTACTACGAAACACTTAAACATAATGGCAAATATCCTATTATCGGTGTAAATACTTTTTTAAATAAAAAGGGCTCTCCTACGATCATCCCTTCTGAAGTGATAAGGGCCACCGAAGAAGAAAAGCAGGTACAAATAAGTAATCTTTCTGATTTCAAGCAACGTAACCAGGATAAAGCTGCCGGACTTTTAAAGCAGTTACAGCAAAAAGCTATAGCCGGCGATAACATTTTTGAAAGCCTGATGGAGATTTGTAAATACTGTTCTCTTGGCCAGATAACCCATGCTTTATATGATGTTGGCGGCCAGTATCGAAGGAATATGTAAATGGAGTAGATTTATACGGTTTAATTTAATGTAGTTCAAATGGCTGCAATGTAAAAAACTGTGTTATAATTTCACATTTTGATACACAACCAATAGATTCAGCTAACTATAAATCAGATAATTAGATAGTTTCATGCTACTATTTGATTATGAAACCTGGTTATTTAAGCTTATTACTTGTTATTGTTGCCGTCCAACTACACGCCCAACCATTAACAAAACTAATATCTGCTGAAAAGACAACAGAAGCGCATAAGGTATTACATCATACGCACTTGCCAGATTCAGCTGCTAATGCGATTGTAAAAACAGAAATGCAATCGTTATCTGCCTTCTTTTTTAAATGGCCTGTTTGCTGGTATACCGATGGACCTGATGTTATTCCCGAAAACAATATGTTGCCAAACAGTAAGGCCGACAATATTTTTATTGATGTTAACCTGTTAGGTACTAATTGCGAGGCAGGTACCCAACATATTAATATAGTAAGCATACTTGCACATCAGTTTGCTGCTATGATGCTTACTAAATACCAGTTAACCCTATCCGAGTCAAAAAAACGCATCTTTACCGATTATGTAGCCGGATACTATTTAAGCTGCAGGTTTGTAAATGATACCAAAGGCAACAATTTAGGATGGCTGTCAGATTATCTTGATCAATATTACAACACCTCTGCTGATAATATGGCAACATCCAGAGGGTTTATAACAGGAGCAAATGATTTTCTGAACCATTACCGGAAGCGGCAGATGTTCACGCTTCAGGATATTATTTATGCCGGTTTGGAAGTAGCGTCAAATTCAGATATGCAGGCAAATCAACTTTCAGCAGAGTAGATGTTATGATACCATCAACTGTTTAATAATGGATATAAAGGTGTTAAACCTATGTCTAATAAATATTACATTGATACAACCAGGCATTAGCTGGTAATTATTTAACTTTATAAAAAAGTTGACACCACATGAAAAAAATTTTAGTAATTGCAGCATTGCTTGCTTTTTCAATTACAACGAAAGCACAGGATGCAACTAAGCCCGAAAGCCCTAAGATCTACAATCCGGCTGCAGATGCTAAGGCAGATATTACTGCCGCCGTGAAAAAGGCTGGTTCCGAACATAAAAATGTACTCCTTCAGATTGGTGGTAACTGGTGCGTATGGTGCCTTAGGTTTAATAATTTAGTTACAACAGATGCCGAGCTCAGCAAATACCTTACTGATAATTACGTTGTACAGCACGTTAACTGGAGCCCTGAAAATAAAAATGAAAAAGTACTGGCCGCTTTAGGATATCCGCAACGCTTTGGCTTCCCGGTATTTGTGATACTTGATGGTAAAGGCAATCGCCTGCATACTCAAAACTCCGGATACCTCGAAGAAGGTAAGGGACACAGCAAAGCAAAGGTGATGGAATTTTTGCAGGGATGGTCGCCTGCCGCGCTTGATCCTAAGAGCTACGAAGAAAAAACGAAGGCTAAGTAAATAGTAGTGAATGGTTAATAGTGAGTATTATCAATACTCGCTATTTTTATATAATAAAAGGGTTATGCAAAACATAACCCTTTTTCTATTTCTAAATCTTCGGACTTCCGACCTTAGACTTCCAGACTCATAAACTATTCAATAATGCTTACTCTAAGCATATTGGTTTTACCTTGCTGGTTAATCGGTACAGCTGCAGTATTGATAACTACATCGCCCGGCCTTAATAACTGTTCAGATTTAAGGATGGCGTTAACATCACTGATTGTTTGGTCGGTGCTTTCCAGCTTATCGTAATAAAATGCCCTTACACCCCATACAAGGCTTAGTGCATTTAATAACTGCCTGTTTGAAGTAAAGATATAGGTACCTGCCTTAGGTCGATAGCTCGAAATTTCAAAAGCGGTATATCCAGATGTGGTCATAGATACTATACCAACAGCATTGGTATGTTCTGCCAGGTAAACCGCCGAACCGCAAAGAGCGTCGCTAAGATAGTTTGTGGAACCGGTATCTTTATTTTCAGCTTTCTCGGCATTGAAAGGATAGCCAAGGTCTTCTACATTACGCACTATCTTAGCCATAGTTTCAATAACTATAACCGGAAACTCACCTACGGATGTTTCACCGCTAAGCATTACGGCATCGGCGCCGTCAAGTACCGAGTTAGCTACGTCGTTCACCTCGGCACGGGTTGGGCGCGGGGTGGTGATCATTGATTCCAGCATCTGGGTAGCAACAATAACCGGCTTTGAAGCGTCGCGGCATTTGCGGGCAATCATTTTCTGCAGCAAAGGCACTTCTTCAAGCGGGCACTCAACACCAAGGTCGCCGCGGGCAATCATCACCGCATCGGTAGCAGCAATAATTTCATCTATATTTTCAATCGCTTCAGGCTTTTCAACCTTGGCCACTACACGCGCAGCCTTACCGCTTTCGCGGATGATGCGTTTCAGGTCAATAATATCATGACCGGTACGTACAAAAGAAAGGCCTATCCAATCAACATCCTGCTCTAAAGCAAAATGCAGGTTTTCAAGATCATCGGGCGTTAAACTTGGTATAGATACTTTAGTATTTGGCAGGTTAACACCTTTGCGCGATGTTAATATACCGCCGTGCACTACTTCGCAAACAACGGTATCTTTACGGTTGGTTTCAATAACCCTCAGTTGTAGTTTACCATCATCAAGTAAAATAATCTCATTGGGTTGCACATCCTGCGGGAAGGTTTCATAAGTAATGTAAATCTGGTTATCATCACCTATTGACTCATGGGTAGTTATATTAATGCGGCTCCCATTAATAAGGTGTATCCCGCCGTCTTTTACCAGCCCTATACGAATTTTAGGGCCTTGTAAATCGGCCAGTATCCCAACATTGGTTTTATATTCTTCGTTTATCTCGCGAATGAGGTCAATAACCTTTTTGTGATCTTCGGGCTTACCATGCGAAAAATTGAGGCGGCATACATTAAGTCCTGCCCTAATCATTGCAAGTAATACATCTTTTTTGGCCGAGGCCGGGCCCATTGTAGCAACGATTTTGGTGCGATTATAATAAAAGTTCATATTCTCAGATTAATTCAGGATATATTATACAATGTGTAGTTGATACACATTTAAATTTTGGCTAAAATAACAGATTTTCCCGTGATTTTATTTTTTTTGGGTCAATCTTTACAGCTGCGACAATATCTGGTATTTTATTTAATGCCGAAATGATGTTGTCAAGGTCCTCTTCATCAATATAATTTTTGATCATTATAAAATAGTCTGCCTCGCGCATTTCAGGCACCAGGTAACCTTCTGTGCCTTTATTACTGATGAAATAAAAATCGGTCTCGGTATTATCCCAGCTGTAATGATATAATGAAAACAGCATTTCAGCACCGTTTAAAGCATTATCAAGCCTTAGGTCATCGGTACGGATAAAGTTAAAATTTAAATGCCTGTTTACATAATAGCATATACGGTAATCTTTTAAAGATGTCGTAATAGCTATTAAAACAAAGTCCAGATCGATCTCAAACCTTAAAACTTTTCTGTTCAAAATCATTAAAATTTTGGCTGGTAAAAATACAAACACCTGCACTTACTATAAAGTTTTTATTGATTATCCTGTATTTTTTAATGGATGCTTGTATTTATATGCCTGTATTAAGAAACTCGCATGAGTATGATATATAATTACAAAAGGTTAAAACAGCCTTAATTTACGCACAACTGTTAATCAGGGGCAATCACAATCAGGAAGCTATTATTACAAAATTTACCCTTTCTAACTCTAAGCAAAATCATTACTTTTAGCCCGTTAAAAAATGCAGTTAAAAAACCTTTTGATATAATTAGGTGTTGCCTATTTATTGTCAAAGTTTTTAGATTTGATATTTAACATAAATTATTTTTCTTTGCACTGAATTTATTAATCATTAAACTAAAAAGACTATGTCTGATATCGCTTCAAGAGTAAAAGCTATTATCGTGGAAAAACTGGGTGTTGACGAAAGTGAAGTTACACCAGAAGCAAGCTTCACCAACGATCTTGGTGCTGACTCTTTAGACACCGTGGAATTAATCATGGAGTTTGAAAAAGAATTTAACGTTGCTATCCCTGACGATCAGGCTGAAACCATTGGCACTGTTGGCCAGGCTGTTGCTTATTTAGAAAAAAACGTTAAAGCTTAATTTGCTCCCTAAAACTGTTAAATGGAGTTTAAAAGAGTTGTTGTAACCGGGCTTGGAGCGCTTACTCCAATTGGTAACACTGTTGCAGAATACTGGGACAGCCTTATTAATGGGGTAAGCGGCGCTGCCTTTATTAAGAGTTTTGATGTAACTAACTTCAAAACCAAATTTGCCTGCGAAGTAAAGAATTTTGATGCCGACGGCTTTTTGGGCAGGAAAGATGCCCGTAAGCTGGATCCGTTTGTTCAATACGCTTTATTCTCTACAGAAGAAGCTGTTAAGGATGCCGGTTTAGATTTCGAAAAACTTGATACCAGCCGCATTGGCGTTATCTGGGGCTCGGGCATTGGTGGTTTAAAAACGTTTTTGGATGAAGTTACCAACTTTGCAAAGGGTGATGGTACTCCTAAATTCAATCCGTTCTTTATTCCTAAAATGATCGCCGATATCGCACCCGGCCATATCTCAATCAAATATGGTTTACGCGGGCCAAACTTTACTACGGTTTCTGCGTGTGCATCGTCAAACAATTCGCTTATTGATGCTTTTAATTACCTGCGCCTTGGTAAAGCCAACATGTTTATCACGGGTGGGTCTGAAGCTATTATAAACGAAGCTGGTATTGGCGGTTTTAATGCTATGCACGCGCTTAGTACCCGTAATGACGACCCTGCAACTGCATCGCGCCCGTTTGACCTGGACCGTGACGGCTTTGTTGCCGGTGAAGGCGCCGGTACCATTATTCTGGAAGAATTGGAACATGCTAAGGCACGCGGCGCTAAAATTTATGCAGAAATGGTGGGTGGCGGCATGAGTGCCGATGCATACCACATGACTGCACCGCACCCCGAAGGCCTTGGCGCATGCCTGGTTATGAAAGCTGCACTTGAAGATGCCGGTTTAACACCTGCCGACATTGACTACGTTAACGTGCACGGTACCTCTACACCAATTGGCGACCCGCAGGAAGTTAAAGCAATTACTGATGCATTTGGCGATCGTATATACGACATCAATATCAGCTCGACAAAATCCATGACAGGCCACCTGCTTGGTGCTGCCGGCGCTGTTGAAGCAATCGCATCTATACTTGCAATAAAGCATGATATCATTCCGCCTACCATCAATCACTTCAATGATGATCCGGCGTTTGACCCTAAAATCAATTTTACATTCAACAAGGCGCAAAAGCGAGTAGTTAATGTAGCACAAAGCAATGGCTTTGGTTTTGGCGGCCATAATGCTTCAGTTATATTTAAAAAATACCAGGATTAATCTTATTGGATGCCAATTAGCCGATTTTATAAGCTATACCTTTCACCCAATAGAAAATATGTCAAGGTTTTAAAAAATTTGCTCGGCTTTGTGCCGGGCAATTTGTCGTTATACCGTCTCGCTTTTCGGCATAAATCTGTTGCCCAAAACATCAAAAAAGGGGTAAAAAACAGTAACGAACGCCTTGAATTTTTGGGAGATGCAGTGCTTGGCAGTGTAGTAGCCGAAGTATTGTTTAAGCTATATCCTTATGAAAACGAAGGTTTTTTAACCGAGCTGCGCTCAAAAATAGTAAGCCGTAATAACCTTAATCAACTGGCCCGTAAACTGGGTTTTGATAAACTGGTTGAGTTTGATGCAAAAATACTGGTGAACGGCCGGCAAGGCTCATTGCTGGGCGATGCCTTTGAGGCATTGATAGGCGCCGTTTACCTTGACAAAGGATATGATTTTACACGCAATTTTTTAGTTAATCATATCATCAAATCGCATATTGATATACATACCCTTGAGCAGACTGAAACCAATTTCAAGAGTAAATTGATTGAATGGTGCCAGCGCCATGGCAAAGACATAACCTTTGAGCTGATAACTAATCAGGAAGGTGAAAGCGCCAAACTGTTTACTATAAAGGTAAGTGTAGACGGCGAAACGGTAGGATCTGGCAAGGAGTTTAGCAAGAAGAACGCTGAAAAGCTTGCTGCTGAAAAAGCCTGTACAGCTTTAGGGATTTGAACCCTGCTGTGTTGATAGTTTTGGCAATTTAGGCAAACTACCCCTATCTCCATTTTTCTTGAAATAATCGTATTGAGATTTGGTATGCCGGATAAGATCGTACTCGGCCCAGGTTTTTAGGTCCTCGTACGAAGGACGATAGAATTCCATAAACTTTTGCACTGTTGCAGTATCTGTTTCGCCGGTTACACGCATAATAAAGGGTTTATTATAACGCTTATCCACTTCGGTAGCTTCCAGCTCACGCTTTTGAAATTCTGCGAATCTTTTTGCACGCCCCGGGGTTTTGCCAAATAACTCATAAATGCCGGTTATTGGATTGGTGAGCATTGATAATACGGGCGGCTTGCCGTTATAAAAGGTGCCTTGCTTGCGATAATCGCTCATTATCTCGTTTAGTTCCTGCTTTTTGGTTTGGCCGGTTATACGAACTTCATTAAGCTGCACCTCCGGCTGCATATACACCACCATACCGTAGGTTGAAGCCTGCTGCTTTTGTGGAGTAAAACCTTGCTTACTAAATACCAGGGTATCGCCAGGGGCTGCGGTAATACTAAACCCTCCTTGTATATCACTCATCACAAAAACATCCGTCCGGGTATTGGTAATAGCTACGCCTGCAAGCCGCTCAGAAGATATCCGCTTATAAATAGCGCCCTTGATAATTACCTGCTGCGCAAAAACGCCGGTAACAGGTATCATTAAAGCTAAAACTATAACAGTGAAAAATTTGAAGGGCATAGTTTAAAAACGTAGTAAATGTAAAAAATGTATAGCAGAGTGAAGTGTGAAAAAATGTTAAAGTACTTTAAGATTGAGATAACAAATTACACTTGCAACTTCCCAAAAAGCGTAATTTTCTGAGTTTGCGACTAAAAACTTATCTTTGCACATGATAAAATCAATGACAGGGTATGGTATTGCCACCTCCGACTCGGGCAATGTAAAGTATACCGTCGAGATAAAATCCCTCAACAGCAAATTTCTTGAGCTTTCCCTGCGCCTTCCAAAAATGTTTTCTGAAAAAGAATTTCAGTTACGTAACGATTGCAGTAAACAAATAGAGCGCGGCAAAGTCAACCTTTCTATTAACGTTGAACAGGCCGGTTCAAATGTAAAAGCCGCCGGTATAGATCGTGATCTTCTGAAACATTATTTTAACCAGCTTAAAAACGTAAGCGATGAATTGAACGAGCCGGGCGGCAACCTGCTGCAACTGGCCCTTAGTTTACCGGAAGTTGTAAAATACGAAGAAGATACCATAAACGAGGAAGAGTGGAAACTTGTTGAGAAAACCTTTCAACAAGCGCTTTCGGCGTTTCAGAAATTCAGGAGCGATGAAGGAGAAGTGTTGGAGCAGGACATAAAGCAACGCATTGGTATTATTCTTAAAAACCTGGAACTTGTTGAAGTTGAAGAACCCAAAAGGGTACCGGCTATCCGCGAGCGCCTGAACCAGTTTTTAAGCGAAGCGGTTGGTGCAGAAAGCATAGATAAAAACCGTTTTGAACAGGAACTGATCTATTACATAGACAAGCTGGATATTACAGAAGAAAAGATACGTTTAAAAAGCCACTGTGAGTATTTTTTAGAAACGCTGAAAAATGCTGACGCCAATGGTAAAAAGTTAGGTTTTATTTCCCAGGAGATTGGCCGCGAAATAAACACACTTGGTTCAAAAGCCAACGATGCAAATATGCAGAAGCTGGTTGTGGGCATGAAAGAAGAGCTGGAAAAGATAAAAGAACAATTATTGAATGTATTGTAAGTTCATAAGTTCACTGGTTCATTAGTTTGTTTGTTGCCTGCAGGCAGCTTCCGGCTTTTACCCAATGAACAAATGAGCGAATGAACTAATAAACTAATGACACCAGAAGGAAAACTGATTATATTTTCGGCCCCATCGGGCGCGGGTAAAACCACCATAGTACAGCACCTGCTTCGTAAAATGCCCGAGCTGGAGTTTTCTATTTCGGCTACTACACGTGCACCGCGCGGCGAAGAAAAAGACGGTAAAGATTATTACTTTATCAGCAAAGAAGAGTTTTTACACCGCATAGCAAAAAAACAGTTTGTAGAGTTTGAAGAGGTTTATACAGGTACATTTTACGGCACATTACGTACAGAAATTGAGCGTATATGGGCAACTGGTAAAACTGTAATTTTTGATATAGATGTTGAAGGCGGTATGCACCTTAAACGCAAATACCTGGAACAGGCGCTGGCCATATTTGTACAGCCCCCATCGCTCGAGGTTTTGATAGAACGCCTTACCGGCCGGGGTACCGATAGTGCAGAAAAATTGCAGGAACGTTTTGCCAAAGCCGAAAAAGAGCTTAATTACGCTCCTCAGTTTGATATTATCCTTAAAAATTACGATCTTCAGACAGCTTGCAAGGAAGCGGAAGAGTTGGTGAGAGGCTTTATTGGTTCATAGCTAATGGTTCATAGTTTATAGGCCATTAATATTAATCTTCACCTATGATCTATTAACCATCAACCATAAACAAACTATGAAAATCGGTTTATTATTCGGTTCTTTCAATCCAATACATATCGGGCACCTGATTATTGCCAACTATATGGCTAATCATACCGCTTTGGATAAGGTTTGGCTGGTGGTATCTCCTCAAAATCCTTTAAAAAAATATGGCGATCTCATCAGCACTTATGACAGGCTGGAGATGGCCAAGCTGGCTACTGAAAATGCCAGTAATATATCTGTAAGTGATGTAGAACTACGCTTGCCCCAACCCTCTTATACTATTGATACGCTTACACACCTTAAAGAAAAATATCCTGAACATGACTTCGCGCTGATCATGGGGTCGGATAACCTGGTGACACTACATAAATGGAAGAATTACAAGCTTATACTGCGCAACTATAATATATTTGTTTATCCCCGCCCCGGTTATGAAAATGCCGAATTGGCCTCGCACCCATCCGTAACCATTACCATGACCCCATTGATGGAATTATCTGCAACCTTCATTCGTAAATCCATCAAGGAAAAAAAGAATGTACAATATTTTGTACCAGACCCTGTTCTGAAATTTATAGAGAGTAAGAGTTTGTATAGATAGTTCCTCTAAATCATTGCGAGGGGTTACAACAAAGCAATCTCAGTATAACTACTTGTACCATGAGATTGCTTCACTATCGTTCACAATAACATTTTTCAGATTTCTTGCTTTCAGTTTTAGCCTTTACGCTTTCGGCATTAACGCCTATCTTTGCATTATGAGCGAAAAAACCATTTTAAAACTGCAATTGCCTACAGATCCGCTTTGGGTAAAAAACGTAGTGGAAAGCAATATTGAGGAGCTGCTTACCGATCATGCCTTTTGCGAACAAAAAGCTGCCAGCAATGCTATCACGCTCATAGTGCAAAACCCAAACCTGAGCGATCTGGTTCAGGAAATGGCGCTCCTGGTTCAGGAAGAAATGGATCATTTTAAACGCGTGCATGACATTATTTTACAACGCGGTTTTGTGCTTGGCCGAGAGCGTAAGGACGATTATGTAAATGAACTGCGCAAATTTATGATAACCGGCGGCGGCCGTGAAGCACAACTGATAGACCGTTTATTGTTATCGGCCATGATAGAAGCACGCAGCTGCGAACGCTTTAAAGTACTTTCTGAAAACATAAACGACACCGAGCTATCTGAGTTTTACCATGAGCTGATGATAAGCGAAGCAACCCACTATGCCACCTTTATTCGCCTCGCTAAAAAATACGCCGTTGAAATTGATGTAGATAAACGCTGGAAAGAGTTTTTAGAATATGAAGCCATGGTGATACAAAATTACGGCAAGGCCGAAACCATTCACGGCTAACACTTATATCAAACAGGTATTTATAGATTTACTACCGGCCCGATACATCAGCTGATAAAACCAACCACATTGCGCAGGTAGTTATTCATCATGCTGATGTCTACCGTATCGTTTAAATAACCAATGTGCATATCCGGCCTTACAATTATTGCCTTACGTGTACCCGGAGTAATTTGCATTGTATCAAACAACTTTGAATTACCTTTTGAAAACGGCAAATGGAAAAAATTAAGCAGGCCGTTATAATCCTGCGTTATCCATTTGGCAAGGGTAAAAAGATAATTTTCCGGTATGTCGCCAAAAGTTATTAAGGTAAAGCCCGGCTTACTGCACCAGGCATGTATATCGGTTTTTTGTTGTTTCTTTTCGTCGAATATTTCCAGATACGGCAGGCGGTCGCCTGCTTTGATGTGGGTGTGCCTGCCAAGACCAAGGCTAAGCTTAGCACCACGATAGTTGATACCGGTTTGGGATATACGCTCAAAAAACATATCGCGCATTTTATCAGCCTTCCACAATAAATTAAGCAATTGCGGCGCTATGTACCTTTTGAGCAGATTGCTAAACCAGCTGCGCGACATGATGATGTTAAATACCCTGTCTGTAGTGTTTAGCAGATCTTTTGCAACCGGCATACGTTCTTCTGTATAAGTTTTGAGTATGCCCGGTTGAATTTGTTTATTGATCACTGCAGCAAGTTTCCATGCAAGGTTATAAGCATCTTGAAGGCCGGTGTTCATTCCCTGCCCGCCAACCGGCGAATGTATATGCGCTGCATCGCCAATTAAAAAACAATTACCATCGCTAAATTTATCGGCCATGCGGTGATGCAGTTTGTATACCGTGAACCAGTTAACCTTATCAATGGCTATATCCTTCCTGGTAACATCCTGTAAAAAAGGCAATACTTTTTTCAGATCAGGTGCATCGTCACCTTCTAATGTATCAGGAAGGTTAGCTACTATCCTAAAACTATTTGCCTCTGGCAGCGGGAAAAATCCGGCAAAGCCCTTCCTGTTTAAAAACAGGCTAACCACATTTTCATCCATCTCACCGTAAAGCTGCACATCGGCCAGGTAAAACTGATGCTCATAGGTATCGCCCGTAAAATGCAGCCCTAATTGCTTACGAACGGTGCTATGCGCGCCGTCGGCGCCTATAATATAAGTACAGCTCAACTCAAAAGCAGTATCGCCATTTTGCAAAACCGCGTTATATAAGGTGCCATTCTGCTTAAAACTTCTTAAAGATGTTTGCCAGTAAACCGGGCAGCAAGCCTGTGTAAGATAGTCCAGCAATAAGCGCTCGTTTTTGCTTTGTTGGTAAAGCAATACAAAGGGAAACAAAGTTTTATTTCCACCCATCTGGTTAAGATCAAACTTGACCAGCTGTTCGCCTTCCTGGTAATAAGCAAGTCCCTTTGCCCGCTTGCCCCCTGACAATACGTTATCCACTATACCCATCTGCCGATATATCTCCACTGACCGAGCCTGTACCGCCAATGCTCTTGATTGGTTGGTAGGGCCTTGCCGGTTATCTATAATTACCGGTTGTATGCCATATCTAAGCAACTGGGCAGCCATCATCAACCCCGAGGGCCCCGCCCCTACAATTAAAACGGTAGTATGTTGCGGTGTGGCTATCATTCAATCAGGCATGAAATAACAGGAATATGGCTGGCCTTTTACGCAAATCGGGTATCTGCTTTTGCCAGGCGGATACAGGCATTGTTTTTATGAATTCTGTAGGTGCTGTAATATCGCATGCAATGCAGATACGTGTATTAGGCTTACAGGTTTTTAAGACTTCCTGCAGCATGCTATCGTTGCGGAATGGGGTTTCTATAAAGATCTGCGTTTGCTTATATTTTTCTGCAGCGCTCTCTAACTCTTTGATACGGCGCGTACGGTCCGCCTTATCAATAGGCAAATATCCATGAAAGGTGAAGCTTTGGCCGTTAAACCCTGATGCCATTAAGGCCAGCAGGATTGAGCTTGGGCCAACCAATGGCACAACCTTAATGCCCTTCCAATGCGCTTCGGCAACTATATCAGCGCCCGGGTCTGCAATGCCTGGGCAGCCAGCCTCGCTCATTAAACCTACATCATTGCCTGCAAGCAAGCCTTTAAAAAATTCTTTAAGGCTGGTATCGCGGTTGTGCTTACCATAATCATGTATGATGAGTTCGCTCTGGGGTGTTCTTAAACCGGCCTGTTTCAAAAACTTGCGCGCGGTTTTTTCATTTTCTACAATATACTCCTTAATAGTGTTGATGGTATCAACCAGATAGGGCGTAAATGATTTGGCAACAGCTTCATCAGCAAGGGGTACAGGTACCAGATATAAAGTTCCGTAGGCCATATTTTTAATATAAAGCTGCTTAGCTATTAGTAACTAAACCCAATGTTAGTACAGCAACCTGAATTTTATGGTATGCTCTATAGCTTTCAGTTCGTTAAGCACATGCGTATCATAACCCGCATTAACATCAGTAATTACATAACCGATTTGCGGATTGGTTACCAAAAACTCGCCCACAATGTTAATGTTATGATTAGCGAACACTTCATTTATCTTCGCCAGTATACCAGGCACATTTTTATGGATGTGTATAAGGCGGTGAGCATTATTTACCCTGGGTGGCTGCAGTTCGGGGAAATTACAGCTCATGTGTGTTTTGCCCTCGTTCATAAAAGCCATTACCCTGCGCGGGATAAAATCAACATTATGGGGGTTTTGCTTGGGGTCGTCAAAAATAATAATACCTTTTTCTCCGCCAGCTTCGGCCAGTTTCCGGCTTACTTTACCAAAGCATCCTATTACCTTTAAACGCCCGGCATTTTGCAACTGCTCAGCTGTTGGCTGCGTGTTTTCGTCGCAAAATAAAACGCCCGCCTCCTCCAGGTATTTATCATCAATATGGTTATGATGGCGAATGTTGTAGCCTTCGCGTTTCATTTGTGCTAATGCTTCTTCATCCACATTGCCCGCAACCAGGCATTTGATACGGTTTTTAGGATAAGATATAGCTCTTGGTAGTTTATTGATATATAAAAACTCGTCGAAGCTTGGCGTAATGTGGTCGGCCTTTTCTGCTACAGATTTCCGCTCGATATTCTCTGTAAAGGCAAAAAACTTTTTGATAATGCCTGATTCTTTTAGCTGAAAATCCGAGTAACCATCACCTATACCATAGATATCGCCCTGCAGGTTCATTTCGCGCAGCAGCTTTACCTTTCCGCCCTCCTGCGATAAAGGATTATCCTTATCATAACCAACTATGTTGCCCTCGTCATCAAACACGAATGTGTTGGCGTAAATATTCTCTTTTTTGATGTGGTACTCGGTAACTACTGGTGTAATAAACTCTTTAAAACCGCCCGAAACAATAAGCACCTCATCCTGGTGTTTCTTGAAAAATACAGTATTGCGGGAAAACGATGTGGATACTTTTTTCTTAAGGTGCGTTATCAGCTGTTTCAGGTGATCGCGATTGGCGCAAAGCAGCTTTACACGTTGCTGCAGGCTTTCGGTAAAGGATAGCCGCCCTTCCATTGAAGCATTGGTAAGGTCTTCTATTTTTTTGTAGATATCCTCACGGTCAGGATGGTTTTTTAAGGATATCCTTGCTAACTCATCTAAAGCTTCTACCTGTGTAAAGGTACTGTCAAAGTCAATTATAAAATACTGCTCTGTTTTTTCCGGCTGCGACATAGTATTGCAAATGTGCAAAAAATGCCCGAGGTGACAAGATAAAGCTTACTAAAATCGTCGACATTAAACATAGATAATACGGCTTTGCATTTTGATATTGCATTGTTACACAACAGTGTTTATGTAGTTTAAACCGCTCATAGTAAAACCGATCCGGGTTTTGCGGGTTATATATATCCATTAAATCTGTACGCTATGAGATCTATCTGGAAAGGATCAATTGGTTTTGGTCTGGTAAGCATTCCTATCAAATTATATTCGGCAGTGCAAACTTCGTCCATTGATTTTGATATGCTCGACAGCCGGGACCACGAACGTATACGGTACCAGCGCGTGAACGACAAAACGCATAAAGAAGTGCCCTATGATAAAATTGTAAAGGGTTATAAACTGGATGACGGTTATGTAATTATGGATGAGGCCGACTTTGAGGCAGCGGCACCAGAGAAAAGTAAGATCATAGAAATTGAAAGCTTTGTAGATATTGCCGATGTAAACCCTATGTTCTACGAAACATCTTATTACACTGAGCCTGATACAAAAAATAACAAAGCTTATGCCTTGCTGCTAAACGCGCTGAAAAAATCGGGCAAGGCAGGACTGGCCCGTTTCGTATTGCGTAGTTCAGAAAGCTTGTGTATTGTTCACCCGGTAGAGAATGTACTGGTAGTAACCCGGATACGTTTTGGCCAGCAGATACGCAATACAGAAGATCTGAATATTGCAGATGATGTTAAAGTGAGCAAAAAGGAGCTTGATGTAGGCCTTGCATTGATTAACCAATACGCCGAAAAATTTGATGTATCTAAGTTTAAGGATGAGTACACCAACGAGCTGTTGAATATTATCAAAGCCAAATCCAAGGGCAAACGTGCCACCATCAAAAAGCTTAAACCGCATAAAACCAAGAGCGATGATTTGTATGACCAGTTGATGCAAAGCTTACAAACCAAGAAGGGCGCTTGATTTAGGGGATAAAAATTATCTTAAAAAGTAAAACTATTAAGTTTTGGCAGTGTTCTTGTAATGTAAGAGTTATAAATTAAACATCAACATACCTATGGCAACTATTAAAACAAAAAAAGCACCTGAAACTACAGAGGTTGCTGAAGAGTCGGCTTTAAACGAATTGTTTATCGACGAATTAAAAGACATTTACTGGGCAGAAAAACACCTAACCAAAGCCCTTGAAAAAATGGCCAAAAACGCAACATCTGATGAGTTGCGCCAGGCTCTTGAGCAACATATCACCGAAACTGAAAACCAGGTTACCCGTTTGGAAAGTGTTTTTGAAAGCATTGATGAAAAAGCTACAGCAAAAAAATGCGAAGCAATGGCCGGTTTGATCAAAGAAGGTGAAGAGATCATGTCTGATACCGAAAAAGGTTCGTTAACACGCGATGCAGGCATCATTTCTGCTGCTCAAAAAGCAGAGCATTATGAAATTGCCTCATACGGTACATTAAAAACCCTTGCACAAACATTAGGCTATACCGAAGCGGTTGAATTGCTTGATGCTACCTTGCAGGAAGAAAAAAATACCGATAGCTTACTTACTCAAATTGCCGAAGCTGGGATAAACAGTTCAGCAAAAAGCGAGAAAGAATAAGCTCGAAAATTATTTACTAAAGGGCAGCCTGTAACGGGCTGCCTTTTTTGTTTGTAGCAGAGCCAAGGTCTGCCTACATTTGGGTGTTAATTATAACCGGTCAAATGAAAGTTTCAGGCTTTACCTTTATCAGAAACGCTGTAAAAAACGATTACCCCATTGTAGAGGCAATAACATCTGTTTTGCCTTTGTGCGATGAGTTTATTGCCGTGGTTGGCTTGTCTGACGATGGTACCAGGGAACTGATAGAGGCTATCAACTCGGCCAAGATCAGGATCATTGACTCTGTATGGGACGATACTTTAAAGAAAGGTGGCGAGGTGTTTGCCGTTGAAACCGACAAAGCATTCGCGGCAATATCGCCAGATACCGACTGGGCATTTTATATTCAGGGAGACGAGGTAGTGCATGAGAAGTATTTGCCTGTAATAGAAAAAGAGATGCAGGAAAACCTGAGCGATGCCAATGTTGAGGGCCTGCTGTTTAAATATCTGCACTTTTATGGCTCTTACGATTACTATGGCCAATCCAGACGATGGTACCGGCGTGAAATAAGGCTGATTAAAAATATAAAGGGCATACATGCTTACCGCGATGCGCAAGGTTTCAGGTTGAATGGCCGCAAGATCAAAGTGAAGCTTATTGATGCTTATATCTATCATTATGGCTGGGCAAAACCGCTGAAAGGATTGAATAATAAAATGCGAAATTTTAACCGGTTTTATAACGACGATGAATGGGTTGAAAAGCACATACCTGAAACGTACGAGTTTGATTACAGTAATGCCGACCGTTTAATACACTTTAATGATGCCCACCCGGCGGTAATGCAAAAGCGCATTGAGGCTACGCGCTGGAATATCGATCTTAAATCGAAGGATATAAAAAAACAAATGGATTTGCGGCGAAGGGTATTGCAATTGATAGAAGATTGTACAGGCTGGCGTGTAGGCGAATACCGTAATTATAAACGGGTCAAGTAATTTAAAACTAAATATTTGCAAGCGGTTGTTTTTTACAGCCGCTTTTTTTTAAAATATTTTTTTAATAGTGTAACACTTACACTAAAACGTCCGTCAAGGGTAGTATCATTGCAATAAAAGATATCGGTACCATATCAATTATTGCATGATAAGTAAACAATAAACGAAAAGGCTAAGCCTGCTAATTATCACAAAAAAAATGAAAAAATCAATCCTTATCCTAATAGCGCTTGTTTCAGTATTCAGCGCTTGTAAAAAAGACGATAACAACGGACCTGCCGGCAATGGCGACTACCAGCCGCTTACCAAAGGTTCAAACTGGACTTATGATGTAGAGTACTATTTCCAGGGATCTACCGACAAAGAAACATCTACAAGCACCATTACCGGGAAAACAGAACAATTTAACGGTAAAACTTATCATGAAGTAGAAGTAGTTTCTGAAGGGGATACAGAAACAGGTTACTTTAATATTGATAACCACATTTACAGCACCCGTGTACAAAATGGTGAAGGTACAATAGACATTCCTTATTTTAATGATGCCAAAACACAGGGGGAAACCTTTACGCTTGATCTGAGCAATGACGAGGTAGATGCACGCATTGTAACTACCGTTGCTGAAAAAGGTGTAAAGAAAACTATCGCCGGCAAATCATTTTCAGATGTTACCCATACTGTTAGCCAATTGCAAATAAAGTACGATAACAATTACACTACCGTTACCACCTTTGAGTTTACCTGGCAAAAGGTGTTGGCATAATTGCCACGTATGCAAAAACCGGTGAAACACTGGTTATGAAGTCTGAACTGAAAAGCTACGTTATTAAATAATACAGATTTTAACGCTGCCGCACCACAGTATGGTGTACCTAAACCTTTATCACTTATCTATTGCCATAAAGCAGTAGTATAATACCTAAACCAACCTATCACATAACACTATCTCCGGTTTCTTTCCGGGGATAGGTTAAATACATTTACAA
Organism: Mucilaginibacter litoreus; assembly: GCF_042676805.1. Taxonomy (NCBI): domain Bacteria; kingdom Pseudomonadati; phylum Bacteroidota; class Sphingobacteriia; order Sphingobacteriales; family Sphingobacteriaceae; genus Mucilaginibacter; species Mucilaginibacter litoreus. The sequence continues at coordinate 59,216 of NZ_JBHTHZ010000003.1, read as the reverse complement.
TTAAGTACACCCGCTCATAAGGCGGGTTTTTTAATTATTGCAGATTCTTCAAAAATTAACGCAAATTTTTTAATTGCGAATTAATTGTGGCATGGTGGTTGCATTGATAGTATAAACTTATTAATCACTACCATTATGGAAACTACCGTTGAAAAATCAGTCGAAGTATTAAATGATCTAATTGAAATTAACAATGACCGTATAGATGGTTTCACCCGTGCTTCAAAAGATCTTGGAGAAGGCGATGTGGACCTAAAAGCAGTATTTGACAAATTTGCAAGCGACAGCCGCCAAAACGTACAGGAGCTTAGCGCCGCAGTAGGTGCATTAGGCGGCGACCTTGAGACCGGTAACACAGTTACAGGCACCATACACCGTGCATGGCTTGATGTTAAAGCAACTTTTAGCGGCCAGGACCGGAAAGCTATATTAGATGAGTGCGAACGTGGTGAAGATGCCATTAAAAAAGCATATCAGGAAGCATTATCTGCCGATAGCGGTTTATCTGCACAACATATCGAACTGGTTTCGCGCCAGCAGCAGGTGATCAATGAAGGCCATGACAGTATCAAAGCACTGCGTGACGCACAAGCTTAATAGCTAATCTAAATGTAATTAAAAAGCCGCTTGGATAAATCCCAGGCGGCTTTTTTTCTGTTGTTTAACCTTTTTGAAACCAATGCGGGTTAATAATTGTATATTTGTAATCATTATAAATAATCCCCCGAATATATAATCTGTGATCATCTTAATTTTCTTTTTAGCCCACTGGTTCCTGTCGCTGTTCTTTCAGACCTTCTTTTTGCACAGGTATGCCTCACACAAAATGTTTACGACCAATAAGTTTTTTGAGCGTACTTTTTATATCATGACATACCTTTTTCAGGGATCGTCATACTTAAATCCACGCGCGTATGCCATTATGCACCGCGAGCATCATGCTTACAGCGATACGGAAAAGGATCCGCATTCTCCTCATTTTTTTAAAGACGTTTTCCAGATGATGTGGTATACGGCTATGAGCTATAAACTGCATGTAAAACGTCTAAAAGAGCCTGAAGATCGTTTTAAAGGCAATTACCCGGAGTGGAGATTTTTAGACTATGTTGGATCGTCAATGGTATCGCGCATTGCATTCGGGCTGCTATATGTTGCCTTTTATATTCAGTTTGCAACAGCCTGGTGGATGTTCCTGTTATTACCTATTCACTTTTTAATGGGCCCACTGCACGGGGCAATAGTAAACTGGTGCGGCCACAAATACGGATACGCTAATTTTGATAATAACGATAAATCAAAAAACACAACCCCTTTTGACTTTTTAATGCTTGGCGAATTATTCCAGAATAACCACCATAAGCGCCCAAACAGCGCAAATTTTGGTGCAAAATGGTTTGAGATAGACCCGGTTTACCCTATTATGAAACTGATGCACTGGGCACGCATCATCAAACTCAGAAAAGCTTATGCCTGAATAGGTAAAAGAATAAATATCAAAGGCGAAAAGTGATGAACTTTTCGCCTTTCGTTTTACTCACCCCGACTACGCTTCGCTGGTCGACCCTCTCTGCTTTTCAATGAGGGTATAGAAGCTATGATTTTTCGACCCTCTTTGCGCTTGCGGAGAGAGGGTGGTCGAGCGATAGCGATGACCGGGTGAGTCGGCTTATCGCTCAAATTCATTTATCCTTCATCCTTCCGTCCTTTCTCGCTATCTTTGCCGCTCATTAATATTCTATAAATGAAAGTATCAGTATTAGCGCAAAATTTGCATGGGTCGGAGATCATAAAGATAGCGGGAGAAATAAATGAATTGAAAAAGCAGGGCCAGAATATTGCCAACCTTACCATTGGCGATTTTGACTCTAACATTTATCCGATTCCTGCCGAGCTAAAGGATGGAATTATTGATGCTTATAACCGTAATCAAACAAATTACCCGCCTGCTGATGGTATGCTTAGCCTGCGCGAAAGTGTATCTGCATTCCTCAATAAAACTTTAGGATTAAATTATGGGGCTAACGAGATATTGATCTCAGGGGGCTCCCGGCCGTTAATCTATTCAACTTACCTTGCCCTGGTTGATCCGGGCGATAAAGTGGTTTTCCCGGCACCATCATGGAACAATAACCATTACTGTGACCTTACCGGCGCCGAAGCGGTTATAGTAGAGACCGGTCCGGAAAATAACTTTATGCCTACGGCAGATGATATCCGCCCTCATTTAAAAGGTGCAACCTTACTGGCATTGTGCTCTCCGCTTAACCCAACTGGTACGATGTTCGATAAAAAAGACCTGGAAGAGATCTGCGATCTGGTGATTGAAGAGAATAATAGCAGGGCTGCTGATCAAAAGCCGTTGTATGTACTGTATGATCAGATCTATTCGCAATTAACCTTTGGCGACCATAAACACTATGACCCGGTAACTTTAAGGCCGGAGTTGAGGAACTACACTATTTTTATAGATGGCGGCTCCAAATGTTTTGCGGCTACTGGTGTGCGTGTTGGCTGGGGTTTTGGCCCGGCAGCCATCATCAATAACATGAAGGCTATTGTTGGGCACATGGGTGCATGGTCGCCAAAGGCAGAGCAGGTAGCTATGGCTGATTTTTTAATGAATGATGGCTTTGTTGATCATTACCTTACTCATTTAAAAACCGGTATACAAGCCAGCCTTAATGCATTGCACCAGGGTTTTCAGCAATTAAAATCAGAAGGTTTTGCGGTAGATTCTATCGAGCCGATGGGTGCCATATACCTTACGGTTAAGGTTGATTACACGGGTAAAACAACAACCCATGGCAAAGTTTTAAGTAATAGCACCGATGTTAACTTCTACCTGATCAAAGAAGCAGGAGTAGCCCTTGTACCGTTCTCTGCCTTTGGCACCGGAGATGATATTACCTGGTTCAGGGCGTCTGTAGGCGCATGCACATTGGAAGAGATACAGCAAATGATACCACGCATCCGCGAGGCTTTGGCTAAATTGAAATAATTATATCGCCTTTCAGTCAGCTACCTATCTTTTGAATGCCCGATGTTACAGATGAAGGGTTATTTTCCATCCTCTGCCAGCGGCACTACTAAAACGGGTATTTGTGAGTTACGCACGATGGTTTCTGCTACACTCCCCATCAGCAGGCGGTCTATACCGCTGCGGCTGTGTGTGCCTATAACTATCAGGTCTGCCATAAACTCTTTGCTGCAATTCAAAATACCGTCGGCAGTAGAGCCGTATTCATTAAAATGTGTTACCTGTAAACCACCGGCATATTTTTTTATAGTGCGTTCTATCACATTTTCACCCTGGTCTTTCTGGATGTCCATCATCATCACTTCATTATAATCGGCAGCGGGCATAGGCATACCCATTAAATTATCTGTACCTCCGTCAGGTACAACGGCAGGCTCTACAATATGCACCAGCCCTACATGGGCATTAAAGGTCTTGGCAAGGTCAAAGCCATAACTGGCGGCATACTCAGCATATTTGCTGTCATCTATCCCGATAAGTATCTTACTGATCTTCATGTTTAAGGATTTGGGTAACCCTTATTAAACAATCATAACTTAATATGTTTTTGGCTAAGGGCGGTACTTTGAGAATATTTTCTTCAGGTAATTATCATCGGTTTTTGCTGCGGCTACGCGCTGGGCAGCGTAAATGCCACCCTCGCCGCTAAAAAAATAAGCAGTAAAACAAGCTACTGCAAAAAATAAAGCATATTCGCCGCCAAACAGTTCTATACCCATTAAGGTACAGGCAAGCGGGGTGTTGGTAGCCCCGGCAAATACTGCAATAAAGCCCAATGCGGCAAATAAGCTGACCGGAGCGTTCAGTATACCCGCTAATGTGTTGCCCAATGTTGACCCTATATAGAATAATGGTGTTACTTCGCCTCCTTTAAAGCCTGTACCAAGCGTAACAGAGGTATAAATAAGTTTCCAAAGCCAACTAAAAAAATCTGCACCACCCTGGTGAAAGGACGAAACTATGGTGATAGCGTTAGGATACCCGGCATCTACGCCCAGGCCCAGATAGTCAGGCTTGCCCAGTAAAAAAGTAAGTAAAATGATAATTATACCTCCGCAAACAGGTATCAGCCAATTGATCCTAATAACTTTAAGGGCGATGCTTTTCACCTGGTGTACTGCTTTTGCAAAAGCCATACTTGTAAGCCCAAACAACGCCGAGGCTATAAGTACTTTTGCCAGCAGTAAAAAACTAACAGGTAAATGTTTGCCGTAAAACTGTCCGCTAACATCTGTAACATCAATATGGTATAAAGTATGATGAACGCCCCAGGCAGATACTGTTACATCGCCAACCAACCCGGCAATAAGGCATGGCAACAAGGCATTATATTGTATACGGCCAATTGCTATAACCTCAAGGGCGAAGATAGTCCCGGTCAACGGGGTACCAAAAACGGCTCCGAAGCCGGCTGCAACACCTGCCGTAAGTATGATCTTTTTATCAGCCTCATTCAGCTTAAACCAGCTACCAAATAAGTTGGCTATACTCCCACCAATCTGCACGGCGGTACCCTCGCGCCCGGCAGAGCCACCAAACAAATGGGTTATTACAGTTGTAACAAGGATAAGCGGCGCCATCCGCTTAGGTACCCCTGCCCCGGGCTGATGTATCTCGTCTATGATCAGGTTATTTCCACGCTCGGCGCTTTGCCCGTATAGCTTATAAAGTAAATGGATGATAACACCGGCTACTGGCAGCAAATAAAGCAGCCAGGTATGTGCAAAACGGAAATGTATCGCCCAGTTGAGCAGCCATAAAAATAGCGCCACCATACTGCCTATGGCAACGGAAACAGGTATGCTGATCAGCGTCCAGCGGATGAGGTAACTTAAAAGATATAATTGTTTTGAGATGATATTTTTGAACATAACCTACGTGCAAATAAATAAAAAATCCATTTGAGTAGGCGTCATCAGCTTTACAGCGGTTCAAATAGGCAGAACACCATTGCCTTTTATATATGCGAATGTAGGGAAAAAGTCTTAAGTCTGAAGTTATCAATTAAAAAATCGCAGTCAACTTATCCGACTTCAAACTAAGGATTTCAGACTTAAGACTCAATACTCTTATCTTTGCACTATGAGTATCTCTCCCGAAATAGAAAAAAGACTAACGCTGCTGCAGGAAAAATATAATGCTATGGGCCAGGATATGACCTCGTACCTTGATGGCCTGCTGCATGCCGATTTTTTAACCTATTGGGATTACATTCATCTGGACACGCTGTTAAGCCTGCAAAGCCCGAAAACACAGTTCCCAGATGAAGAGATATTTATCATGTACCACCAGATAACCGAGCTGTATTTTAAGCTCTCGCTGCACGAGTGTAAACAGATATCCGGTGCCGAACAATTAACAACCGAGTTTTTTACCGCCCGTGTTAAACGTATTAACCGTTACTTTGAGGCACTTACCAATTCCTTCGAGATAATGGTGGACGGTATGGAAAAAGAGCAGTTCCTGCAATTCAGGATGTCCTTGCTACCTGCCAGCGGCTTTCAGAGCGGGCAGTATCGCATGATTGAAATCCATGCAACCGACTTTATTAACCTGGTAGCGCCCGACCACCGCGAGGCTTTGCGGAGCGCCTCCGTTGAGGAGCAATTTGAACAGATCTACTGGAAATACGGCGCTACCGAACTATCAACCGGTAAAAAAACGCTTACCTTAAACCAGTTTGAAAAAAAATACGCTAAAACCTTTATTGAGTTAGGTAAAAATTTAACAAAAACCAACTTTAATGCGCTTCTTCAGCAGCAAAAATACAAGGGCGAAAGCACAATGGCGCTGGAAGAACAGCTGCGTCAGCTGGATATCAATGTAAACGTTAACTGGCCTTTAAGCCACTATAAATCCGCAGTGCGTTATTTGCACCGCGAACCGGAAGAGATCAAAGCTACCGGCGGTACCAACTGGCAAAAATACCTGCCTCCGCGTTTTCAGAAACGCATTTTCTTTCCATCACTCTGGAGTATTGAAGAGCTGGAAAACTGGGGAAGAGGCTGGGTAGAAAAGGTTGTAAGTGAATTATAAGTCAGGCATTCTGCACAGTCAACCCGGTTTTAGCACGAATTGAACTTTGTATCTCATCAAATCGCTCAAATTTATCCATTATAAATATGGGCTTGGCCTTAGCATCTTTTCTCACCAGGTAAATTCCATGATCACGGGGCTTTACTTCTTTGATGTTATCAAATCTTACAGATTGCTCGGCCTGATTAGCTATGTGCAATATTATCCCGGTTTCAGTAATTTCAAGGATGGTTGTGTTCAGGCCAGAGAAATACTTTTTACGGCCAACAGTAAAAAACCCTACTTCTGCCAGCAAAATGGCGCTGTAAATTATGATGTTAATGCTGTCTAATTTCCGGCCTAACAAGTTAAGCCCTAATATACCGGTAATAGCGGCCAGGCTAAGGCCGGTAGTTATGGTCCATGTTTTTCTTAGTTTTTCTTTACCGCTGTCTGATAAGTGATATTTCATTACATTCTTTTAGTGATTTTTTGTAATATATGCTGTAAGGATATAATCTCAAACTTTAATTTTAAATTCTTATCTTGCCATCTTCTGAATTAATATCTACTGCAATGACCGAGACACTGGACATCAAGATAACAAAAACCGCTCATTCGCGCTTAAACGAGACGGATTTTAACAACCTGCCTTTCGGTAAGGTTTTTTCTGACCACATGCTGGTAGCCGACTATGCTGATGGCGAGTGGAAGAATTTTGAGATATTACCTTACGGCCCTATACAAATGAGCCCGGCAATATCTGCCCTGCATTATGGCCAGGCTTTTTTTGAGGGTATTAAAGCTTATAAGCATGATGACGGCACGGTATCTATCTTTCGCCCGGATAAAAACGCTATACGCTTTAATAAATCTGCCGAGCGCCTGTGTATGCCAACTTTGCCTGAAGAGGTATTTATACAAAGCATAGCCGCATTGGTTGATATTGACCGCGACTGGGTGCCTGCAAAAGCAGACCATGCCATGTATATAAGGCCATTTATGTTTGCTACCGACCCTTACCTGGGCGTAACACCCTCTGCTACTTATAAGTTTATTGTTTTGGTTAGCCCCGTTGGCCCATACTTTTCAAAACCTTTAAGAGTTAAGATAGAAACACACTATACCCGCGCTGCCGAAGGTGGTATGGGTTATGCTAAAGCTGCCGGCAACTACGGCGCATCTATGCTGCCTGGCCGTAAAGCTACTGAAGAGGGTTTTGACCAGTTGATATGGACAGACGCTAAAGAACATAAATACGTTGAAGAAATGGGTGCTGCCAATGCCATGTTTGTACTGGATGGCACTTTAATTACTGCCGAAACCAAGGACACCATTCTTGATGGTGTTACACGTGACACAGTGATTGCCTTAGCTAAAGACTGGGATATACCTGTTGAAGAGCGCAAGGTATCTGTTGAGGAACTTGTTGAAGGCGCAAAGAGTGGCAAATTAACCGATGCATTTGGCGCCGGTACTGCAGCTACTATTGCCCCGGTAGGTTCGTTCTGCGTTGATGGTACCGAATACTTTTTAAGCGACCCTGCAACACGTGAGTTCTCGCAAAAAGTATTTACTACACTTAACGCTATCAAATACGGCACCGCGCCGGACCCACATGGCTGGAATTATATCGTATAATTGGCTTAATTTACTATACTAACAAAAAATGCCTGCATACAACATGCAGGCATTTTTATTTCTATAAGGTTTAGTATTCGCTTATAAACCTTTTTGTATAGCATCATAAATAGCATCCTGTATCCTTGGGCGAATGTTTAAGCTGCCCAGCTTATTGCCCACATTTGGATGTACACGGTTAGATAGGAATACATACACCAGGTTATATTTCGGGTCGACCCAAACACAGGTACCTGTAAAACCAGTATGTCCGTAGGTTAGGTTTGATGCCTGCCTGGATGGATAATGCCGGTCGGCAATAGGGTCCCAACGGTCAAAGCCCAGGCCCCGGCGGCTTACAGCTGATTGTTTGGCCGTCCACAAATCAACCGTTTCTGGCTTTATATACTGTACGCCTCCATAATTACCCCGGTTAAGCAGCATCTGGAAAAGAATGCCTATATCGTTGGCGCTGGCAAACAAACCGGCATGCCCTGCAACGCCTCCCATCAATGCGGCGGTTGGATCGTGCACATAACCATCTATCAATGTTCGGCGGTCTTTACGATCATCTTCGGTTGGGGGTATACGGTTTGCCGGGAAACGGTTAAGCGGTAGAAAGCCTGCGGTTTGCATTCCCAACGGATCGTAAAACTTCTTCTGCACGTACTCATTAAGCGGCGTAGTGGTAATAGTCTCGGCGATCTGCTGCATAAATATCATGCCCACATCGCTGTAAACGTACTGTCCGCGCGTGCGTACTGCCGACCGCAACATGGCAGGCAGCATCACATCCTGAAAATAGTTTTTGCGTAAATAATATCCATCGTTCACTTTGGTAGGAAAAGCTGAAGACGAATCGGCGCTATGATCCGATGGTTTGATCACCTCAAATGTTGATATATCCGGTATCAATCCTGCCTGATGCTCCAGCACTTCACGCACCGTAAGCCCCTTTTTATTGCTATTACGGGCCACAGGAAGATAAGTACCAATAGTGGAATCCAGATTAAGCTTACCCTCATCATATAATTGCATCGCCTCAACAGTTGTAGCTGATACCTTTGTCATCGAGGCTATATCAAAAATATCAGTTATACTATCAGGTATTCCCTTTTGATAAGTATGGTAGCCATAAGCCTTATTGAATATCACTTTGCCATCCTTGGCTACAAACACCACGCAACCGGGGGTAGCTCGCTCAGCAATTGCTTCGGCGGCAATATTATCAATTGCTTTAAGGTTTTCCGAGTTAATGCCCGCATCCTCGGGAACGGTATACTGCAGGCGCATTTTTGTTGTCAAAAAGCCCGTGTTGGTTGTATAACGGGCAGTGTAAGTTTTCGTCAACCTTTGTGTGATGGCCACCCCGCCAAATATAGCCTGTGCGTTAAATAAAGCCGCAACCGGCGATACCCTGGCCGACCATAAGATAGGAACGGTAACATCATTAAGCCTGACAAGCGATGCGCTGTTACCAATGAATGATACCACCACATTCTTCAGCTTTTGGTTATCATTTATAAAGCTAATTATCTGCGGATTATTTACTTCGGCATCGGTTAGCTGTACTATCAGGGTATTATAAAACCGGGTATCCTGGGTAAGCATGCTAAGCGGCTTAGCGCCTAAGTAAGCTTTGCCATCAAAAAGGTCTACCCTGCTGTACTTATTTAACAGGCTGTCAAACCCTTGTGCATAGGCCGTTGTAAAATGGATGCTTGCAACTTTATTGTTATCCAGGTTTTGCAGTGGTATTATATTTTTCTCGTTATTAAGCAATACGGTAGCCTGCTCTACAGATTGCTGCTCCTTTACAAAAGCGGTGCCGGTATAAGGCTGTGGCTGGGCACATGCCGAATGAAAAAATATAACCCCAAACAGAACAGTAAAATAACATCCCCGCTTATTTCTTGTCATAAACCTTAACACCATTGATATATGTTTTTAGCACTTTAACATCAGGCAGATCGCTGCCTTTAGCTTTCATAATGTCGTTGTCAAGTATAACAAAGTCGGCAAACTTACCGGGCTCAAGGCTACCCTTTTCTTTTTCTTCAAAATTGGCCTTTGCCGCCCAAATGGTCATACCCCGAAGTGCTTCCTGCCTGCTCAGCGCATTTTCCATTTGGAAACCGCCTTCCGGGAAGCCTTTCAAATCCTTCCTGACAACTGCTGCATAAAACGTGTATAATGGGTTAATGTTTTCTACAGGAAAATCTGTACCTAAAGGTATCCAGCCGTTTTGTTTAAGTAAGTCCTTGTAAACATAGCCGGTTTTAAGGCGCTGTGCACCCAAACGCTTTATGGCCCATGCCATATCAGATGTAGCATGGGTAGGCTGCACAGATGGTATGATATTGTTTTCGCCAAAAGTGTTTATATCCTGCGGAGATACGATTTGTGCATGTTCAATACGCCAGCGCTTGTCGTTTTTCCCTTTTAGGTTTTCGGCATAAATTTTAAGCATAACGCGGTTGGCCGAGTCGCCGATGGCATGCGTACACATCTGGAAACCATGGGCAGCAATTTTTTTGGCAACTTCTTCAAAATGCGTTTTTTGGCTTAGTAAAAATCCGTTCCATTTAGGCTGATCAGTGTATGATTGGAGCAGGCAGGCCCCGCGCGAACCTAAAGCGCCATCTGCATAAACCTTAAAAGCACGTACATTAAGGCCGGGAGTTTTATATGCGCCGCGCTTAAAAAGGTAATTATAATTCTCCGGCTGATCGGCCAGCATCAGGTACAGTCGCATCTTCAGGTCGCCCTTATGCTGTAACGATGCAATTGTATTGATCAACTGGTAAGGAACGCCGCAATCGTCAACAGTAGTTAAACCTACAGCAACACAATTTTTCTGCGCATCAAGCAATGCCGTTTGTACTATTTGCTCTGTTGGGGCAGGTATTTTGCGGGTCACAATTCCAACTGCATTATCCACCAGGATACCGGTAAGTTTACCGTTAATGGTTTCTATCTCACCCCCTATTATCTTTTGCCCTGGCTTTACGCCAGCTATATTAAGCGCTGCCTGGTTGGCAATAGCGGCATGCCCGTCTATACGGCTAAGAATAACGGGCCGCACCGGGAATAGCGAATCGAGCCTGGCTTTATTTGGGAATGCTTTGTTTGCCCAGATGTTTTGGTCCCAGCCGGCGCCAACAATCCAGCCTTCAGTTTTTTTTATAGCATAATTGCTTACCGTATCTAATATAACGTCCCAACTTTTAAGGCCAACCAGGTTCACATTCTGCAGGCCAAGGCCATATTCCATAAAGTGAGCATGGGCATCAATAAAACCCGGGTAAACCGCTTTTCCACCAGCATCAACTACCTCGCGCGCCAGGTATTTATTCTCAAGTGAGTCAATGCTTCCTACGGCCAGTACTTTACCGCCATTTACTACAATAGCGTTGGCAACTGTAAAGTTGCTGTCAACAGTGTAAACTACAGCGTTCTTTATAAGCAGGTCAGCATTGTATTCTTTCTTTGGAGAGCAGGCAGCGGCAAGTAACAGCAGCGCGGGCCAGAGTTTCTTCATATTGATAAACAGATAGATGTAATATTACAAAAGATAATACTATATACAAGTATAAGCGGGCAAAGTTATGCAATCAAATAATTAATTTAGCATTCAAAACTATCTGCCTAATTTTGGCACAGAAGGGAAGATTTTTTAATGCCAGATATAATTCAACTTTTACCCGATGCCGTTGCTAACCAGATTGCCGCAGGCGAAGTTGTGCAGCGGCCTGCATCAGCCGTAAAAGAATTGATAGAAAACGCTATAGATGCCGGTGCTGATAAAATACAACTGATTTTAAAAGACGCCGGTAAAGCGCTCATACAGGTAATTGATAACGGCTGCGGCATGAGCCTTACCGATGCGCGTATGTGCTTTGAGCGCCATGCCACCTCCAAGATACGCAAGGCCGAAGATTTGTTTGCTATTCGTACAATGGGTTTCAGGGGCGAAGCTATGGCTTCAATAGCCGCTATTGCCCAGGTGGAGTTAAAAACCCGCCGGCACGAAGATGAATTGGGCACCTGTATATTGATAGAGGGATCAGAAGTGGTGAGCCAGGAAGCATGCTCTGCACCCTACGGTACATCTATCTCTGTTAAAAATCTTTTTTATAATACACCTGCACGCCGCAATTTTTTAAAAAGCAACCCGGTAGAAATGCGTCACATCATTGATGAATTTCAGCGGGTGGCGCTGGCTAATCCGCATATATTTCTAACACTGCACCATGATGGCCAGGAAGTTTATCATCTGCCATCGGCTTCGCTTAAACAACGTATAGTGCACTTGTTTGGCAATAACTATAACCAGCGGCTGGTACCGGTTGAAGAAGATACTACCATCATCAAATTACATGGCTTTGTAGGGAAGCCGGAGTTTGCACGCAAAACCCGCGGTGAGCAGTTCTTTTTTGTAAACAATCGTTTTATAAAAGACGCCTATCTTAACCATGCGGTTTTAACGGCATTCCAGGAGCTGCTGCCCGAGGAAACTTATCCGCTATACGTACTTTTTATTGATATCGATCCTGCCAAGATCGACATCAACGTGCATCCTACAAAAACCGAAATAAAATATCAGGATGAAAAGTCGATATATGCCATCATCCGCTCGGCTGTAAAACGCTCGCTGGGTAAATATAACATTACCCCTACGCTTGATTTTGACCAGGAGAACAGCATCGGGCATCTGATTACCCCCAAGCCGTTCGAAGAGATTGTACAGCCAAGTATTGCTGTTAACCCCAACTATAACCCTTTTGCCAACGAAAAGAGAACACAGGAACGGGAGATACCTTTTCTACGCAACACCAATGACCACCGGCAGGCCATTCCCCGTAATTGGGATACACTTTATGAAATAAGTAAGAAGGATGAGGTGGTACAGCACCTGATGCATGAGGAGCCAACTATACCTGTTAACCAGCAGGAAGTTACAAAAGGCAGTGAGAAGCAGTTTTTCCAGGTACATAACAGGTATATCCTGTCGCAGATCAAATCGGGTTTTATGCTGATCAATCAGCAGGCGGCGCACGAGCGTATTTTATATGAGCGCTTTTTACAGCAGCTGCAAAACCACTCGGGTATAAGCCAGCAAAGTTTATTCCCGCAGTCAGTAACACTAAACAGCAGCGATTTTGAGTTATTAAAAGAGTTGTTGGCTGATATACGCGCGCTTGGTTTTGATATACGCGAGTTTGGCCGTAACACAGTTGTAGTAGAAGGCATACCGGCGGATATTACCAATGCTAATGAACATGAATTGCTTGAACAATTACTGGAAGGATTTAAAAACAACCTGGCCGTTTTAAAGTTAGATAAACGCGATAACCTTGCCCGGTCGCTTGCCAGGAACGCAGCTATGAAAAGCGGCTCCAGGTTATCTGTAGAAGAAATGAACCAATTAGTTGATCAGCTTTTTGCCTGCCAGATGCCCAATGTTGCGCTAAACGGCAAACCTGTTATAAGCACTGTTACGTTAGCAGAATTAGCCGAAAGATTTGAAAAATAGCCTTAACTTAATATCATTAGAAAAGAAGAATAATGCAGTCACCTTTTGCCAATTTATCGCCGGTTGTAAAAAACCTGCTAATCATAAATATCATTTTTTTTATTGCCACTTTCGCTTTAGACCGCATGGTTGACCTTACAACCTTGCTTGCTGCCTATTACCCTGCTTCACCCATGTTTAAACCATGGCAAGTGATAACTTATATGTTTATGCATGGTGGTTTTTCGCATATTTTTTTCAATATGCTGGCGTTATATATTTTTGGGCCAATGCTTGAGTACACTCTTGGCTCTAAGCGGTTTTTCAACTATTACTTTATAACAGGTATAGGGGCCTTTGTTTTATACATGGTAGTGCAGGGTATACAAATACATGCTATAACCGGCAGCTTTACCATAGCTAATCCAACGCTTGATGCATCATACCTGCAATATGGCGAGCGGGCCAAAGACCTTTACCTCCTATACAACGTACCTATGTTAGGCGCATCTGGTGCTATTTTTGGAATACTGGTTGGCTTTGCGATGCTATTTCCAAATCTGGAAATGCTAGTGATGTTTATACCGGTACCTATTAAAGCCAAATATGTGGTGATTGGCTACATCGCCATCGAATTATTTTCGGGGGTTGGCCGTTTTGGCGGCGATAATGTTGCCCACTTTGCACATCTTGGCGGAGCTTTGTTTGGCTTTTTGTTAATCAAACTGTGGAACGTTCAACGCCCCAACAATTTCTATTGATAATGGTTTAATATAGTAAATATATTCGTTACGGTTATGAGTACCCTTTGGAAAGACATCCAGTATAAGATGTTAAAATCGCACAGCAGGTTAAGCCTGCTTATAGGCATCAATGTAATTGTTTTTCTGGGCATCAATATCGTCGCGGTTATAGAGCAGTTGTTTACCGGTTTTGGGCAAAGCACTGTACTGTACTATACTAATGAGTATTTACTATTACCAGCCTCATTAACTAAACTGCTTTACCGTTTCTGGACACCTGTTACCTACATGTTTATGCATGCGGGTATTTTCCACATTCTGTTTAATATGCTTTGGCTTTATTGGATGGGGCAGATATTTGAGGAATATTTAGGTAACAAGCGCACAATAGGCCTGTATATATTTGGAGGATTAGCCGGCGGGCTGTTATTTGTTGCAGCTTACAATTTAATACCTGCTTTTACCAGCCTCAACGCTGCATCTACAGCAACAATAGTTGGTGCATCAGCAAGTGTAATGGCTATCATTATTGCGACAGCTACATTACTGCCAAATTACACTATACAACTGTTTTTATTAGGCCCGGTTAAGCTTAAATGGATAGCACTATTTTATGTGGTTGTTGATTTTATTGGTATTGCAGGTGCAAATGCGGGCGGCGAAATTGCGCACCTTGGCGGCGCTTTAATGGGTTTTATTTATATCAAACAACTGCAGCGCGGTAATGACTGGATCGGCGGCATCAGTAAGCTTTTTGAATCTAAGCCAAAATTGAAAGTTGTAAGTAGCACTTATTCACCTAAAAAGGCAGCCGGCGTACCGCGCCAGGAAGATGTTGACCGTATATTAGATAAAATATCTGCAAGCGGGTATGACAGCCTGAGCAAGCAGGAAAAAGAAACCCTTTTCAGAGCAAGTAACAGTAATGAAGTTTAAAAATAAAAAGCTTCCTTTTATTGACAGGTTATTTCTTTGGATCAATTATTTGCTTTGTGCAGCACTATTGCTTAGCTATCTTGCTCCCTTTACAGATCCCCGCAAATTTTGGCCTGTAGCATTTTTCGGTTTGGCTTACCCTCCGCTGCTTCTTTTTAACATTATCATTATTTTTTATTGGGTCATAAGGCGCAGTTGGTTGGTGGCACTTTCTGTAATTACCATACTAATCGGATGGAGTGTGCTGAAAAACAACATTGGCATACGCCTTCCGCCGGGCGAAGGCCAAAACCCGCCCCAAAACGCACTAAAGATCATGACCTATAACGTGCATAATTTTAAGCGCTTTGGTGCTCACAACGATAGTTCTACCAAACACGATATACTCAGCCTTATTGCCGACGAGCGGCCCGATGTAATTGGCATACAGGAGTTTTTTACCAAAAAAAAGGGGCAGTATGATCTGGTGGATTCTGTTAAACAAGCCATGCAGGCAAAGTATTATTATTTTGAGCCTGTAATGGTCAGCCAAAGCGAATCTATCGGGATGGCCATTTTTTCTAGGTATCCTATAAAATCTTATGGGCTTGTGCAATTATCGGCAAAGGGCAACGGTAATCAATGCATTTATGTTGATGTACAAAAAGATAACAAGACCTTTAGAATGTACAGTGTGCATCTGCAGTCCATTAACTTTGAACCGCAGGACTATCAATACTTAGGCAATTTATCAGCTAAAGGTAAAACGGATATCCAGGCAACCAAACGTGTAGGCTGGAAACTAAAACTGGCGTTTCAAAAGCGCAGCGAACATGTGTTTATTATAAAGGACCACGCAAAGCAATGCCCATATCCTTATATCATTTCAGGCGATTTCAACGACACCCCTTCATCATTTGCTGTTAACCAAATGGCCAAAGGTCTTAAAAATGCTTTCAGGGAAAAAGGTGCAGGCTTAGGGCGTACGTATAATGGCGCCTTCCCTAATTACCAGATAGATTATGTGATGGCCAGCCAGCAATTTGATGTATCAGATTATCGCATCATCGAAAAAAAATTGTCAGACCATTATCCTTTAAGCACCGTTCTGGTATTAAAATAAAATTCACCCAAATAAACTCAGCACTTAAAATTGTAAGTTTGCCAAATGGAACAAAAACTATTTGTTTACAATACTTTAACCCGTACAAAAGAAGAATTTATACCGCTTAACCCCGGCCATGTCGGGATGTATGTTTGCGGTCCTACCGTATATAGTGATGTCCATTTAGGCAATTGCCGTACTTTTATTTGTTTTGATTTGATTTACAGATACCTGCTTCATTTGGGCTATAAGGTACGTTATGTGCGTAACATAACAGATGCCGGGCATTTGGAGAGTGATGCCGATGAGGGAGAAGATAAAATTTCAAAAAAAGCCAAAATAGCGCAATTGGAACCTATGGAAATTGTGCAAAAGTATACTGTTGATTTCCATAACGTAATGCAGATATTTAATGTGTTACCTCCAAGTATAGAACCTACCGCCACCGGCCACATTATTGAGCAGATAGAGCTGGTAAAAGCAATCTTGGATAAAGGTTTTGCTTATGAGGTTGACGGCTCTATATACTTTGACGTGGAAAAATACAGTGAAACCAATGATTACGGCGCCCTGAACGGTCGTAAGCTGGAAGATATGCTTAACAACACCCGCACTTTAGGCGGGCAGGAAGATAAACGCGGTAAACTTGATTTTGCGTTATGGATAAAAGCAAAGCCAGAGCATTTGATGAAATGGCCATCCCCCTGGGGGCTGGGTTTCCCGGGCTGGCACCTGGAGTGCTCTGCCATGAGCAATAAATACCTGGGGCATCAGTTTGATATACATGGTGGCGGTATGGATTTGATGCCTACGCATCACACTAATGAAATTGCCCAGAATATTGCCTGCTGCGGTAAAACACCTGCCAACTATTGGATACATACCAACATGCTGACCACCAACGGCCAAAAAATGTCTAAATCATTAGGAAATAGCTTTTTACCTCAAGAACTGTTTACCGGCAGCCATCCATTGCTTAAAAAAGGATATAGCCCTATGGTGGTAAGGTTCTTTTTTATGCAGGCCAGCTACCGCAGTACTGTCGACTTTTCTAACGATGCTATAGATGCCGCTGAAATATTCTACAAAAAATTGGCCGAATCAGCAAAAAAGCAGCCCACATTACAGCAAAACCCGCTTACCGCCATTGATGATGAAACTGATAAGGCTATAAATACATTTTGCGATGATTGCTATAACGGCATGAACGATAATTTTAATTCTCCAAAAACGTTAGAAGCTTTAAACAACCTGTCAAAGTGGATAAACTCTTATGCTGCAAATACACGCAATTCCGGCGAAATAACTGCAGAAACATTTGAGCGTATGCGTAAAACCTACAACGATTTCTTTTTTGATGTTTTAGGATTAAAGCTTGAAGACAGCGATAATGCCGATACCGACGAATTGATGCAACTGATAATCAAATTACGCAACGAAGCAAAAACCAATAAGGACTATGCTACATCAGATAAAATTAGAGAAGGACTAAAAAGCATAGGTTTTCAGCTTAATGATAACAAGCAGGGCACAACAGACTGGTTGCGGATTTAACAAATATTAACCAAACAATTAAGGTGAAGTTACCTTTATGTAATCAGTTTAAAATAATTATTTAATTTGCCTTACCAAATCTACATATCTAACGCATGAAAAAAACATTATTAACCGCTATAGTATTATCCGGATTATCGTTCTCTGCCCTGGCGCAAACCAAAGTAGAGGTAAATAACGTAGTAGCTGCCGAAGAAAACTTTAATAAAATTGTTGAGCGTAAGGGTATAAAAGATGGCTTTTTAGCCGTAGCAGACCCTGAAGGAATTGTTTTTAAACCGAACGCGGTTAAAATCACTGAGTTTTATCGTGGCATTGATAAACAACAGGGTAAACTAATAGCTCATCCTAAATTTGCGCGCATATCAGCCAATGGCGACCTTGGTTTTACCGCAGGACCTTACACTTATCAGAACAGCAAAAACGATGACGATAAGATATATGGCCATTACGTTTCGATATGGCGCCTTGACCTTACCGAAAATAAATTCAAGCTGCTTTTTAATCTGGGTATACAACATCCCGAACCTGATCAGGATGAACCTACAGATTTTAAAGAGCCTGATCTGTCTAAACAAAAAGCTTCAAGCAAAGACCCATTTGCTGGAAAAGATATTTTAATGGGTACAGATAAAACCCTTAATCACTCGCTTGAGTTATCTTCCCTTGCTGCATACAAAGAGTTTTTAAGCCCTGAAGCACGTTACTACTTCCCCGGTTTTGAACCAATGACCGGTACCGATAAAATATTAAAATTTTTAGATAATGAAGGCGTAACCATCACTGCAGAAACAGTTAACGCCGGGCGCTCCAGCAGTAACGATCTGGCTTATACCTATGGCACGGCCCGTATTAAAAAGGGTAATATTGTAAATAACTACAACTATGTACGTGTTTGGGAGATTGATGCCAAACACCGCTGGAATGTTCTTGTAGAGATATTCTCTACTGTAGAATAATACGCAATTAAAATAACTGCTCTATAATGTCGGCGGCCGTAAGGCCGTCGGCTTCAGCATGGTAGCTACGCACTATACGGTGGCTTAATATAGGCTTGGCAACTGCCCTCACATCTTCAATATCCGGCGAATATTTGCCGTTAAGCACAGCATGACATTTTGCACCTAATACCAGAAACTGTGATGCACGCGGGCCTGCACCCCATGTAAGCAAGCGCTTTACCTGGGCATTGGCAAACTCACCGGCAGGGCGGGTTTTGGCAACAAGCTTTACAGCATATTCCAATACATTATCGCTAACTGGTATATTGCGTACCAATTGCTGAAAGTAGATGATCTGTGCCGCGTTAAGCTGCTTTTCAACTTTTACATCAGTAATGCCTGTTGTATTTTTAACAACCTGAAGTTCCTCCTTAAATGAAGGATAACTTAATGAGATGTTAAACATAAACCTGTCCAGCTGCGCTTCTGGCAACGGGTAAGTACCTTCCTGCTCAATAGGGTTTTGGGTAGCCAGCACAAAGAAAGGCTTTGATAGCGAATGAGTAACCCCGGCGGCTGTAACAGCCTTTTCCTGCATAGCCTCTAACAGGGCCGCTTGCGTTTTAGGTGGCGTACGGTTTATCTCGTCGGCAAGTATGATGTTTGAAAAAACAGGGCCTTTTATAAATTTAAAGTTTCTGTCCTCGCCCAATATCTCAGAACCGATGATATCAGAAGGCATCAGATCGGGTGTAAATTGTATCCTTTTAAAATCCAGATCCAGTACCTGTGCAACAGTTTGCACTAACAGTGTTTTAGCCAGCCCCGGCACACCAACTAACAGGCAGTGGCCATTACTAAAAATAGAAACCAGGATAAACTTCACCACCTCATCCTGCCCAACTATGACCTTGCCTATTTCTGCACGAATCTGTTCATATGCGTTTTTTAAAGCATCGGCAGCTTCAACCTCAGAGCGGTATTGCATAACTATTCTGTTTTAGCCTGAGCTGTTGTCTCTGCACTTACCCATCCCTTTAATGGCGGGCAGCCTTGATACTCTTCGTCTATTTTAATGTATGTTTCTTTACGACGTTTGTCGAACCAGTCGGCTATGGTACGGTTTAGTTTTTCGTTAGTAGCATCTTCCTTAAGCTTGGCAAAATCCTGCCCAAGGTTGGCCTTATGCGCATCAGTAACTGATTTTAAATATAATATTTTATAGCTTTTCTTGCCGGTTTGCGCATCAGTAAACAATTGAGGCTTAGAAATGGCCCCTACTTTCATGGTATCTACCACCAAAGCTATCTGTGGATCAAGCTTATCGGTAGGGATATAGGTAGAACGGGTTTGTACATTTTCCAGGTTAAGCAACATCCCGCCGTTGTATTTGGTTTCCTTATCATCAGAGTAGTAGGCCGCCGCGCTTGAGAAATCAAACTTTTTAACTGCAAGCATCGCGTTGTAAACACTATCTGCGGTTTTATGCGCACGCTCAAGGCTGGCGTCTGTAGTAGATGGTATCACCAGTATGTGGCGGGCGTGTACCTGTTCGCCCCGGCGCTCAATTACCTGTAAAAAGTGAAAACCAAATTCTGTTTCAAACACAGGCGAAATTTCACCGGCCTTTAATTTAAAGGCATTGGCTGTAAATTCTTTGGCCATTTGCTGACGGTCGAAAAAACCAAGATCGCCACCCTCTTGCGCCGAACCGGGGTCCTGCGAATATAGTCTTGCCAGGGTAGCAAAGTCCTGACCACCTTTTACTCTGTTTCTTAAGTCGATAGCTTTCTGGCGGGCCGCCTCTTTTTCTTCCTTATTTAATTTAGGGGCAAAAACAATTTCCCCAACCTCAACCTCTTTATTATAGGTAGGTATGCTGTCTTTAGGTATCTTCTCAAAATAGGTTTTAACATCCAGCGGAGTTACATTCACCTTTTCGGTAATTTTGGCCCTCATGCGCTGTGCTACTAAAGATTCTTTAATATCCGGCCGGATTTCATCCTTGTACTGTATGATAGAGCGGCCTAAAAACTGCTCCAATCTTTCCTGACCGCCTGCTCTTTGTATAAACGAGCGCATACGACGATCAACCTCGCCATCAACCTCGTCGTCTTTAACCTGCACACTATCAATAACCGCCTGCTGTGCAAGCAGCTTTTGTGTAAGCTGGTTTTGTAATATATAACATTTTATGCTTGGGTTGGGTTGCTGGCCGCTTACCAGGTATTGCGCGTATTGCAACTCGATATCTGATTTCAATACTATGCTACTGCCAACAACCGCGGCTATTTTATCAATGGTGCGTACCTGTGCTTGTGCAAACGACAGAAAAAGAATAATATTTAAAAGAGACAGTCCTAATTTTCTCATGTAAGTTGTTCGTAATATTGCGGATGGCTTATCCGCTAAGCGTGCAAATTTCGGTAAAATTTATTAATAAAATCGTATAATTAAGCCATTGTGCTAATATGGTTATAATGCAAGAACCAGAATAGGTAATTTTGGTTAAAATTTGTTAAATTATATATGAAAGTTGAATACCCGCAGGCATACCGTTTTATATTACAGGATGACATCTACCTGCTTGAAAATGATAAGGCAATCAAGCATCCAATATCCGGTTCAACAACGCCAGCGGAAGCCACGGAACCTCAAAACAGCCCTGTTACAACTATTGAAACGCCAATTCAGCAGATAGTTCAATCAATAGTAACAACGGATGAACCTGTATTTAATTATCTGGGGAGTAATAATCAAAACTTTTTGATATTGGTTAACTACCCTTCCGATCAGCACATCAGTACAAACCACCTTACAGCGCTCGAAAACATACTTACCCGAAAAGGTTTTGCCCTTGCTGATGTTGCCATCTTAAACATGCATAATTATCGCAGTATAAAATTTGCTGCTATGGCCGCTTTTTTTAAACCAACGCGCATGGTAATTATGGGCAAAGATGCCTTGCCAGACGGTATTGGGAACCTTGCATTAAACAAGCCGATGCAGGGCAAACGCACCCATGTTTTATACAGCTTTAGTTTTGATGAAATGATGAGCAGCAGCGACAACAAACGCACCTTTTGGGAAAACATGAAAATTTTATAACATGCACAAGTTAGTTTTTGCTACCAACAATCATCACAAGCTTACTGAAGTGCAAGCTATACTGACTGACGGTATAAAATTGCTAAGCCTTGATGATATTGGCTGCCATGACGATATTGCCGAAACCGGCTTCACTTTTAACGAAAATGCCTCAATAAAAAGCCATTACATCTATAATAAATATCATCTTAATTGTTTTGGCGACGATAGTGGCCTTGAAATAGAAGCACTGAATAACGAACCGGGAATTTATTCGGCAAGATATGCCGGCACACATGGCAACCATGAAGCTAATATTGATAAGGTGCTGAAAAGCCTTGAAGGTGCAGAGAACAGAAATGCCCGTTTCAGGACTGTAATATCATTGCTATGGAATGGCAGTGAACATTTTTTTGAGGGCATTGTAAACGGCACTATCCGACACGAGCGTTGCGGAACGGCCGGTTTTGGATACGACCCGATTTTTCAGCCTGAAGGGTATGAAATCACCTTTGCAGAAATGAGCCTGGACGAAAAGAACAGCATTAGTCACCGGGGCCTTGCTGTTGCAAAAATGGCTGCCTTTTTAAACACGCCTTCAGCCTGATTAAAACTGCTTTGTAACCGTTGTATCGCGTTTAATGTTCTTTGGCATCAAAGGGGTCTTATTTTCCTGTTGTTGTCTGTTCTTGATAGGCGCTGGTGTATTGTTGGTACTATCCGTGTTAATTTTAACCGGCACCTTTACAGCAACGCTATCCTTGCTGATATTGCCGGCTGGTGCTTTAACATTACTGGTATCGCTTTTTACATTCGCGGGCGATGTTGCCGTCTTCTTGTTTTGCGCTGTATCTGCCGATGATTTGTTCTGGCCATTAGCTGTTGCTGGCGGCTTTGTAGCAGCTGTTTTCTTAGCCTGCCCTGTATTGTTTGCAGCCAGCCTGCGGTTATATGATGGTATGATCGACTCTTTAGATACAGGGCGTTCCTTAGGTTTCCAGATAAAGCCTTTTAACACCTTATCCTCTTCTGTAAATTTATTCAGGGGGCCGTATCTATGCTCCGGCTTTGTGATGAAAAAGATATGCCTGGCTTCGCCATTTTTAAAATAAACGCGCATACGGCTGCTCAACGACCGCTGCATGCCATCTACATTTTTCAGGCTATCCCTACTGAAATATATACTTTCAGAGTTTCCAACAACATACATACGGTCAAGCTTATTCTTGAGGAAAAAACCCTTCATCCGCTTACCGGAAATCTGATTGTAATGTGAGGAGTCCCCCTTTTCAAGGTTTACAATAAATGATGATGGGAAAAGGGTCATGTTATCCAGTTTCTTGTTCTTCATCTGCAGGTTAATGGTATCACCAGACAATTGGGAACCTTGTGTCCATATCAATGGTTGAATATAGCAACGCAGCGTAGAATCACTGTAACTGTAAAACATCGAATCGGATTTGGCCTGAAGATCAGATTTAAATAACTTGGCATGGTGATAGGCTTTTACTATCCTTACACGGGCGGTATCCTTTAAAACAACAGGCGGGGTATAAAATATCGGATCGCTATCCAGGTCTTCATCATCATTACCTGGTTTTTCCTTAGTCGGCGCTTTACCTTTATCCGCAGTCGCCGCGTTTTTGGCTGGCAAAGGTTTAGGTTTTCCAAACAATTCCGGTTGCCATATATGGGTGGTATCACGCCATGGTTTAGGCGCGTTAAGCGTTAAAAACTTTGATGATTGAGCTGTTTTTTTAGCCTGTGCACCGGTTTTATTATTTCCCTTTGCCGAAGTATCTCTGATGCCCGAAAGCCTTTGCCGCTCCTGCATAAGCTTCAGATTTTTGAAAGTCAGCATCTGTGTTTCCAGTGTATCCGCAGATATATAGATCGAGTCGCGCTTTACCTTAGGCGCTGGCGGTACTGCTGCTTTAACAGCTGTATCTGCCGCCGGCTGATTACCTGACAGTACTTTCACCGGCATGGTACCGGCAGGTGGTTTTACAGCCAGGGCATTTGCTCTTTTCACTGTAGTGGGTTTAGCAGCTTTCACTTTACTGCCTTTAGATGACACTGAATCGGCCGCGGCAACCGGTACACTGTCTGTAGCGGTAGTGTCCTTCTCTTCGGTAACCAATATTACATAAGGGTCCTGTGTAACAACGGTGCGTTCTGCTTCCCTGTAATAAGTAGCAAGTTGGCCTCGCAGCGTTATGTTCTGCTCCCTATCTTTAAATATCACATTTTTTACTGCCCGGCCGTAGCCTTTAAGCCTGTCGTAAAAAAGGCTGTCGCCGGTAAGGGTTTTAGTGCCCTGCTTATAAAGATTCTTTTTACCAAAAAAGGCCTGCTCAGTAATGGTGTTATACAAACCGTTTTCGGTATAAAGGGTATCTTTCTTGTCTTTGGTGTCATAAATATTAGTAGGCCCGTAAAAAAAGGCTATACGGGTACCGCTGTTATAACGCAAAGTATCAGTTTTTATCAGCGCGTCCGGGGTTATCAATACAACATTATACCTGAAATAAGCATCCCGCGAATTAGCGAAGTAATAGCCGTTCTTACTGGTAAGGGTGTTGTCTTTATTAACAAGCTTGCCCCCGCCTGTATAAGTGCCAATGCGTGTGCCGGTGTTATAAGTAAGGTAATTAGTGGTTAGCGTGGCATCTTTATCAACCATGGTAACATTATCCGTAAGGATAGCTGTTTTAGTATTACCGTTGTAATTAAGTTTATCCGAATAGATGTTCAATGTATCGCCCTGAGTGATATTTACATGGCCAAAAGCATCAAACGCGTTATCCCGGGCATAAAAATAACCACTGTCTGACCGCATGGTGGAATAATCCTGCGTAAATACTCCCTGGTAAACTTTAACAACATCCTTTCCGTTAAGCTGTATCAGCTGGCTGCTTTTTGATGATATAAGCTTTACAACAGATTTTTTCTGTGCAGATGCTGAAAGGGTAAACAGTATAAAAAGTATACTACAAGTGTATTTTATCACGATGCAAAATTAGTTTTTTGCGGGGGTTATTAAATTAATAATTTTGAGCTATGCTTCCGGTTAAACGCTTCACCGAGTTTATTGAACAAAATAGTTTATTTACACCTGCCAGCAAAATAATGGCGGCTGTAAGCGGCGGCATCGACTCTGTTTTAATGGCACATCTGTTAAAGGCTGCCGGTTACAATTTTGCCATTGCCCACTGCAACTTTAAACTTCGGGGCGATGCTGCTGATGCCGACCAGCAATTTGTTAAAGAACTTGCCCATGAACTTGAGGTGCCATTTCATACCAAAAACTTTGATACGCAGGTTTATGCTGCCGAAAATAAAATATCTATCCAGATGGCCGCGCGTGATCTGCGTTACCAATGGTTCAATAAAATCAGTCAGTCAGCCGGTTATGATACCATTGCGGTTGCACACCATCAGAACGATACTATTGAAACTATATTGTTGAACCTTACACGCGGCACCGGCATTGCCGGACTGCATGGTATATTACCTAAAAACGGTAACATAGCCCGCCCGCTGCTTTTTTTAACCCGTAATGAAATAGAGCATCTTGTAGCTAAAAATAATTTACAGTACGTAGAAGATGCTTCAAACGCTTCAGTTAAATATGCACGTAATAAACTGCGCCATCAGGTTATACCTTTACTTAAAGAATTAAACCCTAACCTGGAAGCGACGTTTGAAAACAACCTGCGTAATTTTCGGGATCTGGAGGTTTTATTAAACCGGCAGGTAGAAAGTTTAAAAAGCGACCTACTGATTTTTGCGGGCGACGAGGTACATATCTTAATCAATAAGATACATTCCCTTTCCCCAAAACGCTTACTGCTATTTAAATTGTTGCAACCATACGGCTTTGGCGAAAGTACGATTGACGACCTGTTAAGCGTTTTACATAAACATGCCGGCAGGGTATTTGAAAGCTACAACTTTACTTTATTGGTAGACCGAGGCAAACTGATAATTAGCCCGAAAGCCGTTAAGCAAGTAGCTGATGCCATCATTAATAACAATACTTCTGCTACTTGTTGGAGCGGATACAAGCTTACCGTTTTACATGATGATACACCGCTTATTATTAAAGATAACCCTATGGCGATATCCGTCGACGCGGCCTTGCTTATTTATCCGCTTAAATTGCGCAGTTGGCAGCAGGGCGATTATTTTTTTCCGTTAGGGATGAAAACCAGGCAAAAACTAAGCGATTTCTTTGTACATCAAAAGGTCCCTGTATCCGCCAAATCTAATGTACCTATATTGGTTAATGGTAATGATGAGATCATCTGGGTGGGTGGGTACCGATTAAGCGACAGATATAAAGTGAGCGATAACACTAAAAAAGTTACTATATTCGAATTATTTAAATTATGAGCGAGAAAGCAGTTTTTATAGAAAAGCAATACCTTGGCCGCGAATGGATACCTATTACTATCCGCCTTGTTTTGGCCATGTTTTGTTTTGCTGCTTACTTTTTCACTGACGAACGCGAGCGCAACGGCGATCTTTTAGCCATTGTTGGCTTCGTAATTATTATCATATCAATAATAATGGGTTTCCTGCTGCACTTTAGCACCAAAGTTATCAATAAAAGCATTTTGCTTGATGGCTTATGGTCTACCCGCCGTGTGAAGATAGACCTGAACAGTATTGTTAATGTTGAAAAAGGGACCTACAGCCGCTACCTGTTTAATAACCCTGTTTATAACCTGCACACCAAGGGCACCATACGTTTTTATGCGGCCGGTAATGACGCTATTCATTTAACAGACCGTGATGGGTTGGTATACATTATTGGCTCGCAGCACGCCAATGAATTCTTAAGAGCCATAAAAAGCGAAATGAGCCTTGTTTAATGCGTTTTGAAACTGCTAATATCCGTGTAAATGCTACGGAATGAACTGCGTACACCAAAGGTTATCATAGCCGTTTTGTCATTAAAGTCGCTGTTCTTTTCGTTACGGTAAATGCCCCCAAGCTCTAACCTAAGATTGTATTTTGGATTGATGATATAACCTACTTTGCCCTGAAGGTATATCATATCAGTTTTCAGGCCCTGTCCGGTAAAGTTTCCGTTCTCCCTTGCAGGAGTGGTATAATGCTGAAAAATATCCTTACCATAATTCAGGTTGTTCATATCAAGGCCGTATTTGCCGTAGTCAACTTCACCCATCAGATCAAACCGCTTGTACGAATAGCTGAGTATGCCAACATACTCCCTGAAATTTGCGCCCCAAGGGTGTGCCAAAGGCTCGCTGTTGGCAGAGTAGCTTAATATGCTTGCCCTTTCTGAGTAAGTGTAAGGTTTAACGGTATTTGTTTCCACCAGGTAATTCAGGTTTTCCACACTAAACAGATCTGCGCCCCTTATACCCAATTGCCAGCCATATTTATTACGTGAACTACCCTTGCCGGAGAAGAAATTGCTGGCTTCAAACTCATCAAGTGAAAACTGCCCGTAAGCGGTAAGGCCATTGGTTACTTTATATTTTGAGGTGAAACCTATTAAAGCGTTGTCTGGTGATCCGTTACTGGCTTCTACCGGGCGCAGAAATATAAAGGGATTGATGTAGTTGAAATCAAAGCCATGTTTATGCCCTTGATCATCAACATCCGCCCATATGACCGAGTCAAAGAAACCAAATGAAAGACGATTGCTGACATTCCAGTCTAAATAATGAAAAACTCCCCACTTATTACGGTTAATATTGATATCGCTTGTACCGGCAGGGTCGGCAAAGTAACCCCACATAGACATGTATTTCACATTACCTAAATTGGCAGTTACCCGGAAAAACGGATATGGTGAGGCATAATCAGAAAGCAACAGCGAACGATACCCATCACCTATAAAGGTTTTATCGCGCCCGGCACTTATGTTAATGTATTTTACGGGAGTATAAGAGGCGGTTGCCGTAATATAATCCCAGCCATATGCATTGGGCTTATTATTGTATGTACCCGCATAGGCCATACCTGGTACAATACCCACCTGCCTTATGTAAGTAGAAATATAATCCGGCACTCCGGCCCGGTTAAGGTAGCCGGTAACATTGTAATAAAACTTATTACTGATGGTACCGCCAATTTGCAAGCCCAGTGAGCTTAGCCACAAATTTTGTTTTTGAGAAAAATCGCGGCCGATGTTGAAATCTGGGAGAAGATCGGCGTAAAAGGTTGAATTCGCGCCTTTAACATCTATCTGATGCTCGTTAAAAAGCTTTTTATAAAATACATCCTTATTATTCTCGCTGCCATAATTCATGATAGAATCATAGCTGTGCATTAACAGCGAATCGTTTAAAAAGTACGGCTTTAAAGCGGTATGTATCCGTGTACCGGTTGAGTAGCTATCCGCATCAAATTTTTGATAAAACTGGTAAGAATAGGGCTGATAAACCGCTTGAGAACGGGCAATGCCCGCTGTAGCCAATATTAAACTAATGCTGATAAATATTCTCTTCATATATACAGATGAGTAAACTACTCAAAGTAGTTTAATGTTTTAAAACCACCTCTTTTCATGTGTTCATCTTTTTTAGCCAGATGAAGGTCTGATTGTACCATATCAGTAACTAAAGCGGCTAAATCATACGTGGGCTCCCAACCCAATTGTTCTTTAGCTTTTGATGGGTCGCCTATCAGTAAATCTACCTCGGTCGGCCTGAAATAACCTACATCAACTTTAACTACAGTCTGGCCAAATTTTAAAGCATCGACATTAAGGCCTAAGCTTTCGGCTTTTTGCTGGTCAATATCAATGATAACGCCTTTTTCATTTTCGTCCTTTCCGCTAAACTCAACCTCTATTCCTAACTCTGCAAATGCCATGCGTATAAAATCCCTAACGGTGGTTGTTATACCAGTGGCTATTACATAATCCTGTGGCTTATCCTGTTGCAGCATCAGCCACATGGCAACAATATAATCTTTGGCGTGCCCCCAGTCGCGTTGTGCGCTCAGGTTACCCATATACAGGCAATCCTGCAGGCCAAGCGCTATTTTAGCAACACCGCGGGTAATTTTGCGGGTGACAAAAGTTTCTCCGCGAATAGGGCTTTCATGGTTAAACAATATGCCATTGCAGGCATACATATCATATGCTTCGCGGTAATTTACAATTATCCAGTAGCCATATAATTTTGCTACTGCATAAGGCGAACGTGGATAAAATGGCGTTGTTTCTGATTGTGGTACATGCTGTACCAAGCCATATAACTCTGATGTGGAAGCCTGGTATAGGCGGGTTTTCTTAGTAAGGCCTAAAAGCCTTATTGCTTCAAGTATTCTTAGTACACCAATACCGTCGGCATTAGCGGTATATTCCGGTGATTCAAAACTTACTTTAACATGGCTTTGGGCACCCAGATTATAAATCTCATCCGGCTGTATCTCCTGAATAAGGCGTGTAAGGTTCATAGAGTCGGTCAGGTCGCCATAGTGCAATATTAACCTTTTACCGCTCTCATGAGGGTCCTGATAAAGATGGTCTATCCTATCGGTATTAAACAAAGAAGAACGGCGTTTAATACCATGCACCTCATACCCCTTTTTAAGCAAAAACTCTGCTAAATATGCCCCATCCTGCCCGGTAATCCCTGTTATTAAAGCTTTTTTCATTAATAAATAATATAAAATACAATATTATCTAAATTAATTGTAAAAGCAGTATTTGCCATTACAGCAAATCATATTACATGTGGGCTACCGCATCCTCCAGTTCGCGGTACCAGGTTTCGCCATATTTGCGGGTAAGTGGTCCTTTTAAAAACTCATGAACGCGTACTTTTAATTCATCGCCAAAGGCACATGCAGGGCTGCATATACTCCACCTGTCGTAATTAAGCACATCAAACTCCGGGTAAGCTGTTATACGTATAGGATATAAATGGCATGAGATAGGTTTTTGCCAGCTGATATCACCGGCTTCGTATGCCTTTTCTATAGCACATTTGGTGATTCCGTTTTCCCAGGTAACATAAGCGCATTCTTTATTAGTATCTACACATGGGGTTGTATAGTCACCTTCAAAATCAGTCACATGGGTACCTTCGGCCTCAATTGTTGCAATGCCCTTGGCCGTCATGTAGGGTTTTACCTTGGGATAGATGTCTTTTAATATCTGTAATTCATCATGGTTCAGTGGCGCACCGGAGTCGCCCTCAAGGCAGCATGCACCTTTACATTTGTTTAAATTACAAACAAAATTATTTGCTACAACATCCTCATGCACCAGCACACTCCCTACTTCTATCATCATCTCTTTTTACTTTTTTACCGGATTAAGCGGATACTTAAGGCCGCTTGCCTGTGTTAGATCCATTGTTAAGCTACCTACAATGATTTCCACATTCGCTTTAATAGGTATGCGGTTTTTATCATCAGTAATCCACAAATATAGCTTACTATTTTTTTTGAATATACGGCCTGGTATAATTGTCGGGCTGAATTTTAAGCAATTGAAAGTTCCAAGCCCACATTTTACCTGTTCTTTACCAAGATAGGTGATAGTCATCGCGTGTATTCCATCTTCCAGAAAGTAACGCATCTGGAGCTTGTCGCCAATTTTAACACCTGTTATATCAACGTTACGTGCAAAATAGTAGCAAGACAAAAAGTCGAACACATC
This sequence comes from Mucilaginibacter litoreus, assembly GCF_042676805.1. Taxonomy (NCBI): domain Bacteria; kingdom Pseudomonadati; phylum Bacteroidota; class Sphingobacteriia; order Sphingobacteriales; family Sphingobacteriaceae; genus Mucilaginibacter; species Mucilaginibacter litoreus. The sequence goes on along the minus strand of NZ_JBHTHZ010000003.1, from coordinate 29,034 downwards.
GCCTGTATAAGGAAATGTTCCCTTATCGGCAATTATAGTGTTCTTTTCATGGTCGAAAATTACTTTGTCCGTGTGTTTGTATTTTGACTCCTGCCTTGTTTCTGTATAATAATAAGGCAATAAAGTTTGCGGGTCTATAAAGCTATGGTACTCGTTTTTTACCTTGAACAGAAAATTAAAAGTGCCTACTGTTTTAGCCTGCGCATTAATATGTAAAGCCGGGTGTCCTTCAAATTTTAAAGGCGTATTTTCTACCCTGATAACAGCTTCGGCAGCGCTTAAAAAGCCATAACGTAATTTATATGTTATCTGCTCGCCGGCTTTAAAAGCCACTTCTTTATTTTTCGAAGCTTCATCTACCTGTGCATATGCGGCATTAAGCGATACAAAAACAATAAGGAATAAAAAAAATTTCTTCATGTAATTAATATAGACGCAATTACCGCGTTACGGTTTAATCTTTGCGTTTATAAATGGGTACTGTAGAGCAGGGTTCGCCAAACATGAGGCTTTTGGCAACAGGCGTTAATTTTTGAGTAAGCTCCACGTAAGCCGATACCGGAACGGGCACATCGCCGCAGCCTTTTAGCACTATGCGCTGGTCGCGATATTGCTCAACATCAAAGCTTGCAACCGCCTTTACAAATAAAACTGTTTCAAGTACATCTGCATCACCAAAAACAACCTGTTTAGCATAAGGTGCCAGCCGGTTAGCTAACAACATATATGCCCAGGCAGGTACAATAGCATCGGCTGTGCAAGTTACCGCTACGTATTTATCCTGGTATAGCGACCAGTCATGGTTTTTTACAAACTCTCTAAAATCTTTTTCTTTTAATATCAGCCCATGAAAAAGATTATCCTTTATATCATATACCACACGCTCTCCGGGTGTATAAAATTGCGCCGGATCTAAAGTAACAAGCCCGCTTTGGGCAACTTTATTGATGATATTTTCCTGTATTTCCATGGCTAAACTTATTAAAAAACGCCTTTTATTGGATTGATGCTTATAAACAAAAAATCCGGCATTAGCTTAACGCCGATGCCGGATACAAAATTACTTTAAAATATGTTATAAAAATTTGGCGCGGTAATCTTTTACATTCGCCTTATCTTTCAAAGCATCAAGCACCTGCCCTGCACTACGCTGAGCTATTGCCTGGCTCAATTGCTGTTTCTCTCTTACAGTATTGGTAAGCGGAGCAGGGTTAATAAAGCTATCAACTGTGTAAACATATACACCCTGCTGCCCTATAACCGGCTTGGACAGTTTGTTTGGCTGTGAACCGAACACACTACCTATTAATTTGTATTCTGCAGTTGCGCCTGGGATAACAGGGTTAGCAAACACTATATTTTGTAAAGGGACAACTTTGCTACCTGCTTTTTGCGCAACCTGATCTATACCTGACGCCCCGTTTGCAGCCGCCTGTAGTTTATCTGACAGTTGGTTGCCTTTAACCTGCTGTCTTACCATTGGCTCAATCTGTTTCTTAACTACATCTAACGGTAAAACCCCTTCTGGCTTAACTGATGTTAAACGAGCAACCACATACTGATCACCAACAGCAAACACCTGGTCAGAAAAATCTCCTTTTTTTGCACCAAAGGCCCACTTAACAACCGGACGCGCATTTTCCAAACCCGGGATGCTTGCAGCAACAGCGGTAACATCGTCAGAGTTTTTTATGGGCAGATTTGCTTTTTTAGCTTGTGATTCAAAATTATCTCCATTTAATGAACTTAAGAATTGCTGCGCTTTGCTATATACGCCGTTTTGTGTATCACTGCTTGGAGTTAATGGTTTATCAACCACTGCAACCTTAACAACTTTTGAAGAGCCCTTCTGACTTTCTATCTGAATAAGGTGCACACCAAACTGAGATGTAATAACCTTAAGGTCGCCGGCTTTGCCATTGAAAACTGCATCTTCAAAAGCAGGAACCATAGCGCCCCGGCCAAAAGTGCCAAGGTCACCTCCTTTTTCACCAGATTGCTTATCAACAGAATATACTTTAGCTAAATCTGCAAACGATTTACCGCCCTGTACCAGTTTCTTAAGTGAATCTGCTTTTGCAATGGCTTTGTCCAAACCACCTTCGGCAGCAGTATTTAATAATATATGTTTTGCTTTTACTGAATCCGGGCCTACCCTTGAATCAACCAGCTTAGCAATTTTATAACTCCCGTTACTTAAAAAAGGGCCATATACAAAACCTTTTTCGGCAGTGAACATCACCGAATCCAATTTAGGCTCTAATTGGCCTTTTTTCTGATAAACCAACGGAGCTTTAGTCTCTGCATTCACCTGCACAAAAAGCGAATCATTGCTGCTTGCTTTAAAATCAGCAGCCAATTTATCCACCTGGGCTTTTATAGCAGCGCTATCTGGTTTAGACGGGGCAGCGTTAAAGCTTACGTATTCAAAGCTGCGCAGCTCCTGCTGATTTTTAAACTCACCCTTATGCTCGTTATAATAGGTATTGTAATCATCATCTGTCAGCTTTATCTGGCTATCTGGTACAGATGCATAATCAAGCATGGTATACTTAAAATTAACCAGCTTGTTTTTATTAGTATAATCGTCCTGTGCCTCTAAAGAATTTACATACATGCCATTTGTAACCAAAGCCATGTATTTCTGCGCCTTTTTAGATTCGATTAATTGGATCACAAAATTTCTCCATGCCGCTACCTGGTTAGGGTCTGCTTTGGGCGACTGCATATACTGCAGGAACTGATTTAACTTTGATTTATCAAATTTACCATCCTGGCCAACGAATTGTTGTTGAATTTGAGGATCAGGGTTATTTCCGCTGATCATCGAATTACTTTCAGCCTGGCCAACAGTAAGGCCTAATCTGTTTATTTCGGTATTTAAAAGCTCTTGGCTTAATATCTGGTTCCAGGTAGTTTCCTGCAGATAATTAGATATCTGCGGAGTGATATTCTGCCCAGATTGCTGCCTGAACTGTTGAGTGCTTTGCTCTAATTTTGCATTAAAATCCTGGTAAGGGATAGACTTGCCATTTATTTCGGCCACATCTGTCACGTTACCTCTGAAAAAAGAGCTGCCAGAATGTATCACTTCACCAGCAATAAATGCCAAAAGTGCTACACCAATAAAAATTGCGAGAATTTTTCCCATCCTATCCCGCAAATAACTCATGATACCCATATCAACTGTACTATATATATTTATATTCTCAAAAAGAGGCGCAAGATACAATTTTTACTAAAATTGTACAGCACAAAAATTACGTAATTATTTGAGGTTTATTGTGTAAGACTATCATCCACATGGATGATAGCTGTTGAATTTTGAAATACCGGATTTTTAAGATGATCGTCGCTCGTAAAGCTTGTTCCTGTCATCTGGTCGCCGGTAACTTTGGTCATCAAAACATTCTTAGTAGAATATATTTGCTTTTTAGCCCTGTCCCAGATCAACTCCTCAGATTTATAGGTAGTTCCCTCGTCGTTAGTAGCTACAACGTTTTTTTTAAATTTAATGATCTGCGTTTTGTCGTAATTGTAACCGGTGTCGGCAATTACAGTCCCGTCAACCTTTAAATTGGGATTATATATCAGCACTTTAACGCCTTTAGGCATTTGCTGATAAGAGGAGTCTTTAAAGTCGTATTGTATAAGCAAAGGGGTAATCAGCCTGGCTTTAACAACGCCCGAGTCGCTAAAAATCATGTCTACACCGGTAGTGCGTTGTATAGGTTTGGTAGCATCAGCTGCAGCAATAGCCTTAACCTTGTTAATGTCGTTTTCACAGGCGCTTATCAGCATACCTGTAAAAAGCGCTAATAAAACATAATGTTGTTTCAGCCTGATCCGCATTATTCAATATTAATCAAACCTGTATTTCTGGAACCATTTATCGTTAAGCGTAAATGACAAATGCACGTTAACATAATTTTCTTTAACCAATCCGTTAACTAATGTTCCGCGGCGGCCAATCTCTGCACCTATATTTATCTTATAAAAGCTCAGGTTATTGGCCCTTAAGGGTAAGCCTACGCCAAAGGTAGCGGCATATCTTTTTATGTCGGTATTGTTAATGTTCATGTAGGTTTTGTCGTAAACAAATCCTAAGCGATAATCAACCGATGCAAAATAGTTTGATAAGGAATTGATGTTAGGAGTAAATTGCCCGCCTACATTAATTGTGCGGCTATCCTTTAATCCTTTATTAGTACCTGCAACTGTTAAGTTAGACCACTTTGTCATGGTATAATCTGCGCCTATTAAAAATTTACCATCATTTTGATAAGATATACCAAAACGGTTGCTCATAGGTAACTGAACTTTGGCAGATGGCTGCTGTATGTTCACCAAACTGTCTGTCGCGGGGTTCTCGTCGCCTGTGTTGGTTGTAGTATAGCTACTTACAATATAGCTGTTGGTACTATTAAGTTTTGTACCTGCTGAACCTGCGTAACCAAAGGTTAAATGTTTCTTTTGCGACAGATCTGCAACGTACTGAATTCCGTAGTCATAATTAAAGCCCTTGATACTGTTGCTTTCTTCTATCCGGGAGTTCAATACTCCGGAAAGCGATGGCAATTCTGTGGACTGAGACTCCTTGAGGTTTCCAAATATGTATGAAGCATTAGCACCAATGAAAATATGGCTGCCAATACCAAAGCCGTATCCTAACCAAAACCGCGTTAAGCCACCATCGCCTGCATAAATGTAATTAACAGCGTTTGTATCGGCAGGTAAACCTGTGCCGAAATTATCAGAAATCTGCTTGTAACTGTAACCAAGTTCACTGTATGGCATTAAACCAAAAGTTAGCGCCGATCGTTTACTTACAGGTATACCAAAAGCAATATGACTTAGCCTGAAGCTTGAGTTGGTTTGAGATGACTGCCCTGATTTTTGGAGGGTGTTGAAATTACCATAAACCCCGATATCAATAGTAGTTAAGTTGATACTGCCGTATGATGCAGGATTTAATGGATTAAGGTTATTGAAACCATATATACGATTGATACCTGTGCTTATACCGCCCATCGCTTTATTCTGTGGCAGCAGCATAGGATTAATATCACCGAGACCATAGCGAGAGTACGGAGAACTTGTAGTAGCCGTAGATTGCGCTTTTAGGTTAACTGTAATTGCGCTTAATAAGAACAGTATCGGTATGAACCTTAAATATTTAGTCATTATACTTTTGTATCGCTACGTTTAATCCTCTTAGAACCAGATATGGTTCAATTTTAACATAGGGCGCAAAGATGCTATTTTTCAATAGAGTATCAAAAAAAATACTGTCGCCCCCGTGCAGTATAATGTTGTACCCTGATGTCAGTTTTACATATTCGTTTATGAACCCCAGCAACTCATATTTAATACCGTTTTGTATCCCCGACCGTATGGATGAAGCTGTATCATGCCCATAAGTGGCGGTAAAGCTACCATCAACTGTTAGTAAAGGTAACGCTGCGGTATAATGGTTAACCGCTTTATAACGCATATTTAACCCAGGTGATATACTGCCTCCAAAATAATTTGCCCCTGCATCAACAAAATCATAGGTAATGCAGGTACCCCCACCTATAATAAGGTTGTTTTCCCGGGGGTACAAATTGTACGCTCCGGTTACTGCTGCCAGCCTGTCGGCGCCCAGTGTGGCCGGTGTTTTATAATGGTTATGTATGTTTGTGCTTATACTGCTGTTAAATTGCAACACATTAAGCTTGCCCTCCAGATATTGTTGCCACCCGGGTTTTTCGCTTTTTACTGATGATATAATTGCACGGGCTATCTGGTACTCCTCTAAAATACCCTGTAAAACCTCTGTGCCGGCGTGTTCATATTGTTCGGCCTTAAGCAGGTTGTCGTTATTAAAAACGGCAAATTTTGTTAAGGTATTGCCAATATCAACAACCAGGTTCAACATCAGGCTTTAGCCAGTGATAATATTGATTCAAAAATGGCCAGGCCATCCTGATTACCTACTATACCTTCTGCAGCACGCTCAGGATGAGGCATAAACCCAAAAACATTACGGCTGATGTTGGTAACACCGGCTATGTTTTCAATAGAACCATTTGGGTTACTTTCATCTGTGAAGTTGCCTGATTCATCCGAATAACGGAACAACACCTGGTCGTTATCATTGATCGCTTTCAGCACATCGGCATCTGCAAAATAATTCCCCTCGCCATGGGCAATAGGTATTTTTAAAGCCTGCTGAGGATCAAGCGACTGTGTAACCAACGAGTTTTGTGTTTGAGGTTTTAAATAAATATTACGGCAAATAAACTTACGGTTTTTATTATGCAGCAATGCGCCTGGTAAAAGGCCTGCCTCTGTAAGTATCTGGAAACCGTTGCAAATACCCAGTACCTTACCGCCCTTTGCCGCAAACTGTATAACCTCTTGCATAATAGGCGAAAAGCGCGCAATAGCACCAGAGCGAAGGTAATCGCCAAAAGAAAACCCACCGGGTAACACAATAAAGTCAGCACCCTGCAAATCATGGTCTTTATGCCATAACCGCACTACCTGCTGGCCCATTACATTTTCAAGAACGTGGATGATATCTTCATCACAGTTAGAGCCCGGAAAAATTACTACTCCAAATTTCATGTTACAAAGCTAATATAACCGCTTAAATATGAACGAATGTAAAAGTTAAAAAGTGTTAAACTGAAAATATATGATACTGATAAGCAGCAATAAATATAAGCTCTCGTAAAACCACTTACGGCTTGCATAAGCAAAATAGTAAGATAAAAACACAGCAGCAGGTATTATACAAAGCACAAAATGATTAAGGTTAAAGCGGCCTTTAACGTAGAAAGACACTCCACCCAGTAAAAAAACAAATAACAGCAACTGGAACGACTTACGCACCTGTACATAGCTTTTGTAATAGTTTTGCTGAAAGGTAAATACAAACAAAATCAGCGCAATAATTACAGGTATGAGTACCAAATAATTGTAATTGTTGATGCTGATGCTGTTTGGAAATTTTGAGCCAAGCGGCGCCCAAATATTATAAAAACTGCCTAACCGGTTATTTAAATAATAATATACGCCAAAAAAGAAAAACACGGTAAAATAACCCAATACACCTGAAATCCATTCGCGCCAGTTAAACGGCCTGAAAATAATCAGGGCTATCCATATAGCTAAAAACAGATAGACATAAGGCAGATAAATGATAGACCCCAATGCTGTAATCATCCCCAGATCATACGCTGCAGATTTAGCATCTTCGCCTTTATAAAAGCTGAATAATTTAAACAGCATCCATATGATCAAAAAGTTACATATCAGTGGTGCGCTTAATACCATGAATGGTGGAAAAAGCGACGAGAGCGTAACATACATCAATGAGGGTAAAAAAGTAGCCCGGCCTAAAAGATTGTATTTATTTACAAGGTAATTCAGTAAAACGGCCTGCCCTAACACCAAAACGGCCGCAATACATACATTTTCTATCGGCGAAAAAGCATATTCATAAGCTACTGGGACCAGGAGCCGGGCAAAGGGCTCAACGAATACAAATTGTAATTTATCGGGTGCTTCAACAATGTAACCCAGGCGAAGTATAAAAACCAGGATGGCCAACCATAAAATATTAAGCGGATTAAATGCCCTAAAAATGTTGATCATAATAACGGATGGCCCTGAACCCGCAAAATTAGTACAAAAAGTGCTTACTATGCAATTGCTTATTTACGTGCGTATTGCTTTATCATATTATCCACTATCTGTGCGGTTTCATCCGGAAAATCAACGGCTATGCGTTTATCATCGGCAAGCCAGTTACTTATACGGGGTAAAAAATCCTGGTTAATGGTAGGGATAACTTCTACCCCTAATCTTGAGGCAGATAACGCGTTGCACTGCTGTTCATACTGCCCTTTCATGGGGATCATCAATACCTTTTTTCCTAAGAACAGCGCCTCGGCCGGGCCTTCAAAGCCGCCGCCGGTAAGCAACCCGGTACAACTTGCCAAACTGGCGTTAAAAGCCTCATTGTTTACCGGGAAAATATGCACATTCCCTTCGCGAAATGGCGTTTTCTGACGTTTACTGAATACCTGCCACTCGGCATCTTTTGCCTGCCCAAGGTACTTCACCAGTGTTCTATCGCTATAGGCCGGCAGGTAAACCGCGTAATGGCCCTTATTCGATGTTTCCATCTTACGGATATCGCTGCGGATAACAGGCGTATGGATAAAATCATCATAACGCTCAAAGTGAAACCCGATATGATGAGTTGTAGGCGAATAATATTTAAAAAGCCACTCGGCATAATTCCACTTTTTAGGACGTGGCGTTTTAGGCGATACAAAGGAGCATTGGTGACTTAAAGATACTGATGGTACTTTTTGCAACCGGCAGGCCCAGGCGCTAACAGGTTCAAAATCATTAATGATCAGGTCATAATTATTCAACGGGAGGCTATGCATATCCTTCCATAGCTGCCGCAGGTTCATGATCCTGAATGTTGCCCAGTTATCAACCCCGCCATTTTTACCAAACACAAAGCTGAAACCATGAAATTTATATTGAAGAGGTTGCGAAAGGCTGACCTCGGCCTCGGTGCCGCTTACCAACAAATCAACTTCGCCATATTGCTGCAGCAGGGGTACAATTTCACGGGCACGACTGATATGGCCGTTACCTGTACCCTGTATACCGAACAATATTTTCATGGTGTAGAATTGCGGGCAATTTAATAAAGAAAAGTATAAGCAGAAATGGAAACCACTTTTTATCAGTACAAAGTATTAATGCGTTTCCTGCTTAAATCTTTCTAACAGTACACGTACGTCCAACTTGGCATCAAGGTCTTCCGCGTCGGTATGGTCATCGTCCTCGGTTTCCTGCTTAAAGTCGTCGGGGTTGTATTTAAAAATACGCCACTCACGGTTGTGATATTCTAAAGCGGTAAGGCTTTCCACCCAATCGCCGCTGTTAAGGTAAAGCACCGAACCATTTTTTTCGGTCGATTGTATCTGGCGTATCTCCGCATGGTGAATATGCCCACAGATAACATAACTGTAAGCTTTTTCAACGGCCAGATCGGCAGCCGTTTGCTCAAACTGGTTAATAAACTTAACAGCATCTTTAAACCTGGCCTTTACTTTTTGCGAAAAGCTCATTTTAGGTTTGCCCATTTTGGTAAGTAACCAATTGGTAAAGCTGTTGATCAGTATCAAAGTATCATAGCCCACAGCGCCCAGCTTTGCCAGCCATTTAGAGTGCTGCATGGTAACATCAAATACATCACCATGAAAAATCCATGCTTTTCGGCCGTCAATATTCAGCACTATTTTATCCAGCAACTGAAAAGTGCCCAGGTTAAAATCTGTAAATTTGCGCAGCATCTCGTCGTGGTTACCGGTAAGGTAATATACCGGTACACCATCGGTAACAAATTTTAAAATACGGCGCACTACTTTCATGTGGGTTTCTGGCCAGTATGATTTGCTGAATTGCCAAATATCAATGATATCCCCGTTCAGGATAAGCATTTTTGGCTTTATACTTTTAAGATATTTAAGGAGTTCTTTGGCGTGACAGCCATATGTGCCAAGGTGCACATCAGATATGATAACTATATCTACTTCGCGTTTTGCCATTAAAAATTACGTGGCCTAAAATTCATAAACGCTGGTTTGCGGGTGGCGGTTCAGAAAGATTTTTCTTCCTCGTCGTCTTCATTAACCTTTAGTTCGTAAGGGCTTAGATAGAATGCACCGAGCAAAACCAGTAATCCTATTACAAACAAGTAAGCAAATTCAAAATTCATCTTTCCTTATTTTATACAAATATCGGGCAATCAAGTTATTATAATGTTAAGACTGCATTAAATGTAAAAGGTTACGCCCTAACAGCAAATATTTTTTTACTCTCTTTACATCGAGCAAAAACAACATTTTGATAAAAGTATAACGCGATTATGAAAATGTAATGAAAGGTATGCGACTTGTAAGTGTAGATTATTTATTTTATTGACTTCTTACACTAATATGAGTAAATAAAATCCCAATAACCATTGTTAGCGCACTTGTAACCCAAAGCCAATAGCCAAAACCATTAAAAATAATTATACTATATTGACCAGCTTCATTTATCATCACTCGTTTGAAGAACAACAAGAATGACAAGCACATAACTGAAGCGGCAAAACTTATATATAAAGACGCTTTGATGTTTTTATTTAAATAATACCACGAAAGAAATATCAAAGGATTAGCAAACCATGTTATAGCTGCACCTCCCAATAAAAAGCTGAAACATCCACCTATCAAACACCAAAATGATTTGATGCAGTCAAGTTCAGTACAAAAAGCATTTTGAGTTAATGATATTAAGTATAAAAAACAACTAACAAAGCGCAACCGATTGTGAAAAGACATATGAATAGTTAAAATTTAAAGTCTTTTCGTTATCCGGTTTAATTGTTTCAAATGATGCTCCAAATGTATGCGGATAAACTTTAACCATTGCCCCGCATTTAACATTCCCATGCGCGGGTGTTTGTAGCGAGCGTACGGCAAAGCATCTTTAATTTTATCAGTTATACCATCAATCCGCTTGCGCGACTTAATAATAAGGTTTCTGGCTTCTTCCTTATCGATCTTTTTCACGCTGTCTTCCAGTTCGGCGGGTGCCTTGGTTTTAAATGGCGGAAAACTACCCATCAGCAGCATGTACCGCCCCATAAGGGTAAGCCCTCCCTTTGCAGATTGGCCGTTATTATGCGTGCAACGTTCAAGCGCAATGCTGGCGCCAAGTGTAGATCTCAATATGTGATCATAAACCTCGGCATAGCTCCAGCCTCCGCCTGATGGAGTTTGAGTAAACTGCTCGTCGTTTATGGTATCAAGCATACTGCGATAATTGTTCAGTGCTTCGTCAATAGCCCGGCGCTCTTTTGCGGTGTTCATGTATTAAAGATAAGAAAAGGGATCGACTTTATATCTTACTGCTCAATCTGTTATCTATTTATCTGTTATGCTAAATCGCTGATAAGCATCTATTCATTTGCTCTTCGTTAGGAAAGGCAATAGTCAATATCATCGTTAGTGGAGGTTCTTTTTCTTTTCTCTCAAAAGAAAAAGAACGAAAAAGAAAAGTCGCGGCTGCGCCAGCTTGCTATGGAAGGTAGTAGTAAAGCAGTGCCTGTGCTACCCGCAATCTGCCAATGCCGCATTAAGGAAGGTTGCGTTAAGGTTGTCCGAGCACTCTTTAAAAAACCTCATTAGGAAAAGCAATCTCCTAATCGTTGTTGATCCAAGGGGGTCTAACGTTTTTCTTGTTGACCAATTCATCTTATTATAGTACGCCAAACTAAAGTCTCCTATAGAATCTGCGTCAACTCTTTCAGATGATGTATCTGCAAAGTAACATCAGCGGGTTTATCTAAATGGAAAGGGTTAAAATATATGGCATCCATACCAACACCCATGGCGCCCCTGATGTCGGCCTCTATACTATCGCCTATCATAACGCTCTCTTCGATAGTACCGCCTGCAAGCTCAATAGCATGACGAAATATCTGCGGATCTGGCTTGTTAACACCCACATCTTCAGATATGATGATGTTTGCGAAATACTCACCCAGATTACAGCCATTGATCTTTAGCTGCGACGAATCTTTGAACCCGTTGGATATCAAATGCAGTGTGTACTTACCCTTTAGATAGGCCAGCGTTTCATGCGCGTGAGGAAAGAGATTGGTTTTTGTGGGGCAAAGATTTACATAAGCATCCTCAAAATCGGCGGGTATCAAATCGGGATGCAGGCCAAGTTCCATAAAAGTAGTTTTAAACCGGGCGTCGCGAAGCTCCAGCTTGGTTATCTCACCCAAATGATATTGCGCCCATAGCTTATGGTTGTTTCGTGTATAAGTTTCAATAAACAGATCGGCCGAGTGCAGGCCAACCCCCCTGAGTTTGTAAACGCCGTAAAGTTCATGCAGTGTTTCTTCGGCATTTTTATCAAAATCCCAGATGGTATGGTCAAGGTCGAAGAAAATATGCTTGTAGATTTTAGAATCACGATTTACAATTTCAGATTGTGGCATAAGGCAAAGGTACCATTACCAAATCGTAAATCTAAAATCGTGCATCTTAAATCTTATTAAGCTTTCTCACCAAACGCCAGATCGCCAGCATCACCTAAGCCCGGTACTATATAAGCTTTGCTGGTCATTTCCTCATCTACGGCGCAGGTCCATATTTGCGCTTTTGGCAGGTTGGCACGTACGTGGGCAATACCTTCTGTACTGGCAATAACTGCTGCAATATGCAGGGCCTTAATGTTATACTGTGCTATTAACTCCTTACATACCATCACAACGCTTTGCCCGGTAGCCAACATGGTATCGCACATAATCACTACTTTGTCGTCAAGGTCTGGACTGGAGATGTGGTTCAATTGAATAGTAAAATCACCGCTTTTTTTCACCTTCCGAAAGGCTGTTATAAATGCAGCCGGCGAACGGTCGAAAAAGTTCATGAAGCCCTGGTGAAAGGGCAAACCTGCACGCATAATTACAGCAATTACCGGCTGTTCTACCGGCAGGTTTACGTTAGCAATACCCAGGGGCGTTTGTACATCTGCGGGGGTATACTTTAAAGTTTTACTGATTTCATACGCTAAAATACCACCAAGCCGCTCCTGGTTCTGCCGAAAGCGAAACTTATCCTGCTGAATGTTTACATCGCGTAACTCAGCCAGGAACTGGTTAGCGATGCTGTTAGTTTTGTTGAGTATAAACGGCTGTGTTGAAGGCATGGTTTAAAGATAAGTATTTCAATGTTAATTAGTCGACTTATCCCCCTCTCCTCTCTGCTACACAAAGAGTGGAGATTCAAGTTTTTTCAATGAAAAGGAAGTTTTTAAAGTCCTTTCCTCTCGAGAGGTTAATTGAAGGGTAGTCAACCCCTGCTGACATACCGTTGTCATTAAACGCAACGAACATTGCACAGTCAAAATCGTTATCACTAATTGCTAACTGCTGATTTACTAATTGTTTAATCCGTATTTTTGTTAAACGCATGGATTTTAAAATAACCTCTCAATACGTACCTACCGGCGACCAGCCTAATGCTATTAAACAACTGGTTGAAGGGGTAAACAACGGCGATCCTTTCCAAACCCTGCTGGGTGTTACCGGCTCTGGTAAAACCTTTACCATTGCCAATGTTATTGAACAAACACAAAAACCAACATTAATATTAAGCCATAATAAAACATTAGCTGCACAGCTGTATGGTGAGTTTAAGCAGTTCTTTCCGGACAATGCCGTAAACTACTTTGTTTCTTATTACGACTATTATCAGCCCGAGGCTTTTATCCCCTCATCCAATACTTATATAGAAAAAGACCTCCAGATAAACGAGGAAATAGAGAAACTGCGATTGCGCACAACATCGGCCTTAATGAGCGGACGCCGTGATGTAATTGTAGTATCCTCCATCTCCTGTATATATGGTATGGGCAACCCCGAAGACTTTGCAGCTTCGGTATTTAAGTTTGCCGTTGGTACCCGCATTAGCCGCAACGCTTTTTTACACCGTTTAGTTGAAATACTATACGCGCGTACCACTGCCGATTTTAAGCGTGGAACCTTTCGGGTTAAAGGTGATACGGTTGATATCTTTCCGCCTTACCTGGATTATGCCTACCGGATATCTTTTTTTGGGGATGATATTGAAGAACTAAGCTCGTTTGATATTACCACCGGGAAAACCATCGAGAAAACCACACACATGGTGGTTTACCCGGCCAACTTATATGTTGCGCCACGACAGCGTTTTCAGCAATCTATCTGGGCTATACAGGAAGAGCTGGAAGTGCGGAAAAAGCAGTTTATAGATGATCAGCGCTTTATTGAAGCCAAGCGATTAGAGGAAAGGGTTAATTACGACCTGGAGATGATACGCGAACTGGGCTATTGCAGCGGCATTGAAAACTACTCCCGCTTTTTTGATGGCCGCCAGCCTGGCATGCGCCCGTTCTGCCTGCTGGATTATTTCCCGGAAGATTACCTGATGGTGATAGATGAGAGCCACGTTACCGTACCGCAGATACGTGCGATGTACGGTGGCGACAGATCACGAAAAATATCATTGGTTGATTATGGTTTCCGTCTGCCTGCAGCAATGGATAACCGCCCGCTTAATTTTCAGGAATTTGAGCGTTTGGCGCCGCAAACCATTTATGTGAGCGCTACCCCTGCAGATTTTGAACTGGAAAAATCTGGCGGTGTAGTGGTTGAACAGGTTATACGCCCTACCGGGCTGTTGGATCCGCTGATTGACGTTCGCCCGGTTATTAACCAGGTAGACGACCTGCTGGACGAAGTAGACAAAACCATAAAGGCCGGTGACCGTGTACTGGTTACCACCCTCACCAAGCGCATGGCTGAGGAACTTGCCAAGTACATGGATAGGCTTGGTATAAAATGCCGTTATATACACTCGGAAGTCAAAACCCTGCAGCGGGTGGAAATACTGCGCGGGCTACGCCTCGGCGAATTTGACGTACTGATAGGTATCAACCTACTACGGGAAGGTCTTGACCTGCCCGAAGTTTCACTGGTAGCCATCCTGGATGCTGATAAAGAAGGATTCCTTCGGTCGGAGCGCTCACTGATTCAGACGATAGGCCGGGCCGCCCGTAATGACAGGGGCCGGGTAATTATGTATGCCGATACGATAACCGAATCGATGCAGATCACTATTGAAGAAACTGCCCGCCGCCGTGAGAAACAGATCAAATACAACGAAGAGCATGGCATTGTGCCTAAAACAGTGGGCAAAACAAAATCCGAGATCATGGAGCAGACATCGGTTGTTGACTTTAAAAGCGGTGTACAACAGGCTTATGTGGAAACTGAGGTTGCAACTCTGGCTGCCGACCCGATTGTGCAGTACATGACCAAAGCCGATTTGAAAAAATCAATAGAAAATACACGCAAGGATATGGTTGCCGCTGCCAAAAACATGGACTTCCTGCTTGCAGCCAAACTGCGCGACGAAATGTTTGCGCTTGAAAAAATGATGGAAGAGAAGTTTAGTTGATTTGCAAATATGCAAATGAGCAGATGTATAGATGGTTTAACTGAAATCTGAAGGAGGCATTAAGAGGAACTATCGCTTGAATGAATTGAAAAATCTTTTTATGTTCAACTGGATCACTATCTAACAAGGTCCTATTCGCCCATTCTCAGTCTCTTCACTTGCCCGGGTGATACCGGGCCGGTAAACTATCCAAACAAATAATTCGTTATATGTTTATATTTGTAATACAAAAATTTAAAAATGATATTAATTCGTTTCCTGATCATATCAATCTGTGCTTTATATATCATCCGTAGCCTGGTGCGTATATTTTTGCCGATGCTGTTTCAAAACGTAGTTAACAAAGCGCAGGAACAGGCTCGCCAGCAACAAAATTATCAGCAGCGCCAGCCAGATGGTAAGGTCCGTATCGATCACATGCCCGAGCCTAAAAAAAATTCTGTCCCAGACACTGAAGGAGAATTTGTAGATTACGAGGAAATTAAATAGTCTATGCTGCCCGAGGGAATATATAAACGCAGGCGCAACCACAATAACACGCCACCAACAGTACTTTTAATTATTACTAACTGTATTGTACTGGCTGTACTTATTCAAATTTTTACCGGCTGCAATACGGTTAATAATTACTTTTGGGGAGTTGTTGCCGTTCTTGCGCTGTACAACGTTTATACCATTCGCCGCAACCCTGATGAGTATACCTGGCTTAATGGAATTATTTATGTGGCCAGCATCCTGTTCATGGTTTTTCTTTTCTTTTATTTTCGCGACCAGCCGCATAACTGCTGATCTGTTAAAAACTTATCGCTTTAATCTCGGCCAAATTTTTATTTTTGGAAGATTTTAACATTATATTATTCCCTAAAAGAGTTTAAATGAATAACTGGATCAAGCGTAATAGCGGGCATCTTATAGTTGCGGCCATTTTCTTTGTACTAACTTATGCCTATTTCCTTAGCCCAATTTTACAAGGTAAAGTTTTGTACCAGAGCGACGTTTTGCAGGCCAAGGCCATGCAAAAAGAAATAATGGATGTTAAGGAAAAAACTGGTCATGCACCATTATGGACCAACCAGATGTTTGGCGGTATGCCAAGTTACCAGATATGGGCTAAATATGGAAAAAACCTTACTACTTACGTTATTGATGGCTTAAAAGTCATCTTTCCAAATCCGGTTGATACCGTTTTATTATATCTGTTTGGTGCTTACCTGCTATTTTGCACTTTAAATTTAAACCGCTGGCTGGCAGCAGCAGGTGCAATTGCATTTGCTTTTTCGTCATATAACTTTATATATATTGAGGCCGGCCACGCCAACCAGGCTTACGCCATTGCTTTTTTTGCCCCTATAGTTGCAGGTATAATCATGACACTGCGCGGCCGCTATATTTTAGGGTCTGCTTTAACTGCTTTTTTCCTGGCCATGGAGATACGCTCCAACCACGTGCAAATGACCTACTATTTGTTACTGGCAATCATTATTTTAGTGTTCATAGAGCTTTATCACGCTATAAAAACCAAAGCAAACAGGCCGTTTTTTAAAGCCATAGCTTACTTGTTTGCCGGTACCATTTTAGCCGTGCTGGTTAACGCCGGCAGTTTATGGACTACCTATGAATACAGTAAGTACACCATACGCGGGCAACCGAATTTAAAAAGTGAAAAAACCGAGGCAAGCACCGGTCTTGATAAAGATTATGCCTACAACTGGAGCCAGGGTGTAACAGAAGTGTTTACCTTCTTTATCCCTAATGCTTATGGCGGCGGCTCTGGTACTACAGCCGGGCAAGATTCAAAGGTGGCGAAAGCTTTGATGGAAAAAGGCGTAGACGCCGGACAAGCACAACAGTTTGCCAGCCAGATACCTTTATACTGGGGGAACAAACCAAGCACCAGTGGGCCATGGTATTTTGGAGCTATAGTGTTCTTTCTATTTGTGCTGGGTTTAATTATTGTTAAAAACCGTATCAAATGGTGGTTGTTAGGCGCTGTTTTGTTAAGCGTATTTTTATCGTTCGGTAAAAACCTGCCATTCCTTTCAGATTTGTTTTTTAACTATTTCCCGCTTTACAATAAATTCCGTGCAGTTGAGTCGACACTGGTTATCGCGTCATTATGCTTTCCCGTACTTGCTTTCCTGGCACTTAATGAGGTATATATCAATCCTGATAAAAAGTATATCTGGGACAAAACCAAACTGGCATTTTACATCAGCGGTGGGCTAACCTTATTAATGATCATATTGCCTGGTATTTTCTTGAGCTTTAAATCTACCGAACATCAAAATTTTGTAAATGCGCTTTCCCAGGCATTCAGAGGCGATACCGGTATGGCAAATTCTGTTGCCAACGCACTCATTGAAGACCGCCAGGCACTGGAAAGGCAGGACGCTATCCGTACACTGATTTTTATCGCATTGGCATTCGGCCTGATCTATATCCTGATCAAGCAAAAAATCAATACCACATTTGCTGCTATTGCCTTTATGGGTATTGTTTTGATAGATATGTGGAGCGTTGACAAACGTTACCTGAAAGACGACACCTTTGTTGACCGAAGCCTGATTGACCAAGCTTATGTACCGCGTGAGATAGATGAGTTTATTATGCGCGACAAAGACCCGAATTTCAGGGTAATGGACCTTACCCTTCAGGATCCATTCCGCGATTCACACTCGTCTTATTTTTATAAAACGGTAGGTGGCTTCCACTCTGCAAGGCTTCGCCGTTTTGACGAGCTGATGGAAAACCAGTTTACCAAAAGCATCAACCAGGATGTACTGGATATGCTGAACACCAAATACATTATTACTCCAGACCCTAAAACCGGTGCTGCCAGCATGCGTGCCAACTCAACCGCCTGTGGTAATGCATGGTTTGTAAAAAGCGTAAAGTATGTAAAAGATGCCGATGAAGAGATGGTCGCGATCAGCAGCTTTTCTCCTAAAGATGAGGCGATGATAGATGAGCGCTACAAAAAGCTGGTGGAGGCAAAACCATTAGGTTACGATGCCAATGCTACTATTAAGCTTACCAGTTACACACCGGAGCATTTAACTTACCAAACAGGCTCTACCGCCAACCAGGTAGCGGTATTTTCTGAAATTTATTACGATAAAGGATGGACTATGCTGATAGATGGCGTTGAGCAGCCATACTATCGTGCCGATTACCTGCTGCGCGCAGCTACTATCCCGGTAGGTAACCATAAAATTGAATTTATATTCCACCCTACATCCTACTACACCGGCGAGAACATTTCACTTGCGGGTTCGGTGTTACTGATATTAGCCCTTGGTGGCGCTGTTTATACCGAGCGTAAAAAGAAACAGCCTGAAGTTAAAAAAGGTTAAGGTATTACAATCCAAAAGAAAAGGCGATGAGTACACATCGCCTTTTCTTTTGGATTTACTATTTGCAAATGATAGTAAAGCATTAATCATTGGTCCTTCTGTTCAGCAACCAATACCAGCCAAGGTTAAAAGCAATCACAACATGATTAAATACTGTTGGCACTAACCCGTAATGAAGTTTCATGATATCAAAGCGTTCCATCAAGCTTTGCCGGTGCCTGGCTTTTGACATACCCCCTACCAGATATTTGGCTACATAGCCATCAACCTTCACAATCTTGGCGGCTTTTTTTGCTGCCTTAAGTATCCAGTCGATATCAGCACTGAGCTTATAACGTGGGTCATAAGGTTCAACCAGTGAGCGTTTAATATAAATAGCCTGATGACTAACACTCATACCGTATTTAAAGCTGCGCCAGGTAAATTTTTCCGGGGCTTTATGGCGTCTACGGCCAAGGCTCTCTCTTGCGTCATTCACCATTTCTGTTTCGCCATAATAAATGTCGGTATTTTCGGCAGTGGCAAAAACATTTTCTACCGTGTCATGAGCATAAAACTCATCACCGGAATTCATGAATATTACATAATCTCCTGTTGCCAGGGCAAGCCCTTTGTTCATGGCATCGTAAATACCCTTATCTTTTTCGCTGATGAGTTTAGCTATACCGCTTTCGTATTTTTTGATGATATCCAGCGTACCATCGGTAGAAGCGCCATCAATAACAACATATTCAATGTGGCTGTAAGTTTGATGAATTACAGATAACAATGTACGCTCAATATCCCGAACGTTATTGTAAACAATGGTAATAACGGATAACACGGGCTTCATGCGCTTGTATGGTTTAGGGCCGATTGATACAGTGAGATATATTCACCGGCTACTTTTTTATTATTAAACACCCGCTTCACCTTGTCGCGGGCCGCTTCCGCAAAGCCTGTGCTTTCTTCAGAAAGTAAAAAGCTAATTCCCTTGGCCATATCCTCCGGCGATTTAAAGCTGGCCAGGTAACCATTCACCCGGTGGTCTATCAGGTCTGGTATCCCGCCGGTATCAAAAGCAACAACAGGTGTTGCGCAAGCCATCGCTTCCATAATCATATTGGGCAGGTTATCTTCAACCGCAGGTGACACAAAAACATCCGCCATGCTGTAAATCTCAACCAGTTCTGCAGGAGATTTAATAATACCCAACTGATGCACGAGGAAAGGCAGGGCTGAAACATCAAAGTGCTTATTCTTGCCAAAAATCACAATTTCTATATTATCATCATTGGCGGTGCTCTTCAGGTGATGCAAAGCATCTACCAAGAAGGTAATCCCTTTGCGGCGATCGTTAATATTGGCCGCGCCAAACAGGATAATTTTGGCCGATACGCTGATCTTCCATTTTTCCCTTGCTTTGTTTTGAGGCTTAGGTGCAAAAAAATCAGTATCTATCGGGTTAGGTATCGCCTTCACCATAAAGCCTTTTAATAAAGTGCTTTTCATAGCTTGTTCGCCCAGCCAGTGGCTGCAGGTAACTACCTGCAGATTTTTAGCGGCTGCAAACATCCGGCTTTTACGCAGCCAGCCGTCATGAGAGATATCATCATCGTGCGGGTTACGCAGAAAGTAGCAATTACCACATTGATTTTCAAAATACCTGCACGGGCCTGAGTAATGGCAGCCGCCGGTAAAAGCCCACATATCATGCAGGGTCCATATTACGGGCTTATTAAATGCTAAAAGCTTTTTTATTTCACTGATAGATAAGAAGCCCGCGTTAGTCCAGTGCAGGTGTATAATATCCGCTTCCTTAATTGCTTTTGCGTTATGAATGGTAGTTCCACTTGGCGCAGTTGAAAAAGCGAAACGTACGGCTTTTTCGCGTTCGTAAAACAGGATGAATGGTATACGTTCCCACAGAAAATTAAACTTCTCTCTTAACTTGCCCCAAAAACTGTCATTAACGCCTATCACACTATCTTGTTCGCGCGTTTTGTGTTGAACAACCATGGTTGCTTCAATACCTTGCTGCTTAAGGGCTTTAAGCAAACGTGTACAAGCTTCGGCGGCTCCCCCTCCGGCATCGGATGTGTTTATTAATGCAACCTTCATTTATCGGGGCAAGTATAATGATACTAAAATAAAAATTTTACTTTTGATTGCTTTATTCGTGCCTAAATCACGTTTAATGCTTTTTAAATTGAATGAGCTTTTTTGCCTACATATTTCAGGATTGGAAAGTTAACCGTGGTAATGTAAAAGCACGGCTGGTGCTGGTTATGTTCAGGCTGGTGAATGCCATTAACCGCTACATACTGCTGAAGATTATTTTCTTTCCGTACCTGATGTTTTACCGCTTTTTTGTAGAATGGAATTTAGGTATTGAGTTGCCAAGAAAACTTGTCGCAGGTAAAAATTTGATATTTTACCATGGGCAGGGCCTGGTAGTGAATTATAAAACTGTTTTGGGAGATAATTGCACCCTGCGTAACGGCGTAACCATTGGGCATAAAAAACTGGCCGACGGCACATTAAGCCTGTGTCCACGTTTAGGGAATAACGTTGATGTGGGCGCAAACGTATGTATTATAGGCGATATCAGCATCGGCAACAATGTAACAATAGGTGCAGGGGCTGTGGTGGTTAAAGACCTGCCCGATAATTGCATAGCCGTTGGTAACCCGGCGCGTATTTTAAACAAGGTTGAGGCGGCAGCCCAAATAGTAAATATTTAATGGACAATAATTTAACCGACCGCTCCTTTTGGAAATCGTTTTGGGAATCACGCAAAGGGCTTATATTTAAAATTAAGCCCAATTACGTTTTTGGCGATATACTTGGAAAACTGATAGCCCAAAAAGGCATTAAAAACGCCATTGAGCTTGGTGGCTTTCCAGGCTATTATTCTATTTATCTTAAAAAGTATCAGCATTTAAAAACCACCCTGCTCGATTATTTTATACATCCGGAATTAATCAATCAACTTCTTGCAGCTAATGATCTGCAATCGGGCGATATAGATATCATCGAGACCGACCTGTTTACCTATCAGCCGGCAGATAAATACGATATGGTGTTATCATTTGGGTTGATAGAGCACTTTCATGACACCCAATTCATCATCAATGAACACCTGAAGTTTTTAAAACCGGGCGGTACCCTTTTTATTACGCTGCCCAATTTTAAAAGTGTTAACGGCTGGGTTCAAAAAAATTTTGACAAAGAAAATTACGATAAGCACAACATCAGCAGCATGGACCTGAACCTGCTGGGCAGTAGTTGCCAGGCGCTGGGCTTAAAAGATATAGAAACCTACTACCACGGTAAATTTACGGTATGGCTGGAGAACAAATCGGAGCAAACCAGTGTAGCTAAAGGCATTGTAAAAGCTATATGGGTAGTCGGCAAGGCTTTCACCAAGCTGGTTCCCATAGAAAGTAAAGCCCTCTCTCCGTATATTGTAGTGAAGGCTGTTGCTCCTTTATAAGCTCATTAATCTATCCACTCAAAGCGGGTGTAAGGCACAAGCGCCTCAGGTATTTTAATACCTTTTTCGGTCTGGTTATTTTCCAGCAGGGTTGCTACAATACGTGGTAGTGCCAAAGCGCTGCCATTTAAGGTATGCGCAAGCTGTGTTTTACCTTCTGCATTGCGGAAGCGCAACTTTAAGCGGTTAGCCTGAAAAGTTTCAAAATTAGATACTGATGATACCTCCAGCCAGCGTTGTTGTGCGGCGCTCCAGGTTTCCATATCATAAGTAAGTGCACTCCCAAAACCCATATCGCCACCACAAAGGCGTAATACACGGTAAGGCAAGCCAAGTTTTTGCAGTAAACCCTGCACATGGTTGCTCATTTCTTCCAGCACTTCGTAGGATTTATCAGGATGTGCTACCTGCACAATCTCTACCTTATCAAACTGATGCAGGCGGTTCAAGCCACGCACGTGCGCCCCATAAGAACCAGCCTCGCGGCGGAAGCATGGTGTATGCCCGCAGTTTTTAACAGGCAATTCTTCGCCCTGCAGGATAACATCCCGGTAAAGATTAGTAATGGGAACTTCGGCAGTGGGGATAAGGTAAAGATTATCCAGACCCACAAAATACATCTGACCTTCTTTATCCGGCAACTGGCTGGTACCAAAGCCCGATGCTTCGTTTACCATCAGTGGTACGCTTACTTCACGATAGCCGGCTTTCTCAGCTTCGTCGATAAAAAAGTTGATGAGCGCGCGCTGCAGCTTGGCTCCTTTATTTTTATATACGGGGAAACCCGCGCCGGTTATCTTAACGCCTAATTCAAAATCAATCAGGTTATATTTAGCCGCCAGTTCCCAATGTGGTAATGCGTCGGCAGCCAGTTCGGGCTTGTCACCATTCTCCAGCACCACTTCATTATCTTCGGCGCTTACGCCTTTAGGTACAGATGCATGCGGAAGGTTAGGCAATAGCACAAGTTTATCCTGCAAATCAGCTTCAAGCACTGTTAGCTGCTCATTCAGTTGTTTGATCTCTTCTTTCCACTTACCGGTGTTCGCTTTAACAGCTTCTGCTTCATCCTTTTTCCCGGTACGCATCAATTCGCCAATTTGCTTAGCTGCTGCATTAGCTTGCGACGAAACGTTATCCAACTGGTTTTGTGTCTGGCGGCGTTTTTCATCCAAACCAATCACTTCATCAACCAATTCGGGTTGTTTAAAATTTTTTACAGCCAAACGTTCCAAAACATTCTCCCGATTTTCGCGGATATAACTAACTTGCAGCATTTAATTTAATTTTGAGGCAAAGATATAAATTAGTCCATAGTCCATAGTCGATGGTCGATAGTTTTTCTGGTGCATCGAATTAAGGACGATAGTAGCTTTCATTACCAAATTTATGCTATGGACTATCGACAAACAATAACATGAGCCAAAACAGCACCGGCAAACTTTACTTAGTGCCAACACCTATAGGCAATCTGGAAGATATTACTTTCAGGGCCATTCGTGTATTAAAAGAGGCCGACCTGATACTGGCCGAAGATACACGCACTTCGGCACCCTTGCTTAAACACTTTGATATCCAAAATAAGGTGTTTGCGCATCACCAGCATAATGAGCATCAATCAAGCAACGAGATTATTAAGTTTTTGCTTCAAGGACAAACCATTGCGTTGATATCAGACGCAGGTACGCCTGCCATATCAGATCCCGGCTTTTATCTGGTACGCGAAGCGCTTAAATTTAATATAGCCGTTGAATGCCTGCCCGGCGCGACCGCTTTTGTGCCCGCACTGGTAAACTCGGGCTTCCCAACCGATAAATTTTGCTTTGAAGGTTTTCTACCTCTCAAAAAAGGCCGACAAACACGCTATAAATTCCTGGCGGCAGAAGAGCGTACTATTATTCTTTACGAGTCGCCACACAGGTTATTGAAAACGCTGGAAGAAATGGCTACCTATTTTGGCGCCGACCGGCAGCTATCCGTATCGCGTGAGCTAACGAAAATGTTTGAGGAGACCGTTCGGGGCACGGTGGCAGAAGTTAAAACATATTTTGAAACTCACCCGATTAAGGGCGAGTTTGTGATATGTGTTGCAGGTGCCGAAGCTCCTGAAAGCAGCAAGAAAAAGAAATACGAAGAATAGCTTACGCTTATTCCAACACTATCTTTTGGTGCTGATAAGGAATCTCTATATCAGTAAAGCCTTTTTCTTTTAAGGTTTCGGCAAAGCGTTGCTGCACTTCATATTCGCCGTGTACCAGGAAAACCTTCTTCACCTCTTTAGGATCCTGGCAGGATACAAAACGCAGCAGATCCTCATAATCGCCGTGGGCGCTCATGCTTTTTATCGACCGTACATTGGCGTTCACCTGGTAAGGTTCTCCAAATATGTGCACTTCCTTTTCACCACGGGCTAAACGGCCGCCAAGCGAGTTAGGTTCGGCATAGCCCACCATCAATATGGTATTTTTAGCATTATTGATGTTATTTTTGATATGATGCTTCACTCTGCCGGCCTCAGCCATACCTGATGAAGATATGATTACACAAGGCCTGGTATCGTCATTCAGCGCTATTGATTCAACTGTAGATTCAATGAATTTTAAGCCTTTAAAAGCAAACGGATCAGCATCAACCTTTAAAATCTCTTTTACACCCTTATTATACTCTTCTGGATGATCTTTCAATACCTGGGTAGCTTTTTCCGAGAGCGGACTATCCACATAATAAGGCACATCCGGCAGGTCGCCACGAAGTTCCAGCGCGTTAAGCGCAAATAACAATTCCTGGGTCCGTCCAACACTAAAGGCAGGTATAATTACCTTCCCTTTTTTACGCTCGCACGTTTCTTTAATAACGTCAAGCAAAGCATCTTCAATAGGGCCAATATCCTTGTGCAGGCTGTCGCCATAGGTCGATTCCAGTAAAATATAATCTGCCTGCGGAAAGGTCTGCGGGTTTTTCAGTATCATGTCGCCATAACGGCCAACATCACCGCTGAAAGTAATGCGTGTTTCTTTTCCATCTTCCAACACTGTGATGTGCACGGCAGCACTGCCCAGTACGTGGCCTGCATCGGTAAAATTAAAACGTATACGAGGGGTTATCTCGTACTCCTCATGATAATCAACAATTTTAAAAAGGCGCATAGCAGCTATTGCATCCTCTTCGGTATAAAGGGCTTCAAGCATTGGCTGCCCCCGTTTTTCGCGCTGCCTGTTGCTGTACTCTACATCCTGCATCTGAATTTTGGCCGAGTCCATAAGCAGGATACGGGCCAGGTCCATAGTTGCTGCGGTGCAAAAAATAGTACCCTCAAAGCCCTCGTAAACCAGGCGTGGTATTAAACCGCAGTGATCAATATGCGCGTGTGAAAGTATCAGATAATCTATTTTTTTAGGATTAAAGCCAAAGTGCTCATTCATGTCTTCGGTTTGCTCACCAAGACCCTGAAACATACCGCAATCCAGCAAAACGGTTGTACCATCATTAAGTTGCAATACATGTTTGCTTCCGGTAACATTACGGGCAGCGCCGTGAAAAATTATTTCCATTTATGATTATGTTGTTTTGGACAACCGTACAGAACAAATAAAGTTTATTTAAAAATAAACTAAAAATTTAGTTGCATATGCGGTTATTAAAATTTACCTTAGTATCAACGTACTTAATAAAGTGTAAATAAATGGATATAAAAGAGTTAACCCGGGCCGAAGAACAAATCATGCAGGTATTATGGCAGTTGGGAAAAGGCTTTGTAAAAGATGTATTAGATGTATTGCCCGAACCCAAACCCGCTTACAACACCGTATCAACCATAATAAGGATACTGGAGACTAAAGGTTTTGTTGACCATACCGCGTTTGGTAAAAGCCATGAATACTACCCAGTGATCAGCAAAGATGAATATAAAAACTTCGCTGCTGAAAAACTGCTAAGCGGATACTTTGATAACTCCGTGAACAGGATACTTTCCTTTTTTGTAAAAAAGGAGAAAATTAATCTGAAAGAAGCTGATGAGATTATGAAACTGATTGAAAAATTAAAAGATAAATAGCTATGAACTGGTGGCATTACTTACTGCTGGTAAATATTTACCTGTGCCTGTTTTACGGCTTTTATACCCTGCTTTTACGCCGCGAGACCTTTTTTCAGCTCAATCGTCTGTACCTGGTAGGGTCGTCCATTTTATCCTTTTTTATACCGCTGATACAAAGCGATTGGGTAAAGGACCTGTTTATCACTAAGAAGGTGCAATATACTATTTACGGAAGTAATGCTATCTCGGTTACAGACATAGCCCCTATAAAAGATAATCCAGTAACGGTAGGAGAGGTTTTGACGGTTTTGTACACGGTTGGGGTGTTGTGCCTGTTTATAAGGCTGATTATACAGTTGGTAATGCTTCGTAAAGTGATTAATGATCCGTCGCCAGGAGTATCTTATTCATTCTTTAGTAAAATAAAAGTTAGCGAGGGTATAGACGGACAGGAGGTGATACATAACCACGAACTGGTGCATGCCAGGCAGTTTCACTCTGCCGATGTACTGGTGATCGAAGCTGTTATGATCATCAACTGGTTTAACCCTATAGTTTACCTTTATCGCTATGCTATAAAGTATGTACATGAATACATAGCCGATAAGCATACGCTTGATGCCGGCACCAATAAGGCAGACTATGCCTTGTTGCTGCTAAGCCAAACTTTTGAAGCCCCCACACACCATTTAGTTAATCCTTTTTTCAACCATAGCTTACTAAAAAAACGGATCATGATGCTACACAAAAATAAATCGCAGCGTATTAAACTTATTAAATATGGTTTATCAGCGCCATTATTTATATTGATGATGATACTCTCATCGGCAACTATCAGCGATAGCAAAGCGGTTAATATTATTCATGAAAAAGCAGAGCAGGCTTTTGAGTTCACGCTGCATGATACCTCCTATCGCAGTGCTGTTGTTAGTTATGACCTCAAGAAAGATAAATTACCTGCAAGTTCCGATACCATACCCGATGGTAAAAATCAGGTCTTTAGCGCTGTAGAACATGCACCAGCTTTTCCGGGCGGGGAGGCCGGCTTTAAAGCATATCTGTCTGAAAACATTAAATACCCTGCCGAGGCGGTAAAAAGTAAAGTGGAAGGCCGCTCTGTTTTAACTTTTGTTGTTGAGGAAGATGGTTCACTGTCGGACATTAAAGTAGTAAGATCATTAGGCACCGGTACCGATGAAGAAGCCATCCGGGTTTTAAAAGCCTCGCCCAGATGGATCCCCGGCAAGCAAAATGGGCACACAGTTAGGGTGCAATATACTGTTCCGGTAAGTTTCTCGCTTGCCAAAGGCTCGGCACAAGTAGCGCAACCAAAAAACGAACCAGCTTACTCTGCCGTACAGGAGCTTCCTAGCTTTCCGGGCGGCATGGATGCATTTAGCAAATACGTTTCACATAGTGTTAAATATCCTAAGTCTGCACGTAATGACAATATTCAGGGGCGAGTGATTGTGGGTTTTATAATAGAAGAGGATGGGGCACTATCAAACTTGAAAGTAATAAGAGGAGTACGGAAAGATATTGACGACGAAGCTTTGAGGGTAATGGGCGCATCTCCTAAATGGACCCCGGGTAAACAAGACGGACACGCTGTACGGACACAGTATACTGTACCTATTAACTTTGCCCTTGCGCCTGATGAGGATAAAAATACCAGGACAGGTTATGTACCTGCCAATGAATTAAAAGCTAATCCCTTAGTCGACACAACTTCCAAACCCGTACGGATAACTTTACGGGAAAGTAAAGGACCAGAGCCACTTTATGTGGTCGATGGCAAAACGGTATTGAAAAAATCTCTTAATGATATTAACCCTAACGACATTGAAAGCATAACGGTTTTAAAAGACAAACCAGCAATTGCTCTATATGGAAAAGACGGCGCTAATGGCGTTGTTGAGGTTAAAACTAAGAAAAGTAACAAAACGATAAACAGAATATTCAAACAGTAAAGCCGGCTCAAAACCGGCTTTTGTTATTCTGGCGATCCTTCTGTTTCTGCCCCTTTACGCTCACGCAGATTGCGCATTATTTTTGTAAACCCACGGTGACGGTTAGCTTCATCAAATAAAGGAAAAACCAATCCGCTGCCCCAAAATAAACTACCATCCTTACGTACATGATAACGCTCATTAATGGCCCTGCCATCTTTTGCTGCTAAATTTAATTCAGTTTGTGGTGCCCCCTCGGCGCGGTCATCGGCTGTAAAAAAAATCTCACTGTTACGTCCAATAATTTCCGCTTCGGCGTAACCTAAAATCTTTCCAGCTCCGGTGTTCCAGCTATTTACATCTCCGTTTTTGTCTGTTGTGAAAACAACATAATCTTCAATGCTATCCAGTACCTGGTGAAAAAAATCCTCGCTCATCCGGAAATAGCTATCCTCAAATACATCACTCTCTGTTAAGGACGGATTTTGAGTTGCATATTCAACTTCTACAACTACACCCTCAATACCACATGCAAGTTGCAAAGGTTCGCGGGTTATTTTGTAAAATGTTTCAAAACCTTCCGGCAAATCAGTAAGTCTTGGCTTTTCACGTACAGGTAATAATATGATATGTGTGGTTTCGGCATTTTGCTCATCCGATTTACTGCTGGCCAGCATATAGGTATATCCCTTTTCTATAAGGTCGCCCAGCAACTGTGGTGTAAATGGAATTCTCATCTTTGCTTTACTTAATATAAGAGCATATAAATTAAGGATTCGAGGGAATCTAAACGGCGGTTGGCCTGCGAATGATCCTGAACAAAAGTACTATAATGGCCAGTACCAATAATAAATGAATAAAGCTGCCAACTGCTGCAACAAAAAAACCAATTGCCCAGCCAATAATAAGTATAGCGGCAATAACATAAAGCAATGAATTCATAAGCCTAATTTTAATTGATCTTCAATAGGTATAATAATTCATAATATGAAAAAATGTTTTAACAATAGTTTACATGGGATTATGGAAAAAACATAAAACAAAAAGAAGCTGTCTCAAAAGGGCAGCTTCTTTTAGTTTCAGGTGTATTTTTTGTAACTTAAAGGCATGGGAGGCAAGGTAGTCTTTAAGGAATATGATCCTG